>DASXUQ010000008.1 GCA_036504735.1 bacterium
GGGAAAGGGCTGGGGATAGGGGCCTGCCCCGCTGGGCGTTAGTGTGGCCATGGATCAGCACGCCGGAGCATGCTGGCTAGTGGGTATGAGGGGAAGAAAGGAGCCCCGCATCCTCCTGCCTTAGCCGGGCATGCGAAATCCCCAGACGCATGCCGCGGCGAAGCATAGGTCCGCGGCAACGCTCAAGCTTCATCCCCCGCAGCAGGCTGAAGTCCTTCCCCCACGTTGTGGGGGAAGTTAGATGGGGGTGAATTTCAGCATTTTCCTAAAGTAACGGGGTTCGTTTGGTACAAAAACATTTTCCTGTTAAGACGCGGACCTAACACGCTAAACTGCCACTCTTTGCCACCGAAAACAGGCCCAAAAAAAAGAGCGAACCTTGCGGCTCGCTCTTCTGCGCGTTACGATTTGCTGCGAAAAAGACGCTACTTGACCAGCAACAGCTTGTGCGTGAGCACGGTCGTTCCGGCATTCAAACGGACCAGATAAACGCCCGTAGGCAGATTGGCGCCGTTGAAATTCAGGCGATGCTCTCCGGCGGCAAAGCTGGCATTGGCCAGATCCGATACCAGACGGCCCGTGCAGTCAAACACCGAAAGGTTCACCCGCGACGCTTCCGGCAGCGTGAAAGTCAAAGAGGTGTTGGGATTGAAGGGATTGGGATAGGCGCTGAGGGAGTACTCGCTGATCACCGCCGCACCCTGCACCGTCGCCGAAGCTATCTGCTCGCGGTGTTCGGTGCGCGCGCCATTGGCATCCACGTTCACCAGGTAATACCAGTAGGTCTGGCCTTCCGCGACCGTCTGATCGGTGAAGTGATAATTCTGCTGCGTGGTGGAATTCCCCTGCGACGCCAAATCCGTCAGCTTGCTGAACGGGCCGTCCGCCGCTTCGCCGCGCCAGATTTCAAAGGAGGCCACATCGGTCTCCGACGCCGTGCTGAAGCGCACATCCACCGCACTGCCTACGACCACCGCATCAAACGCCGACAGTTCCACGGGAAGGGTCTGATCGGCGGCAAGCTTTACAAGCCATAGGTCGCCGCTGCCTGCGCCATAGGAGTATGTCCA
Organism: bacterium; assembly: GCA_036504735.1. Lineage (NCBI taxonomy): Bacteria > bacterium. The sequence goes on from DASXUQ010000008.1 coordinate 1,071, forward strand.
GCCAGCCAACATATATCCGCCATCCGATGTCTGCTGGAGCGCCTGGATTTCGTCCTGACCGTAGCCGCCGTAGAAGCGGTTCCAGAGCATAGAGCCATTATAGTCTGTCCGGACCAGCCACATATCGAGGTCGCCACCACCGTAACTTTGCGTCCAACCACCGACCGCATAACCGCCGTTGGCTGGTTCGATGACCGACGTGGCCCATTCATTGACACCGCCGCCAAAATGTCTCTGCCACTGCATAAGGCCCGACGGATCAGTCTTCACCAGCCAGAAATCCTTCGCGCCACTGGTGAAGGACATGCTCTCACCGGTCATGATAAAGCCGCCGTCCCGTGTAGGCTTCATATCCCAGCATCTCTCAGACGCTGAACCGCCATAAACATGGTTCCAAACCATGTTCCCTGAGAGGTCGGTCTTGATCAGCCAGAAATCATCCATGCCTGCGCCATACGACAATGTGAATCCGCCCAAGGCATAGCCATCCGGCATGGCATGAACGGCATGGCACTCGTCCTCGTTGTAGCCACCATAGGCGCGATTCCACTGCATGGTGCCGACGGCATCCGTCTTGACAAGCCATACGTCACCGCCGCCGCTGCCATACGAATGGGTGTACCCCGCGACGATATAGCCGCCATCCGGCGTCTGCTCAACGGACTTTGCGCCATCGTCGTTGTTGCCACCATAGGTGTGATTCCACTGCATGAGGCCGTCAGCATCCGTCTTAATCAGCCAAAAGTCGTTGCTTCCTGCCCCGTACGATGACGTCATGCCAGCGAGGACATATCCGCCATCGAAGGTCTGCTGAATCGCCCAGCACTCATCCAAGCCAGCTCCGCCAAAGGTGCGGGTCCACTGACTGGTGCCTTGGGCATCTGTCTTAACGATCCAAAAATCGGCGCCGCCCGCTCCATACGAGTGTGTGTGACCCGCCAGTATATAACCGCCATCAGCAGTTTGCTGCGCGGCCTGAAGCCACTCCTCGTTGTACCCGCCATACGTGTGACTCCACTGAGTTTGTGGAGGTTGGGGCAGCGCTTGCGCAGCCAAGAGCAAAAGTAGGGTGAGACTAAGGCAAAGTTTCATGGTGCGTTTCCTGAAGTTTCGGGGTATACACGCAATGTAATGCCCTGCACGTGGTGAAGCAAGCCTGTCAACCACTCTTCTTGAATGGAGTGGGCACTAACTTGCGCACTCTGCAACTATACTTTTCATAGTGAAGGGTCAGCACAAATTAGGATGGGCTGTGAAGTGGACAAAGTGAGGCCACATAACAAGCGAGCGCCAATTGGCGCTCGCTTGTTATACGCTGGACTCCGGCATCGGCTTAGAGGAACATCTTGTCTACATAGCACCAACGCCAGTCTTCACCGGGTTCGAAGGAGCGGATAAGGGGATGGTTGGTGGCGTGAAAGTGCTTGGTGGCATGTTTGTTTTTGGACTGATCACAGCAGCCAACGTGCCCGCAGATCAAGCACATCCGCAAATGCAGCCAGGTGTCGCCGCTCTTCAGGCAGTCCTCGCAGCCCGCAGCGCTGGGGGTGACCTCCCGGATTTGGTTCACGTGCGTACAGTCCACAGTCAGCTCCTTCCCAGTTCCGTAACGGCTTGCTCCTCAAAAACCATGTCCGCCCGTTCCAGCGCGGCGCGGTCCCACTTGGCGGTTTCGGCGGCAGCTTCGTAGGTGCTTTGGAGAAAGCTCAGCACGGCCTGATCGGGGGCTGTGCCGGTGCGCACCGCGTTGTACGGTAACAGAAACTCTCCGATCTCCGGGCTGTAGAAGGCTTCTGTCGGTTTCACCGGATAGGTTTTGAATCCCGCAGGTTCGGGATAGGCGTAGGCATAGAAGGCTGGTTCTCCATAGCCCAGGCCCGGCCAGAAGCCGCAGGAACTGACCTCGTGGGAGTAGGCTTCGAGCATCACATACCGGCCAACGTTGGGGCTGCCCGGGTGGGGGGGAGCTTTGCGTCCGGAAAAACGCGTCACCGCGAGGTCCATCGCACCCCAAAAAAAGTGCACCGGACTTGCTTTGCCCACAAATCGCGAGCGGAACAGGTTCAGAAGGCGGTCTGCTTGCAGCAATATCCGCCAGAACCGCTGCACGTATTCCCGGTCATAGGAGGCATGCTTCGTATCCTGTTCGAAGGGTGTGCGTTCATCCACCTCGACCGGCATGGTCCAGATTTTTACGTCCAATCCCAAGGCATGCAGCGCGGCCATGACATCCCGGTAGAAGAATGCTACGGATCGCGGAGACAGAGCAATTCTCCGGCCCCGCCCCTCACTGGTTTCGATCACTAACTCGTGTTCGAGAAAATCGAAATCGATATGGAAGGTGCGCACGCCGTGAGGAACAGGCCCGGTGGTCAGGCCGCGCGGCGTGACCAACAGAGTGACATTCCACCAGTGGTTGATCAGCGGACACTGCGCGAGCTTGATCTTCCCGACAATCTGCATCCAGCGCTGCAAGGTTTCGTAGGTATCCTGCCATGCGCTGAGCGGCAACTCCGGCCAGGCCTCTGAAACGGGCATGCGCGTTTCCAATTTATCGGCCATCGGTCATTCCTTATACGTCAGCACTCGTCCCCACAGGCTCTTGGTCCCCCAGATGCCCGAGCGGAGACATTCCAGTTGGACGATCTGGCTATGATCCACAAACAGGTTCATCTCCACGCCGTAGTTCTTGATGTACCAGGCAAACACGGCGGGATCCGCCGCTTCGAACATCAGCTTCTCCGGCCCGAGTTCACTGATAAAGCGTGCGGGAATTTCCGTGCGCCACGGTTCGACATTTTCCGTGATGCCTTCGGACTCGATCATGATCATGTAAGCGCCCGCGTCCAGAAAACGTCTGGCCTGCGCGATGGCCTGCGCCGGATCGCGCACACCTTCGGCGGCCAGTTCCGCCGCCGCGGTAGCGCCACCGGCACCGAATTGAATACCGACCTCCGGCTTGGCTTTCAGCCCCGCTTTCTGCACACGCTCCACAAGCCGCAGCCAGTCATCGGTGGGGATGGTAATAAATCCCGCCGAGATTTCGATGATGTCGAAGCCGAGGCTCTTGCAATCCTCGATGTAGCGATGTACCGCCTCGGTCCCCTGTGTAAGCACATACTCGATGAAGCCTCCGGTGGAGACCAGTACATTGTGCTGATGGCAAAGGTCATTGAGATCACGCACCCGCGCCGGGGGCATCAGCGAGAAGGATCCGCCCGCATACTTCAGCGAATCCACGTACGCGCCCATCGTCTCCAGCACATCGGTCAGGTAGTTCAGGCCCATCACGCTGTAATAGGGGCCGCGGATTTCGGTAATCCCCCGCGTGCGTGGTTTCTGTCCACGATCATTGCGCCGTAAATACTCGAAGCCGCGCGCAGGCTCTGTCGGCATGGCTCCTCCCTTCAATGGTTTATCGGTTATCGGCCGTTGGGAATTTTCACCCGGGTCAGAAGCTGCATTAAGTCCGCGGTACGGATGGTCTCCAGATTGATCACGGCTTTGAGAATGTCTCCGCGCAAGGAGGCCTCCGCATAGGGTGCCGCCAGCGAATTGAACTTGTGGGAAACGGTATCCCAAGTCATGGGGCGGGTATGAAAGCCTTCGTAATCTTCCTTTAAAAGGGAGAAGGGTTCCCCATCGCGCGGATGAATCGTGACGCGGCAGACCATCTCCGAAGGAAAACGGCGGCTGAACTCTTCGACGGGCTGTACGTGCACCTTGCGCAAGAGCGACTGCACATCGGTTTGCACGATGCGCGCGGGACGGTACTGCTCGGGTGTAACCCGCTTATCGAGAATCGCCACAGCGACCATGTAGGGCAGACTGTGATCGGCTTCCTCTTTGGTGCGGATCTCCATTTTCGATCCTTCCTCGCCACCGCCGATAATGTTGTAGGCCACGTCGAAGGTTTCCACATCGACGCTCTCGATATCGGAGGGATCCAGAGGATGCTCTTTCAGCAGATCCAGTACGCCTTCGAGAGTGGATTGCGAATGGATTTCGGCGTTATACCGCTTGATGATGGTGCGTGTGATGCGCTCGAGGTCTTCCTGTGACCAATCCAGATTGAATGGCCCGGCAATCGCCTCCTGAAAACCCTTATTGCCTTCGAATACTTCCAACGGCCCACTGATGCCGCGCATGGCCAGGAACGCGGCTTGTGTGCCTGCAAAACAGGTGAAGGGATAGGCCAAGCCCTTCCAGTGGGAGAGTGCTCCGGTGCGGGTCACACGCAGCGCATTCAGGGCGGTGCCGCTGATGGCTACAGCGTTGGCGGTTTTCGCACGGTCCAGCCGCAACGCCTTGGCCACGCCTGCGGCGACGGCGTAGGCGCCTTGTGTAGTGTGGTCGAATCCTTTGGCGCGGACGGGAGCTTCATCGGAGAGCCTGCACTGGACCTGATAGGCCACCGCCAGCGCGGTCATCAATTCCTTGCCGCTGCTTCCGGCATATTCCGCCGCGGCGAGGATGGCACCCAGGTTGTCACTGGGATGGCAGGTCTCGCCCTTGGCCAGATAGCTGTCATTGAAATCGAGATAGCGCACGAGGGCGCTGTTGTAGAGCGCGGCAAGGTCCGGCGCGGTGCCGCCGCCGCCGATAAGAGTGCAGTGCGGATTGCCGCCGAAATCGTGGATCTGTTCACGGATCTTCCGCACAGGCAATCCTTCCACCGCGCCGATGGCGCAACCCAGTGCGTCGGCGATGTGCACTTTGATCTGCTGGCGCGCCGCCACCGAAAGCCGGTCAAAAGACGCGTGGTGGACAAACCCCGCCAGATCTTCTACAATGGGCATGAGAGTCTGCTCGAAACGGTAAGGGACGGGAGCATGAACAAACGGGCTGTGGTGTGGAGTTCAGCGCAATCCACACAAATCTATTACAGGGCGCAGAGGAGTGTAGTTCCCGCTTGGCAGTGCGCGGAAAGATAGAGCAGGAGAGAGGTAGGAACAAAAGCGGGCGGATCTTTCGATCCGCCCGTCAAATAACATCGGCTGTGGTGTCGATCAAAATTTCAGATGTGCGCCGATTCCCGGAACGAGTCTCACCTTAGCAGCGGAAGACAGACTGGACATAGGCTGCGGCGCTACGCGCAAATCCCAGGATGAGGTCTTCTTGTCCGCGTGTGGTGCAAAAGCTTTGTAAGTAAGCCAGAAGCCTGCGGTACCACCCAGAGCCGCCAGTCCAAGATAAGCCTTCTCGTCGCCCTTACCGCGCTTGGCGATGTAAGCAATACCCGCACCGGTGAGCGCGCCGCCCAGTTCGCCCAAAGCAATCAGGGATCCTTGCCCTTCGGTGAAACTGGTGTGGCGGGTCAGCGAGTGGCCGGCGGCGAATCCGGCGACGGATCCCAGCATAGAGGTTACGAGAAATACGTCGCCGTCGGTGTCGAGCGTGCCGAGCATATCAGCGACGGCAAACATGACTCCTCCGCCCAGTATGGTGACAGACTCCAGCACGTGAGCATCGCCCTTGGTGTAGGGATGTACATCGTACATCAGTTTGCCCATCAGGATTCCTGCTCCGTGCGCCGCCAGTATGGTGCCGACGGCTTCACGCTGATGACTGCCGTCATAAAAGCGCGCGAGTTGCGCCGCGCCGGCACCGAAGGCAAACCCGTAGTCTCCGCCGAAAGCCAGGAGCGCCGCCTGACCGGAGGTGATGTTGAACTTGTCCGCCACCGACAGCATCGTCAGCATCTCCGCCACGCTGACCACGACCCCGGAAGCATACAATCCGCGTGTGTCCACGTTCTTGCCGCTAATGGCAAGATCCAGCAGCATGCCGTGGGCAATGCCGCGCGAGCCGCCGTACCAGGCCATGCTGGCCATGCCGTCGGTGATCTTTGAATTCCGCGTGGTCAGATAGGGAACGAAATATCCCGCACTGCCGATCAGCAGATAGCCGGCCACGGCCGACGCGCTACTGCCGACGTCCATCATCGCAGGCACGGCCCAGCCATAATAGCCGAGAGCCAGTGTTGTCGTTCCCCGCACGAACTGCGCACGGCCATCCTGATTCAAGCCGTAGTTGGGCGCGAACTTCAGCAGATTGTCCCCGACCTGACGGCGCAGGGTTGCCACACCATCGGCAGTCAACGGCTTGCGTTCACGGATGACCTGACTGTCTGGCCGGTAGAGCACTTCGAGCACATACAGCGTATCCGAAAGCCGAAACAGCCGGGCCTCGCGGAAGTTGGAGTACTCACCAAAGAGTTGCAGCCGCTTCTGCAAATCCGCCGTGATGCTCTCCACTTTGCCCGTGGAATCCAGCGGCACCAGAGCATCCTGAGCGTGGGCACAGGTGAAGAGGCAGAAGAGGGCGATGGTCAAAATGAACGGCTTCATGGGAAGGCCTCACGGTGAAAAATCAACGGGGCTGCGGGTGGGAATCAGATCGGGTGTCACCACCACATTGTCATCCTGCATTTGTCTTCAAATGCAGGATCTCTCTTTCATGCTGCTCCCCGAGAGATCCTGCATCCCGAAGACGGGCTGCAGGATGACAAGCTTAGGGGCGCGTGAACCCAGACGGACAGGCCCGCGATGTTCAGGTCAGTTCTACCACCGTGCTGCCGAAATCCATGCTGTCGCGGCCACCGTCATGATAGCTGCGAACCAGCGGGTGGGTGTTCAAAAAGGTGTGAACCTTGGTGCGCAAGGCGCCGGTGCCTTTGCCGTGAATCAGCGTGACGGTTTTCAGGCGGGCCTCGACGGCAGCGGCGAGGTAGCTGTCGATTTCGGGAATGGCTTCCTCGCCATATTTGCCGCGCAGATCGAGCTGATCGTTGACATATGCCGTGTCCAGCGTGAAGTCCATCTTCACTCGCGGCGCGCCGCGTTTGGCCTCGACGGGTGCGGCATAGAGCCGTTTGACGTCCACCGTTAAGCGTGCGCCGCCGATCTCGATATCCACGCGCTTGCCGTTTTTCTGAATGGCCAGCACTCTGCCGACGCCCTGCAAGTCTTCGATCTCGACGCGGTCGCCGACGCGGACCGTGTCCAGAGGAATGCGCTCGGGCTTTTCGGGTTCGAGAATCTTTTCGGTTTCGCGCCGTGTCTTCTCGACCTCTTCGCGCACGGTCATAATGGTCTCGCGCGCGGCCTTGACGGTTTCCTTGCTGGCGCTCTGTTTTTTGATTTCCTTGATGGCTGCATCCATGTCGCGGCCCGCCTTGGCAATCATGGCATCGGCTTCGGCCACGGCGCGGGCTTTGGCTTCGGCCTGAATCTTTTTAAGCTGGTTGGTGCGTTCCTGATAGAGCTTTTGCAGCGCGCCGTATTCGGTGAGCTTCAGGTCACTCTGCTGCCGCAATTTTTCATAGTCTTCGATCTTTCGGGACAGTTCGCTGACCAACTGCTCGAGTCCCAGCATTCCCGTGCCGGCAAAGGCGCGCGCGGCCTCAAGCAGGTGGTGCGGGAAACCTACGCGCTCGGCAATTTCCAATGCATAACTGCTGCCGGGAAGGCCGGCGCGGAAGGTATAGGTGGGCACCAGGCTGTTCTCATCGAAGGACATGGAACCGTTTTCGATGCCGTCGGTCTCGTGAGCAAAGGCTTTCAGAGAACCGTGGTGCGTCGTCACCAGCGTAATCGCTTCCTGCTTCACCAGTTCGAGCAGCACCGCCTGCGCCAGAGCGGCGCCCAAAGCCGGATCGGTAGAAGAGCCGATTTCGTCGATCAAAATAAGTTTGGGCCGGCTCTCGTCTTCGACCATGCGCTTGAGCCGGGCGACGTGGGCGGTGAAGGTGGAGAGGTCGCTCTCGATGGACTGGGCGTCGCCGATATCGGCGTGGATGCCGGCAAAAAAGGGCAGTTCGCAGCCGGGAGAGGCGGGAATAAACAGTCCGGCAGCGGCCATCATGCAGAAAAGGCCGACGGTTTTGAGCACTACGGTTTTGCCTCCGGCATTGGGGCCGGAAATGACAAAGGTGCGCAGCGGCGGCTGCATTTCCATCGTCAGCGGAATAACGTTGCTCTTCAGCCGTTCGAGCAATAGCGGATGACGGCCCCGCAGAATGCGCACCGCGCCGCGTTCGCTGAAGGCCGCATCGACGCCGTCCCAGCGCAGCGCCAGCCGCGCACGGCCATAATACTCATCCAGATCCGCCATGGCATTCATCACCTGCCAGAACTCATCGAGGTGGGAATGGACGCGGGAGGTGAGGTCGAGCATGATGCGATGGATTTCGCGCCGCTCTTCGAGTTCGAGCTGCCGGAGGCGGTTGGAGACTTCGAGGGTTTCCACCGGCTCCATAAACACCGTGGCGCCGGAGGCAGATTGATCGACAATCACGCCCTGCACGCGGTTGCGCATTTCATCTTTGACGGGCAGCGCGAGGCGGCCTTCGCGGTAGCTGATGATGGAGTCCTGCAAATAGCCGCGGTCGGCCCACTTCTGCAAGATGCCGTTGAGCTTGCCTTCGAGAGCCTTGGTTTCGCTGCGGATGGTCTGGCGGATGCGTTTGAGACCGGGTGACGCATCATCCTTGATGGTGCCGTCGGCATCAATCGCGCTCTGAATATCCTGTGCGAGTTTTTTTAGATCGGCAAGATCGCGGACCATCTCAAAGAGCAGAGGAGAGGTCTGGCGGCGCGCACCCAGGAAGGCTTTGACCGCCACGGATACGGCGGCACATTCGGCAACCCGCAGCAGCGATTCCGGATCGAGCGCCGCGCCGGAAATGGAAGCCGCGCGCAGTTCCTCGCGGATGTCGGTGAGGCCGAAGATGGGGAACTCGGTGGCGGAGAGAATGGTGACCATTTGCCCGGTGCGCATCAGGCACAATTCGGCATCGCCGACGTCAGAAAACGGCAGGAGCGCCGCCAGCCGGTCGCTCCCCAGCGCCGACGCGCAGAGCCCCGCCGCAATCTTGCGCACGCGGTCAAATTCGAGAGTATGGAGGGTTTCTTCGAAAATCATTTATTGCAGGAAAAAGGATTGTCGGGCGGCCACAGGCGGCCGCCCCTACAGTTATGAAGGTGCGATCTGTCTTCTTTTCGAGTTTCTAATTTCTAATTTCGCCTTCAGACCCACTGTTTTTTGCTGGGGGATTCCCAGCGCATGACGTTGCTGACGGTCTCTTTGCCCCACTGGATGAGGTGGGAGTGCCAGATGAATTCGCGGACCTGGCCGCCTTCACCGACCCACTCAATCGAGGCCACCAGCAGCCCGATCAGCACCGCGCCCTTCAGCGCGCCGCCGGCAATGCCCAGCAGATTGTCCACCCAGCCGAAAGGCGTGCGGGCAAGGGCTTCATGCAGGCGGTGACCGATGGCGGCAAAACCAAGGTAGATCACCATGAAGAAGAACAGGAACACCAGGCCGCCGATCCAGGGCCGCTGCCAACCGGGCGAAGAAATGCGCAGCACAAGGTCCATCAGCTCAACATGATAGGCATAGGTGAGCGCAAAACCCAGCAGCAGACCGAGGACAATAAACAGCTCCCAGACCACACCGTGGCGGATTCCGGAAATGGCAAAAACCAGCAGAACGGTCAGGACGACCAGATCAGGAAGAGTCATGGCAAAAATTCTCTTATGTGAGCGGGCTTCACCGTCCGCAGTAATTGTCCTACAAAATACGGATCGCACGGGGATATAGCAAGTGCATGCCGCCCCGGTCGAGTTCCCATCACCCTAAGCCGGGCACGTGATGACCCTCTGCGGATTATTTTTGCGGTACCGGGATGATTATGCAAAGAAAACCGCCTGAACCTCACAGAGGGACAGGCGGCAGATAGAGCGACGAACAAAAGTCGGCTTATCGGTTCTCCAAGTAGCGCATCTTGCGCATCTTGCGGTGGGCGGCATTCTCTTCGCGCTTGCGGATTTCGCACGGTTTTTCGTAGCGCTGCCGTCTGCGGATTTCGGCCATCAGGCCGCTTTTCTCGCAGCTCTTCGTGAAGCGGCGGAACGCCCGGTCGAAGGGTTCGCCTTCGCGAACTTTGACGAATGGCAAAGTGAGTACACCTCCTTTCAAGCCGTTTTGAGATACAGAATCCTTAAAGCTTACAAATATAAGCAGAAATTCAGCCAGAGTCAAGGGTCGCGATGATCAAAAGGTATTGATAAACAAATATTTGTGAAAACAGGTCTTCATGCCTCTCTGAGTTGACGCCAAAATATTTGATCAAGATAAGTTAATCTATACGAACGTATCCACAATCGGAACCTCCTCCGATCAAGAGCGTGTAAGCCCATACAAGACCTGCTCGTCAATTTGCCTTATCTTTTTTATTGAGAATAATCTTAGAGGACACAATCATGCAGTTCACGCCCCAGAATTTCCGGCCCACCATTTTTGAGCTTGATGGCATCTCCCGTAAGACCGTTGACGAGCATCTGAAGCTATACCACGGCTATGTGGCCAAGACGAACGAGATCCTCGAGAAGCTGACCAAAGTGGATCTGTCCACAGCCAATCAGGTGTTCAGCGATGCGCGTTCGCTGAAAGTGGAACTGAGCTTTGCCGTGGGCGGCATGCGTAATCATGAAATTTATTTCTCCCATCTGAAGAAGGGGGCGGGCACTCCGCCGCGCGAACTGGCGCAGCAGATTGACAAGGACTTCGGTGGGTTCGACAATTACCTGAAGGACCTCAAGGCTTCGGGCTTGGCGGGGCGTGGCTGGGCATGGACGGCATGGTGGCCCGAGGCACAGCGGCTGATTAACTGGGTGGGTGACAGCCAGAACACGTATCTGGGATGGAATCTGCAGCCGATCCTGGCGCTGGATGTCTATGAGCATGCCTATCTGCTGGACTTCGGCGTGAACCGCGGCGCATACATCGACACCTTTGTCCGCAACCTTGACTGGGAAGTGATCGCCGAGACCTATGATCGCGTGCGCACCATGACCGAGCAGGAAGTGGCTCACAAGTAGCGGTTTGCCGTGACCAGTCTCGCCGGCCTTCATCAAATGATGTTAAAGGATTCCGGATGAGCGGCCACGGCGTATTTCCAAAAACGCGTCTCATGCGCGTTGACAGGAAAGGCGGCATCGGCGGGGTGCCGCTTTTCTTTTGTTTGTTGCTGGCCTGGCGCGAATCTGCGAAACGTGAACAGGCTCCCCTGTAGAGAGGAGCCTGTTCACGTTTTTGTTATTGGCCGGCGGGCGGATCTCAGATCCGCCTCGCCGACAACCGCCCGGGGCGGTTATTTCATCAACAGCATCTTCTTTTCGGCGGAGAAGCCGTTGACATTCAGCCGATAGAGGTACAGGCCCGAGGACAGGTGGCTGGCATCAAAGCTGACGACGTGACGGCCACTGGTCAGGGTGCCGTTGATCACCGATGCCACTTCCTGACCCATCAGGTTGTACACCTTCAGGCTCACAAAACCGTTGTCCACCAGATCCAGAGCAATGCTGGTCGTCGGATTGAACGGGTTCGGGTAGTTCTGGTGCAACGCATATTCGGTGATGGTTGCGGCCTCGGTATTGGGCGTCGCCGAGGCGATCCAGCCCAGCGGATGCATAGAGCCGTCGGCTTCATGAGCAAACAGGCGATAGCCGTACAACGTGCCTGTGACAACGTCGGCATCACGATGGGTGTAGGTGTGACCGGCGACGTTATCGCCGAGACCTTCGATGCGGGCGATAGTGGTCCAGCGGCCATCGGCACCCTGGCGGTTCAGGTCATAGCCGGTGATGCTGCGTTCCGAGGCGGTGACCCACGTTACATCCACACAGTTGGCATTGCCGACGGCGGTGAAGCTGGACAGCTCCACGGGCAGAATCTGATCGCAATCCGGCAACACGAGGAAGCCCTCACAATGATTCCCGCCATCGAAGTTGTTATTGATCGCGTCTACGATGCCGTTGAGATCGGAAAGCGAAATTCCGGCAGGCAGAGCGCCGATGTTGCCTCCGAGAACCTGACTCGCGAGAGTGAAAATGTCATTGACGGTCCATCCGGCAAAGGGCCCTGTGGGGCTATGAATACCTCTCGGGACAACCAAATCGCCTAATCCGGGGCAGAAGCAGAGCACTGCGGCGTTGGAGAAGGCGAGATTAATGGCCAGAGTCACGACCTGTCCACCGAAGACGTGCGCTTCGGTCGACGTAGGATCGACATGATTGGAGGTCAGGACGTGGGGAGAACCGCCCGCAGGCAGATACGCCTGGACCGCGTCGGCTGACGTGAAGTGGATGGTAAAGCCGCCGCCTACCGTCAGACCGGATGGGAAGACCGCCACGAAGTTGGAATCCAAAATGCAACCGGGGTTGCCGCAGAGACCATGGTGATCATGCTCACCGCCGTCGCGCTCGCCATCCGGATGGCAATGGTGGCCCCAGCCACCCTGTGTTTCGGTGCGGTAACAGCCGGGAGGAATTTCGCAGGGATCTTCGATGTGGCAGGTGCAACCGCTGACCTGACAGGCCGGAGCATTGAAGCAGAGATCCACGAAGGCCGGAGGACAGGCCGCCGAGGTCAAATCGGCATGGAAGCAGATAGCGCCACCTGCGGGGAGTGCGCTCAGGGCCGCGCTCACCGGAATATTCACCGAAGCTCCAGCAGCCAGATCACCGATCGGCACGTTGGCGGGAGTGATGGTTCCGGTTCCACCGGTGCCGGTGCCGGCGCCAATGGCCAGCGTGACGCCCGAGCAGCTCAGGTTGCCTGAGTTGGTGACGGTAAGAGTAAACAAGGCAGGGTTGGGAGTGATCTGGCCGTTGACGCAGGTGAGCGCCGGCGGCTGTCCGACTACCTGTAAAATGCCCTGACCGCAATCGGCAACCAGTGCGCCGATGGCCGCACCTGTCCCGTCGCCATTATAGGCGGTCTGACGGAAGGATCCGGATGTGGTGGCAGAATAATCCTGCATGATGGGGACGATGATCGGACTGTTCGGCGGAGTTGTGGGCACATACACCGCGGCGATACGGATGCCTGCCGCTTGCGCCGCCAAAGCAACGGCGTGGGCATGCACGTCATCGGTGCCGGGAACGAAGGCGTCATCACACCCTCCCGGAGGCGCGTCGGTCACCAGCACGACGATCTTGGTGGCGGTGGGACGGAACACGGAGGTCCAGTCATTGACGACGCAGGAACTCGTGCCGTTGATCACTTCGAGCAGCGCTTCATCCGAGGCTTCGGGGATGCCGCTTCCTCCAGCCGCCGTGAGGGCGGCGATGCTGGCTTGCACAGCGGCCTCATTCGTTGTCAACTGCTGATTCACCACCACCTGATCGCCGAAAGTGACCAGACCGAGGCGAACGTCGCAGGAGAAATAGTTGGCCGTGGTGATGATGTTGGGCAGTTCCGCGACGACGCTGTTGATGGCACCCGTCATGGAGCCGGTGGTGTCAATCACGAACACCAGGTCCATCGGCCCGCAGATGCACTGCGGCGGGGGAGGTGGGCAGGGCGTATCACAGGTTTCGCCGGGCGCAAAGACTCCGCTTAAGGCCTCACAACTGATATTTGTCGTCGTGGCACACAGCAGATTGTTGTTGTAGCAGCAGCGGCCATTGATCACTTCGACGATGTTGAGCGCATAGTCGCCGGCCTCGGAGGCAAAACCATCCACGACGATGTAGTAGGTGGTGCCGGCGGTCAGCGTGACGTTGTCCACTTCCGACTGAACGCCGCAGAAGTCATCGTTGCAGGCAATGGGCGATCCCGCACAGCTTCCTTCAAAAATGTAAAGGCCCGTGTCGTACGATGAGCCGCACAGACTGACGTTGACGACTTGAGCCGTAGCGGGCGTGTAGGCATACACCACATCCGGCGCACCGCTGCCGACGCAACCACCGTCATAATCGTTGGCAAAACCGACAGTCGTGCCGGTATCGGAATAGGGAAGCGAGGAAATGAGCGTGGCGGAGGCGCAATCCTCACCGCCCTGATCGAGATGCGCCCCGGCGCGATGCGCTGGGGCGGGTGAAACGAGAGCGTTGTAACTGTGCCAGAGCGCTGCATCGTAGTGGCCTTCTGCTTTCAGTTTTTCGATGCGGGTTTTCAATTCGGCGATCTGATTTTGATTTGCGGTCAGGCTTCCCTGCGGCAGCGGATTGGCGGCATACAGCAAAGAGGCCATTCCAAGACACAATAGACAGATAAGAGCAATCCTGTTCATCTTTCTCTCCTCGATAATGGGGTACTCTAAACAGACGTAATAGGGACTACGGCCAGAAGAAATTTTGTGCTGGGATATGCAGACGGCTCGGACGGAAACATCAGCAGTGCAGAAAGCGGGTGCGACGCACGATAGAAGTGATGTGGAGAAAATATAGAGAGTCCGGAACATCAAGTCAAGACAAATATCCATAAACGTATGACTAATGATGATAATGATAGGAATGGCCCGCAGTGTTTCACCGGAATTTTGCGTTATGCTTGCCCGGGAGCCTTTGACCCGAGCAAACCTTTGCTAACCACTCCTTCATTTGCTCGTGGCAAGTGGAGAGGATTGGGCGAAAGAGTAAGTCAACGCGGGCCGTTTGTGTTCCATAGAACAATATGGAACAAATCTTCAAGCGTATGCCTCTCACAGTAAGCGGACCTGATAATTTGTGCCCAATGTGCCCGCGAATGTCTGTCGGAGGATCGCTCCATCCTTGCAATTATGATCTGCCTTTTGTATTATTTAAAGTTATGCAAAAGAAGCACCTGCATTTGTTTTTGCTACTCTTGGCACTGGCCGGGTGCTCCCCTCGGAAGTTCTCTGAGGAGAACCCATATTTCACCAAGAAAAATCATTTTGCTATAGATTTAGATGACGAGGCGCAGGGAACGCTGCTTTACGGGGGCGTAGACCTGCGGACTCGTGGCCTCTCCACGCCCTCTTTTCGCGCCCAGTGCGCCCCGTACATTGATGGGTATTGGGAGGTGCAGTGGTCGAATGGACGCGGCGAGCCTCTGGATTTATCGCACCGCACCACCTCCCGGTCGCTGCTGGCCCTCGAATATGCAGATACCACCGTGGGGTTTTCCGAGCGCGCCTTGCCGCTGCCGGATGGCCGCGGTGTGGCCTTTTATCTCGACAGCAAGGTCAGCGGGCCATTTACGATCTCTCTTGCGATGGCCTTTGATGACACTCTCTGGTCTCACAAGCCGCGCAAGCTTACCGACAAGCTGCTGGTGATTGAAGGCCCGGATTCCACCGTGTTGCTGGTGGGGTCGGGCGACGGCATCGTCTCGGCGACCTCTACCTCACCAGATGGCAAAGCTCCCTCGTTTGATTTTCAGTTTTCCAAGACCCGCACCCCGCATCTGACACTGGTGTTCGGACACCGCCTGACGGAAGTCCGGCCGAGGGCGGAGCGCTATCTGGGTTTGTCGGAAAAGGCTCTCGAAGCTGCCACAACGGAGGAGTTGGGAAAGCAGGCGGGGTTCTCGCTACACACCTCCGATGAGCGCGCCAATCAGACGGCGGCGTTGCTCTCCACTGCGCTGGCCGGCGCGGATTGCCGTTTGCCGAAAACCAGCCATGCCCAGATCGAAGATTACTCGCAGATTGCTCCGGCACTGTTTCTTTCTTCCCGGCAGCGGCCGCAGATGGTCTTTCCGCCGACCTTGAAATTCTACACCGAGCAACTCCAACGGGATCATTTGCGCTGGGGCAGCGCGGCTTTCCGCAGCGCCCTGAACTGGGGCATGGCGGACGATGACACGCTGCACTGGTTGAGTCTGGATATTCTCTCCGGGCTGCAGCGGCTGCAAGCCGAATATATGACCTCCGACGTGGCGGTGGTGGCGGATGAATCGCTGCCGGACAGTCTGATGCGCCTGGCGGTGGCCCATGTGCGCCTCGCGGGGTTGATGGGCCTCGGCGAAGAGATCTGCTTTGCGCGCGGCGACCATGAGGCGCAAAACAATTTCCGCCGTGAATCACTCTGGGCCTCCAAACGCGCGCAGGAATATTTTACCAAGTCCGCCAAGGAGTACCGCAACACGGTCAGCCCGCCGCGGATGCAACTCGAAACCACGCTGGATACCAATACGGTGGCCGAGCCGGTGGACAGCGAAGAGCCACCGGACCATCCCGGCACTTTTCCCGACACAGCACTGTTTTTGTCGGCGGGAGCGCGCTACGGATTTACCTGGATGGACCCGCGGCCCGTGCTCTTCTGGAATCCTCGGCTGTCCGTGGGCGGCTTCACCTGGCAAAAGTGGATAGCCTTCCGGATGCGGGGCGACGTGAAGGTCAGCGAAACTCCGGACTTCGACAGTCTGGCAACCTTGGTGCTGGACGGACCTCTGCCGGGAATGCTGACCAATGACCCGGGCTATACCGGTGAGCCGTCGATGATGGTGATGGCGGCGGCCTTTCAGAATCTGGCGGAGATCTATCTGGGTGTCAAACCCGATGCCTTTGGGCACAAGGTGTGGATCGAGCCGCGTCTGCCGTCGAGTTGGGGCCATACCGCCGCGCGGGTGCCGTTCAGCGGTGGATTTCTGCACTTGGAATACGATTTCGCGCACGACTATGCGACGGTCAGCATGAGCGAAATTTCCCGCGAAGAACAGATTTTCTTCGGCTATCCGTTGCCCAGCGGCGGTTTTCTGCGCACGCAGTTTTCGCTGGTCCCCGGCGAGCACGGCCAACGGATTGCGCTCCGTCAGAAGGATAATAACCGGGTGGAGCTGGTGGTGACGGATATTCCATAAGGCGAATGGCAGATGGGCAGAGCATGGCCCTTGGGGCAATCCCCTTTTGAAGACGGGCACGACATGGCCCTTCGGCCACCCCCCTGAATCCCCCCACTGAAGTGGGGAGAACACAGAACCCCTATCCCCTACGGCGGATGCCATACCTTGATGTGATCGGTGTAGGGGAGGGTTAAGGTCTTCCGCAACCCTCCCGTCTTGCCTATTGCCGGGATCATAACGGGCGGGTTGCGCGTGAGGCATCTACCGTCTGGCAACATTCTTCTGCTTAACCCGCCCCTACGATGTTTTCCGATGTTTTTCTTTATGGCGGCGGGTGTCTCGCGCATCTTTGCTCATTTAGTGAGATAGCACTTTCCATCATGTCAGAACCTTTGATTCTCGGACTCGATCTGGGAGGGACCAACATTAAGGTGGGTCTGGTCACGCCGGAAGGTGCGCTGGTGGATCATGCCATCGGCACAACGCCGCCGCGGCGGGAGGTAGACGACGTGGTGGCGGTGCTGGCAAGTACGGTGCGGCAATTGATGGGGCGGCATCCGGGAGTGCATCCTGCGGGCGCGGGGCTGGCGGCGCCGGGGGTGGTGGACCTTGAGGGCGAGCGCGTGGTGCGCGCGCCGAATTTTCCCACGTGGAACAATGTACCGCTGCGGCAGGCTCTGGAAGACGCGCTGCGGCTGCCCTGTGTGATGGGCAATGATGTGGATCTGTTCGGTGTCGGCGAACACCGCTGGGGAGCGGCGGTGGGGCTGCGGCACTTTGTAGCGGTGGCGGTGGGTACGGGGGTGGGCGGCGCAATCTTTACCGATGGCAAGCTGTATCGCGGCGCACACGGCGGCGCGGCGGAACTGGGGTTTACGATTATTGCGCCGCACGGACCGTCGGTGCTGGGAGTGGAAGGCTGCCTTGAAGGGTATATCGGGCGACGCGGCTTCGACGACATTGTGCTGCGGCTTTTTCCGACCGGCGAGGTGCCGACGCCACGGCGGATAACCGAAATGGCGGCGGCAGGAGACGTGCGCGCGCGGCAGGTGCATACGGAAATCGCCGGCTATCTGGCGGAAGCCGCGGCCACGTGGCTGCACATTCTGAATCCCGAAGCGATTATCCTCGGCGGCGGCACACTGGCGGGGGCAACGTTCCTGATTGAGGAGTTCGAGCAGCGGCTCCGGGAGCGTGCCCTGAAGACTCACACTGCCCATCTGAAAATCCTGCTCAGCAAGCTGGGCTACTTTGCCGGAGTGCACGGCGCGGCGGCGCTGTGGATCTCAAGGAAGGATGAAGGATGAAGGATGAAGGCCTCTCGTTGACTGGATTGATTTTCTGATTTTGGTTTTTTGGCTTTTGGAAACCTGCGGCGGAGGTGGTATGTTGATGCGGTACACGTTGTTTGCGGCATTGCTCCTTGCGGCCTCCGGCGCGCTGGCGCAGCCGGCGAATGTCTCCTTCAATTATCCGTGGACGGACCAGAATCCGCCGCTACAGTGCTCATGCAACCGGGGAACTCCTTACGCGGACGGCGTCGGCGTCTATCTCGTTTGTGACAACAATACGAACGGCCCCGATTCGGCGGATGTGATCCTGGGCAACTGGGTGATCAACAGCACGGCGAACGGCTTTCCTGCGGGATATTTCACCGCGGAAACGCCGCTGGGAGTGGATTCTGTTTTTGTCCCGCGTCCCTGCTATGTCCGGATCAATGATGGCGGCTGTTGCTGGCTGACCCGAATGTACAGCCTCGCGCCCGGCACGCAGCAGACGGATATCCTGTCGACGGACTGGACCTGTCAGGATCAGGCCTGCTGGCAGGCTCAGGAGCTTTCCGCGCCGACGAATTTCCGCGCTTCGGATGACAGTTTATGCGCGCACGTGGCCTTCACGTGGGAACATGACGGCGTGGGGAACAGCGGATTTCAGATTTGCCGCGCAACGGACAGCATGCTGGTCACGCGGATTGCCGGCAATGTGCGGTCTTATGTGATGCAGGTTGGATCGCCCGAGCCGCAGGACTATTTTGTGCGCGCAACGGGCGGCGGACAATCAGGACCATCCAATGCGGACGCGGGCAGCCCGCATCTGGTGCATTTTGCCGATGACTCCACGGGAGACATTCGCGGTACGCAGTTTGGCGGCGCGGCTTTCACGCTGGCCATGGCCGAGGGGGCTATTCAAGAGGACCAGTGCGCGACCACGGACAGTCTGATTCTGCTGGCAAATAATGGACGGGAAGCGGTGCTGGCTGTGGGGCATGATGTCTCGGAAATCAGCGGCCACTTCCCCAATCTTGCTTTAACGGACTGCCGTGTGCTGTCGGTCTTCTATTATGAAGCCAACGGACGCGGTTTTGTGAGCACGGACACCACGACGTCCACCTTTGTTCTGGTGCCCAACGGCGCGCAACCGCAGACGACGCCCCTGCCTTTGCGGACGGAACTTTCGCAGGTGTATCCCAATCCCTTCAATCCGGCGGCGACGATTACGTTTTCCGTGGCACGGGAAGGGATGGTGAAACTGGTGGTCTTCGATGTGCTGGGCCGGCAGGTGCGAACCCTGGCCGACGGACGGTTCGATGCCGGAGAACATAAGGTGCCGCTGGATGGCGCCGGGCTGTCTTCGGGAATCTACTTTGTGCGCATGGAAACCGGCGCGCGGGTGCACACGGCAAAGGTGATGCTTTTGAAATAGGGATGAGGGCGGAGGGCGGAGGGCGGAGGGATGAAGGATGAAGGATGAAGGATGAAGGATGAAGAGAAGAAGGCTCCTCATCCGGCTTGATCTTTACATTTTTGTTTTTTGATTTGTTTCCACTTTGGCGGACTGTACTGCTGCCGACAGCAACTTAACCCTTAACTGAACCAAACTACAAGGTACTCTGTGTCCAAGATCTTCTTCTCGCTGGGAATTCATAATCACCAGCCGGTTGGTAACTTCGATCCGGTCTTTGAGCAGGCTTTCCGGCAGAGCTATAAGCCGTTTATCGAGACGGTCCTCGAACATCCGCATATCAAATTTTCCCTGCATGTCTCCGGCTGCCTCTGGGAGTGGCTGGAAAAACATCAATCCGGATATTTCGATTTAGTGGGCAAGTTGCTTGCGCGCGACCAGGTAGAACTGCTGGGCGGCGCGTTTTATGAGCCGATTCTCTCCGTACTGCCGCGCGAGGACGCTCTCGAGCAGATTGCGCGCATGCGTCAGTATATCAAGAAGCGTTTCGGAATCGCCGTGCGCGGTGCATGGCTGGCCGAGCGCGTGTGGGAGCCGAGCCTCGCCGGGCTGCTGGCCAAAGCCGGCGTGGAATATCTGCCGATTGACGACGAGCACTTCTTGTCGGCGGGCCACCGCCTGAAGGATCTGTCAGGCTATTACCTGACCGAAGCCGGGCAGGGACCCGTGGCGATGTTCCCCATCCACAAGCGGCTGCGCTACACGATCCCCTTTGAAGAGCCTCAGGCTTCGCTCGACTATATGCGGCAGTATGCGACCGGCAAAGAACAGCCGCTGTTTGTAATGGCCGATGACGGCGAGAAGTTCGGCCTCTGGCCCCATACCTACGAATGGGTCTACGAAAAACGCTGGCTGCACCGCTTCTTCGAAATGCTGGAGCAGAATGCGGACGAAGTGGAACTGCTGACCCTCGGGCAGGCGCGCGACAAGATTGCCCCCTTGGGCCGCACCTATCTGCCCACGGGCTCCTATTTCGAAATGAGCGAATGGGCGCTGCCGCCGCAAACCAGCCGCCGCTTTGCCGAGTATGTCGACGAGTTCAAGGTCCGTCCCGACTGGGAGGATCTGCGGCCCTTTATGAAAGGCGGCTTCTGGCGCGGATTTCTCTCCCGCTACGAAGAGGTCAACATCCTCCACAAGAAGATGCTGCGCACCAGCCGCAAGTACCACGATCTCTCGCCGCGCAAGCGCCGCACCGATCTGTACACCCCGCTGCTGCGCGGGCAGTGCAACTGTCCCTACTGGCACGGCGTCTTCGGCGGCCTGTACCTGCCGCACCTGCGCCACGCGGTGTGGAAGCAGCTTCTGGCCGCCGAATACGGCATGGACAATGTGTCCCATCGCGGCCGCAAGTGGGTAGACATCGAGAAGACGGATTTCGACGCCGACGGCGCGACGGAACTGCTGATGGAAAATTCCTACATGAACGCGTACGTCGCCCCCAAGCGCGGCGGAATGCTCTTCGAGTGGGATTACCGTCCGCGCGGCTACAATCTGCTGAATACGCTGACGCGCCATGAAGAGGCCTACCACGCCAAACTGGTGCGCGGCGCGGCGGAACCGGCGGCCAATGCCTCCGGCGAACATGCCTCGATCCATGATCTGGTGCTCTCCAAGGAGCCCGGTCTCGAAAAAGTCCTGCACTATGACAACTGGCCGCGCACGGCGCTGCTGGATCATTTCCCCGGCTGGAACTCCAGCGTCGCGGAATTCCGCGACGGCACTATGGCGGACTACGGCAATTTCCTGCGCGAACCGTATGAACTGACCGAACTGTTCACCGACGGCCTCACGCTGCGGCGGCGGGGCAATGTCGGCGGCACGGCCATCGAGCTGGCCAAGACGCTGCGGATTGTTCCGGGACGGCCCGTGCTGCGGGTGCACTATCGCATCCGCAACCTTGCGACCTTCGATCTGCACAGCCCCTTCGGTGTGGAGTGGAATCTTGCGCTGCAAGGGCCTCATTCCTCCAAGCATAGCTTCAGTCTGCCGGAATTGGGCGTCATCGGACGGTTCCTTGATGAGACGGCGGAGTACCCCGCCGCGCGTGATATTCTGCTGGCCGATGAGCACGAAGGTGTCACCGCACGCTTCGAATTCGATCAGCCGGTGCGGCTGTGGCGCGCGCCGATCGAGAGCATCTCGCTGTCCGAGGGCGGCTTCGAGCGGATCTTCCAGTCCGTCGCGCTGCTCTTCTTATGGGATCTGCACCTTGTGCCCAACGAAACCTCCGATAAGGTGTTCACAGTGACACTCGCCGACGCATGAAGAAAGGATGAAGGCGGAAGGATGAGGGATGAAGGCGGATCCGAGATCCTTCACGCATTCAGAATGATAAGCGAGAGTGGGTGCACAGGAAGCAGGATGATCAGCAACTGGGAAACGGGTGGACCCACGATGGCCCTAACTTGAAATTCGTGCGCTTTTCATACATCATACTGGCAGTTCTTCTTGCGGCCTCCGCCTTCGGGCAGGAGGCTCGCGTGGCTCCGGTGGATACTATGCGGCGAGTCGTGCTGGATTCCCTGCGGACGGACTCTGTACGAGCCGATACCACACGCCCCCGGCGAGAAGAGGGCGTGGATACGCTGGTGAACTATTCAGCCAACGAGATTGATTTCGCCGTGGGCCGGCGGCTCACGACGCTGCGTGGCAACGCCGTGGTCACCTACAAGGACATGAAGCTCGAAGCGGGCCGGATCGACGTCGATTGGGACAAGCAGGTGCTCACCGCGGTGGGCGTTTCCGATACGACGTGGACCGACAGCAGCGAGACCGAAATCGACACCATCAAGATGGTGGGCCGCCCGCACTTTGCGCAGGCCGCCGAAGAATTCTTCGGTGACGAGATTGCCTACAACATGAAGACCAAGGTTGGCCGGGTGCGGGGCGGAACCACCGAATATGAGCAAGGCTACTATTCGGGCAAACAATTCAACCGGCTGCCGGACAATGTGATCACCGTCAACAAGGGTGATTTCACCACCTGCAACGCCGATCCGCCGCACTACCACTTCTGGGCCAAGGAACTGAAAGTGATGGTGGGCAAACGCGTAATCGCGCGGCCCGTGGTGCTCTATTTCGGCGATGTGCCGATCATGGCGGTGCCGTTCGGCATTTTCCCGCAGCAGCATGGCCGGTCCTCGGGCATTCTGGTGCCGACCTTCGGCGAATCCTCCTCGGAAGGACGGTTTCTGAAGAACATCGGCTACTACTGGGCGATGTCCGATTATATGGACGCGCAGGGCAGCGTGGACTACTATGAGATCGAAGGCCTGCTGGGACGCGGCTCCTACCGCTACGCCAAACGCTATTCACTGGATGGGGAAATCGACGGCGATTTCAACACCGCGCAGCAGCCCGGATCGGTCCGCCGCCGCGACTATTCCATCCGCGCACGCCATAATCAGATTCTCAATCAGTATACCCGCCTGACGATTGCCGGCAGCTATGCCTCCAGCCGCGCCTATCAGCGGGCCATTGGCAATCAGCAGGATTTTCTGAATCAGCGTCTCGAATCCAATGCCACTCTGAGCCGCTCCTGGGAATACTGGCCGTGGTCCCTCAGCGCCAATGCCGGGTACACCCAGTTTCTGAATCTGGGCACGTGGAGTGCGGTGCTGCCGGGCATCAGCTTTACCCACCGCAACGGCCTGATTTTTCCGGCACCCAAAGCTCCGCGCAACATCCGCGGCGCCGTAGCGCCAAAGGAACTCAATCCCCCGTGGTACCGCGCGTTTTCCTGGAATTATGGTGTCACGCTGCGCGACGAACTTTCCATGCCGCATCTGCGCCGGCAAACCGGCATCCAGCCGGGACTGGTGGGGCTGAATGGTCTGCAGGGAGCGGATTCGGCGCTGTTCGGCACGGACACGACGCAGGTCTTTCAGCACGACGGCGCGGTACACTCCGGAAGCATTGCGGCCCAGGCGAAGATTCTGCGCTATCTGAATCTGACGCCGCGCCTCAGTTTGCGCGCTCTGACCACCCGCCGGGCGGTGCGTTACATTCCACAGGGCAAAATCTTTGTGCGTGACGATGAGTACGGGCTCTTCCAGCGCAGCAGTTTCGATCTGGGAACGTCGGCCACGACCAAGCTCTACGGTATGTTGCAGCGGCCCTTCGGACTGGCCGCCAGCTTCCGCCACGTGCTCACCCCGACGGTGGGTTTCACCTGGCATCCTGATTTCGCAGACCGCCAGTGGGGCTATTTCAAGACGGTCTCGCTGCCCGATGGCCGCAAGCTGCGTTACGACCGCTTCCCGGCCTCGGAGAATATTTCGGGCGCGGGCGGTTCTCCGGCGGGACTTTCCGAGCGAATGAACTTCGGGCTGGACAACCTGTTCCAGATGAAAATGGGTGACTCCACCATGGGCGGCAAGGAAACCAAGTTCGATCTCTTGAGCTGGAGCCTGGGCACGGGAGTGGATTTCAAACGGGACACTTTGAAATGGGATAATCTGGGAATGACCTTCCGCACGACGATTCCCGGCAAAGTGGCCGGACCGTTGCAGGCGGTGTCGATGGATCTTTCCACGCAGCATTCCCTGTATCAGATGGTCGGGTCCACGCCCGTCAACCGCTTCTTCTGGGACCGCCCCGGAGCCAAATGGTATGCGCCGCTGAATCTGACCAGCGCCAACATCAACCTTGCGGCGACGATCCGCGCGGACGATCTGGGAGGGCTGTTCAGCTTCGGCAAGAGCGCCAAAAAGGATACGGCGGCTGTTCCCGATTCCCTGGTGATTCCCTTCGGCAACGCGAACACTACGGACTTTTCGCAATCGGCATTTCCACCTCCGCCTCCGCCGCCCGGTGGCAAAGAGCAGGAGTCGGATAAGGAGAAGGCTCCGAAGGGACCTGCCGAGTTGTATCAGATGCCGCTGACGCTGACCCTCAACGTGCATGAGAGCCATGATTACGTGTTCCGTTCGCGGACGTCCGGCTTCGGCGCGCGGGCCAGCTACAGCCTGACGCCCCTGTGGGACATGAGCATGGACTACAGCTATGACCTGCAGCACAAGCAGGTAAACAACGTCGGGATCTTCGTCACCCGTGATCTGCACTGCTGGGAGATGGCCTTCCAGTGGTACCCGCTGGGATATCGTCCCGGCTATTTCTTCCGTCTCGGGTTGAAATCGCCCATGCTGCGCGACGTGAAGATCGAACGCAACCGCATTTCCGGCGGTTTGCGCTAAGCTGAAACCGGATACTTTCTAAAGGACCTATGCCGGACTATAGTTCGATTGTCACCCATTACGATTTTGACGGGCTGGGCAGCGCGGCGCTGCTCTCCTGGGCCTTTGATATCGAGGATATCCGCTTTGCCGGACCGATCACGATTTCCAAGGCGGAGATTTCCATCACGAAGGACGACATCGTCAGTGATCTGCCGTATCCTGTCGAGTGCGGCATGTGGTTCGACCATCACACGGGCAACCTTGCCGAGCTGAGTCTGCGCGGCATCGATCCGGCCACCATTCCCGGGCGGTTTGCTCCGGCTCCCTCCTGTGTGCGCGTGGTCTATGACTATCTGCTGGCCGAAGGCGATCTTCCCGAGGATTACGCCGAGCTGGCGCGCGAAGGCGATATCATCGACAGCTTCTCCTATCCGGATCTGGACGCGTGGCGCGCCGACACTCCCGCCAACCGCATTGACCGCGCCCTGAAGGCGTCCTCGGCCAGCCGCAAAGAGCAGGAGACTTTTCAGCGCGACGTAGTGTTCATGATGCGCGATCTGTCGCTCTCCGAAATCGCCGCCGACTCGACCGTCATCACTCGCGCCAAACGCTACGCCGCCGAAGAAGAGATGATGCTGGATACCATCCGCAAGTACGGACGGGTTCTGGGCGAGGCGGGCGAACTGTTTCTGGTGGACACGACGGGCTTTATGAATCCGGCGCGGATCGACAAGAAGCTGATCGGTCTGGTGCACCCCGAAGCCAAGGGCTATGTGGAGATGAAACCGGTATTCCGCAGCGGACAGAAGACGCAGGATCTCTCGGTGTCGCTGTCGCTCGCCTTATCTATGCAGCAGAGCGCCCACAAAAAGGATATGGGCGAGATCGTGCGTGACCTGAACATCGGTGACGGCCACATCGGCGCGTCGGCGGGTGTGTGGCGTTCATCGTCCACCCGCGAATTCCAAAGAGCCAAAGAGGAACTGCCGCAGAAGATTCTGGAGATCTGGACGGCGCAGGGGTAAAGAAGGTTGTCTTATCTGAGATATAAGAAGAGGCGCGTATCCACGCGCCTCTTCTCGTCTGCACATTTTCGAAACAGGGAGGGCTCAGTTGCCTCGATAGGTGTAGGTCCAGGTGTGACCGACATGCTTGTTGGTGATCCAGTAGGCGGCTCCCGGTGTGATATGCTCGAGAGAGCCGGCCCAGCCGCATTCCGCGGTGTTGCGGCTTGGTGTGCACGGCAGATACCTCCATGCAATATTACCGCCGGATTGAGCAACCACACGATCAGACTGGAGGAATGCGGTAGCGCCGGTGAAGCCATCCGTCGCGAGATTGAGGAGATTAATTGCCCGGTCCTGCGAATCCCGCCACGAAACCGGGATCCACGTCTCCCCGCCTTGCTCCGGGGGAGCGAGGATGTTCCGCGTGGCGTAGTAGCCCGAGTTGTTCACTTTCCCGGCGAGGACGATGACACGGTCGGCGCCCGACCTGTTGGCGTAGTAATAGGCGTAACCCGGGCGCATACCGGGATCGGTTTCCAAAGGACCGGTCCACGAGCAGGACGAGGCGGAATTCCGCCATCCGCCGGCTCCACCGCTCTGGGCGGAGATTCGGTCGGCTGTGCTGGGGGTGCCGCAGGCGGACTGATCGCGGATGATGTCGGAGGGGGCATAGCTGACGGTGCCCCATTGCGGAACGCCGTTCACGGTTTGCCAGAAGTCAAAGGGCAAGCCGAAACAGGTGGTGACTGTTTGAGCGCCGCCGGTGCAGGTGAGCGCCACGTACCCGACGGTGTCGGACCAGGCCGACGTGGCGGGCGGGTCGGTGTAGCTGCAGTACGCTTTCACCACATAGTACATACGGGGATTTGACGGCAGGTTGTCATCCACGAACTCCGGTGTGTTGAGCCCGCCAGTCGGGTAGGCCCAGGGATCGCTCTCTCCCATGGGCGAGATGCCGATATCCCAATGATCCACGTATGCCGGCTGATCCCAGGAGACGGTCACGTAGTTGTTCTGGCCGAAACGGGTGATGACCACATGGGGTGTGTCGAGGCCGTTCAGGACAGAGACCGTGAGTCCGTACCACGGATAGCCGCTCGCCGTGCAGGCGAGAATGAGTTGATTGTCGGCGGTCTCCACCATGCTGGAGAGTGTGTTCTCCTGGCTTGAAGGCAAAGGGGCAAAGGTCCATTGCAGGTTGCCGCTCAGGTCATAGCACAGGATCACGCTCTGCCTGCTTTCGCCGATGTCGTCGGTGCTGAATCCTCCCACCACGATGTTGCCGAGCTGCGAGTAGAGAACCGTTGACCCGTAGCTCCAGTGATCGGAGTCACCGTTCCAACGTTCCCACACGCGGGCACCGCTCGCATTGAAGCGCACCACGAAGAACCGCATCGACTGTGTGCCAATGTACGCAGAGCCGGTCACCACATAGCCCCCGTCGGGAGTCTGCACCACATCGGCAACCTCACGGGTCGTGTCCGGCGAGATCAGGCTGGTCGTCCATACGATATGGCTGTCCGCCTGCATTTTGCACAGGAAGACGCCGGTAGTGCCATTATGCGTATCGCCTGTGATGATGAACGCGCCGTCACTCGTGGGTTTGATTGCCCGGGCGATGGTGCTACCGAGTGCGATGCCTAAATGCCGGTCCCACAGCTTGGTGCCGTTGAAACCCGTCTTGACGATGTAGGGAAAGTTCGTGTTGCCGGTGTTGTGAGTTTGCCCGACAAACAGGTAGCCGTCGTCCGCGACGGCCACATCCCAAGCCGACCCTCCGGCGGCCATTCCCGGATCGCTGCTGTGATATTCCGTGAACCACTCCTGAACACCGTCCTCGTCCACTTTCCAGCCTTCAAAAGGATCGCTACAGGAGAGGATGAACCCGCCGTCCGACGTTGGAGTGATTCCGGTCGCGGAGGCCACGTTCGCCGGATCGTTACTGTCTTGTTCCCATACCAACGTGCCGGAGGCGTCCGTCTTGTAGAGATAGCGATCCGTGTTCGTCGGGAAGTCGCCGCCGATGTAGCCCGCGAAGACGAAGCCGCCGTCGGCGGCTCGTGCCACATCCGAGAATTGAGTGTACTCTGCTGTCAGGGTGTGGGACCAGAGCGTTCCCGGTCGCCGCTGGGCCAGTCCGGAGGAAACAACCGATAAACACAACAAAACCAGAATACCGAACCGTTTCATGAGTGCCTCCATCGGTTAAAAGTGTTTGCAGAACTGTGTCTGTCGCGATACGAGCACTCCCATCATACTTACCCTATATGGCGCTCTATACCGCACATGAATTATACATTCTTATGACCAATGAGTCAACAAGAAAATCAGTTCATCGGAAATTTCCAGGAAGAATCCTCGATCATCGGAAAACCACAGAGATAGAAAAGGCGACCGAAAGGTCGCCTTTTCTATCTCTGCTTATGAGATTCAGCAGCTTACTTAATCAGCATCAGCTTGCGCACCTGCGTGTTCGAGCCGGCGGTCAGGCGGGCAAAGTAGAGGCCAGATGGCAGATTGGTCGCGTTAAAGGAGACCGTGTAGGTTCCCGCAGCGCGGTGACCGTCCACCAGTGTGGCCACATCGCGGCCGAGCATGTCATACACCCGCAGCGTCGCATTCCCGGCGCGGGGCAGATCAAACTGCAGTTCCGTCGTCGGGTTGAACGGATTGGGGTAGGCCTCGTGCAGGGCAAACTGCTTCGGCAGAGGTTTGACGACCGGATCGGCGGCGTTGAAGTTGTCCGGTGCCTGAGTCGTGATGCGGATGGCGCGTCCCGGCCGCATCGTGTCGACGGACGCAGGGAAGACGTTGGCAAAGGTGAGCGTCATGCCGCGTTCATGGTAGGAATCTTCCCAGCCCACGGTCGCGTAGTTGTTGCCATCATTGCCCGCGTTGTCGAAGAACACCGAGGCATACTGGAGGAGAATGCTGCCGTCACCGGAGCTGGGATACTCCAGAATCGCTTCGAAGGTACAGGAGTCGTTGTCAGGATGGCCGCCGGAAAGCCCGGCACGCAGGAACGTCCGCCACTGGATGATGAAGCGGTTCGGGTTGGTATCGTACCGCGTCCAGATGTAATGCAGCGTGTCGTTATTGGGCATGGTGCGATCGCCCGTCAGATCGGTCCACAGCGGAGCAACCAGTGACGGCGAGCCGATCGGCGATGGCAGTTCCCAATTGCGGAACTCGGGGAGACGCGGCCCCTGCTGGAAGCTGAACCAGCCGTTGGAGCAAACCCAGACGCTGTCATAGGCTTGGCCGTAGTACGTGAAGGGGGCGGGCAGGGGCATCGTGAAGTACGTATCATCCCGCACCTGATGGGCTACCGCACCACTGCCGCCGCGTGCCGGATCCAGTTCCACCCAGTTGTAGGTTGGGGTAGCGCCGAAGCCGTTGTCGATATCTTCGTAGGCGTAGTAGCCGTAAGCATCCGGACCCGTGGGGGCGTGCGTCGTAACCACGCCTGTGGGCAGCAGATAGAAAGCCTGCGCGCAAATCACGCCGTTCTGGCGGAATTCAAAACGCAGCGTGATTTGACGGCCCGGGGTGACGCCCGAAGGAACCGTCGCGTTGAAGGCGGTGCCGCTCTCCAGAGTGTCACCCACATTCAGCGTGGTCCAGTTGGCCGTGCCGTTGGGGAAGGAGATGGCGTTGTCCCAGGAGCTGACCGTGACCGTCATGTTGGCCGCGGCCTGACCGCCGACATTGGTGGCCGTGATGTACACCGGAATATTGCTTTCGCCGGCCTCAAGGATTCCATTGCCGCCATCGGCCACGCGCAGCGAGGTGATAACCATCTGCGGTGCGGCGATCGGCACTTCGATTTCACGGGTCACACTGTTCGAGCCGTCCTGCAGCACAACACTCAGGTGCGGATGTTCGCCGTTAAACAGCTCGCCGGACAGGGCAATGGCCAGCGACGTACTGGTTCCCGACTCATTGGGTTGCAGCGTCGACACTGTGCCGCTGCCCGAGGTAACGGTGATGCGCGAATCGAGGGAGGTGACCGTCGCCGTCAGCGTGGCAGGAGACGTGCCCACATTCTGAACGGACAGAGTGTAGTTGATGGTCTCGCCGGGATTAGGACGGTTGTCGCCGCCATCGGACCAGGTGATGCCGGTGACCTTGGGGTCGAAGGCTGTTGCACCAATGGGAATATCAATCCGCTGCATGAAGTTGGCACTCTTCCAGACGGTGAGTTGCGCCGTCCCCGCGGCGGAGAAGTTGGCCGGCAGATTGGCATGGCCACCGCCATCGGTGCGCGCCGACTGCACCTCATCACTGCCCGCCACCCGCAAGGTGACCATGGCATTACCCACCGGGTTGCCGCCGGAGGTGACGGTAATCGGCACCAGCGTCTGGCCGATGGTCAGGTTGCTGGGATTGGTGACCGCCATCGTACCGGGGAGACCGATGTAAAGCTGCGTTTCCGGATCACCCAGCAAATTAAACACGTGCATAATATAATAGTAACCCGAGGCGTGCTCCTGGCCGTTGCCATTATTACGCTCCATGGGGAACTGCCGCCAGCCTTCCATCTTTCCTGCGACTAACAGCGCGCCTGCGCTGCGGATGCCGCCCATCATGATGCCTTCCACAATGCCCGCAAGAATCGCGTTGTTGTGGCGGGTGTTGGTATGGAGGTCCGAAGCGCCGATGTAGATGATGCCGCCCTTGGGCTGGGTGACCGAGCCGCAGCCGGTGGTGAACATTTCACCGAGGCAGGAGCCGGCGTCGAAGCCGAAGTTGCCGCTGCCGCACACGATGGCAAAGATCGCCGGGGTGCGGCGGTAGTTGTTGAGCTGGCTGGCATCATTGTTTCCGAAGATCGGATATTGCCAGGCCTGAGATCCCGCCCAGCCGCGATAGATTACCGCGCACACTCCCGAGTCGATATCCTGACGGATGGGGACAGTGTACTGGTGGGGATCGTCGATGCTGTTATGGTAATAGAAGGTGTCGGCGTTGGTGATAAAATTGTCGCGCATCATGCGGTCGCGCGCCCAATTCACGTTCCACACCGGGGTAACGGGATAGGTGCCGTCGGTGGCGAAATTGCCCGCGACGCATGTCATGGATTGGAACCAGTGCGTGTTATCGATGTAGGGGTTGGTCTCATAGCTCACCACCTTGGCAAAATAGGCGGCGTACTGCGCGCCGAACCGTCCCGACACGCGTCCGCCGAGCACATCCGGAAGAGGATCCGTGCCATTTAGGCGGTAATAGCCATTGTCTCCCACCGAACTCTCGTTGCCGACTTCTGGATTGTCCAGCTTGAAAGTGGCCATCTCCAGCGTGTCGCCGATGATCATGACATACTCGAGGTCGCGCATGCTATGATCATTATAGGCAGCCTGGATCGCGCTGCGAACATTGTCCGTGCTGCGGTTGGTGAGGCCGACAATCTGCAACTGGTAGCCTTTGCGCTTCTTCAGATCCATCCACTGCTGCCAGTAGGTCAGGTTGGCCATACTGTCCAGACGCGACTGCGCGGCCACGACCAGAAAACGGCCGGGAGTGCGCTGGGCGACTTCCGGATACAGATCGTCGAGGTTGGCGACCAACTGGCGGTAGAGCGGATAGAAGGCCGAGGACATGGTCATCGGATCGTTGATCTCATTG
The DNA here is from genome assembly GCA_036504735.1 of bacterium. Classification (NCBI taxonomy): domain Bacteria; species bacterium. The sequence goes on from DASXUQ010000008.1 coordinate 32,224, forward strand.
GGACCGGCGCCGGTGGTGGTCTCGACGTCAGCGCGAATGCGGCGAACCGTGCGGATCGTGCCGGAGGCGTCACGCATGAGAGCGCGGTAGTTCAGAGTCACAATGCGGAGGTCATGGAATGCAGCGGGCTCGCTGAGCATTACCAATTCTTCGGGAGAGGAGGCGATGTCCTGCGCGGCAAGGCTCATCGTCGTCTGAATCGCGTCACCCAGTTCATAATCCTGAACGTGGGCTACGGGACGTCCATGTCCGGCAATGGCGAGGATCGTCCCCAAGCCATCCGAGGGACGGTCACCCATGTCCATACTGGACAACCGAGTGTGGAGGGCGGCCTGATCAAAGTCCGCCGCCACCACCGTTTGATGGGAGGATGCGGCGAGAATTTGGGTACTCAGGATCTTTTCCGGAGCTTCTGCGGCAAAGGCCAACAGCGGCAACAGAATTACGCCCAAAAGTAAAAACCAAGATGCTTGTCTCATGGAGCTACTCCTTGTATGTTGAGGGCTGGCGTAGATTGCATGGGTGAGTGCAAAGAAATTGGAGAAGTATGCAGACTTTGCGTAATTGGGGGACGTGACCATGAGTAACGACACTGACTACCGTGTAAAATCAATATCTTAAAACCTGGTGGCGTCGGTGCCGATACTCATTATCGCAAAGCTTGGGCCGGAAGAGGGAAGGGCTAAGGGCTAAGGGATAAGGGATAAGGGATAAGTAGGTGCGGTGTGGTTTCAGCCTCTTTCTTCGGCCCTTATCCCTTAGTCTTATCTTAGAGGATGAACCGCGAGAGGTCCTCGTCCTCGGCGATGTCGGCGAGCATCTTGATGACGCGTTCCTTGGTGATCGAAATCTTGGCGCTCTTTACCTGCGGTGCGTCGAACAGAATGTCATCGAGCAGCGTGGTCATCAGGGTATGCAACCGGCGCGCACCGATGTCTTCCGTGCGCTGGTTGACTTTGTGGGCAATGTTGGCGATTTCCCGCAGGGCATCCCGCGTGAAAGTCAGGATGATTCCTTCCGTAGCCAGAAGGGCCGTATATTGCTTGACCAGCGCATTCTTCGGTTCGGTCAGGATGCGCAGAAATTCCTCCGCCCCGAGCTTTTCCAACTCCACACGGATCGGAAAGCGGCCCTGCAATTCGGGGATCAGATCCGAGGGTCGCGCCACGGTAAAGGCTCCGGCGGCGATAAACAGGATGTGATCGGTATTGACCAGGCCGTATTTGGTGGTCACGGTGGTGCCTTCCACTACGGGCAGAATATCGCGCTGCACGCCGCTGCGGCTCACGTCGGGGCCGCCGTCGCTTTCGGAGGGCGCGGCGATCTTGTCGATCTCATCGAGGAACACGATGCCCGCGGTCTCTGTGCGGCGCACGGCTTCGCGGATCACGCGGTCCATGTCAATCTGCCGCTCCAGTTCCTCTTCGGTGATGTAATCACGCGCCTCGGCTACGGTGACTTTCCGCCGCCGCATCCGCCGTCCGCCGTCGCCGCCCATCAAGTCCGGCAGACTGAAGCCCATCTCTTCGATCCCTTGCGAGGAGAAGATCTGCATCAGCGGCATCTGGTCTTCGGGGACTTCCAGTTCGACGGTTTCGGCATCCAGAAGACCGGCCATCAGCTCGACGCGCATCTTTTCACGCTGCCGGCGGCGGCGGTCCTGCTCGGCCCGGCGTGTGCGCCGGCCCGCTTCATTGTCTTCTCCACGGCGACGCCGCGAGCGGGGCGCAGGCAGCATCAGGTCCAGCAATCTCTCCTGTACCGAGTGCTCGATCAGAATCTGCAGGGCTTCGCGCTGCTCGGCCTTGACCTTGGCCACCGCCGTGTCCATCAGATCGCGGATCATCGACTCGACGTCGCGGCCCACATAGCCGACCTCCGTGTACTTGGAGGCTTCCACCTTGATGAACGGCGCACCCGCGAGGTTGGCCAGGCGGCGCGCCAGTTCGGTCTTGCCCACGCCGGTGGGGCCGATCAGAATAATATTGTTGGGATAGATTTCCTGGCGGAGTTCACCCTCCACCTGCTGGCGGCGCCAGCGGTTGCGCAGGGCGATGGCCACGGCGCGCTTGGCGCCGGTCTGGCCGATAATATACTTGTCCAGCTCCCGGACGATGTCGGCGGGAGTCAGTTGTTTGATCGGGGATGCAATCGGAGGATTCATCAGTAAAACCTCGCTGGACAGTTCGGGAGAGGTTTCGTTAATCGAGTTCTTCAACAGTGATATTGGAGTTGGTGTAGATACAAATTTCGGACGCGATCTGCAGGGATTCCTGCGCGATCTCGCGCGCGGACTTATCGGTGAACTTCATCAGGGCGCGGGCCGCGGCAAGGGCATAGGGACCGCCCGAGCCTAAGGCCATCACTTCATCGTCGGGCTCCACAACCTCGCCCAGGCCGGAGAGCATGAACATCTTGTCGTTGTCGATCACCACCATGTCGGCTTCAAGCTTGCGCAGGTTGCGATCCATCCGCCATTCCTTGGCGACTTCGATCACCGAGCGGGTCAGGTCGCCGTTGTACTGCTTGAGCTTGCTTTCGAACAGTTCGAGCAACGCGAGGGCATCCGCCGCCGCGCCCGCATAGCCCACCAGCACTTTGCCGTCGAACAGCTTGCGCACTTTCTTGCCGCCGCCTTTAATGATAATATCTTCGAGCGTAAGCTGGCCATCACCGGCAATCGCGGCCTTGCCGTTGCGGCGGAGCGCCAGAATAGTCGTTCCATGTAAATCGGGTCGCATGAATCTTATCCTGATGTAACTTTTAACGGTTTCGGTTATATTATGTCCGGAACCCAATATGATCAGCTTTCACGACCTTTATCAGCGCCATGCGCAGGATGTCTACCGCTTTGCCTACTGGCTGTGCGGGGATGTCGCCGAAGCCGAGGACATTGCGGCCGAGACCTTTGTGCGCGCCTGGACCGCCTCCGATCATCTGCAAACACAGACAGTTAAAGCCTACCTGCTGACCATTGCCCGCCATCTGTATCTGCAAGGGCGCAAACGTCAGGCACGGCAGGTGGCATTAGATGAACAGATGGAATCCGCCACGCCCGATCCGGCGCAAGCCGCAGAGACCCGCAGCGAACTGGATGCAGTCGCCAAAGTGCTAAGTACGCTGCCGGACGTTGACCGCGCCGTGCTGCTGATGCGGGCTCAGGATGGCATGAGTTATGAAGACATTGCTGCGGCAAGCGGAATTTCCGTGGCCGCCGCCAAAGTCAAAGTTCACCGCGCCCGGCTTAAACTTGCCCGGCTGCGCACACCCGAGGAACCCCGATGAACAGCCCTGTTTCCCGCGACGTGATTCTCGACCTGCTGCCGGCCTACCTGGCCGGTGATGTCAGCAGCGATTCGCGCGCACTGATCGAAAACTACATGCAGCAAGATCCCGAGTTCGCCGCGCTGGTGAAGCGGGAATCCAAATCTACCCTGACACCTGCCGCACCGCCCGCCATGCGCCGTGACGTGGAGATGGACGCGCTGCGCAAAACCAAGCGGCTGCTGCGCCGCCGCGCGTGGTATGTGGGTCTGGCGATCTTCTTCAGCCTGACCACCATCTCTTATCAGTACGGACCGGAAGGTTTCAAATGGACCTTCGCCGATGCGCCCGCCGCCTCCGTGCTTTGTGCGCTTGTGGCTCTGGCGTTCTGGGGAATCTACTTCCGCAGCAGGCAGCGGATGAAAACCATCGGCGTCTGATGCCGGATTTTAGCGCGCGGACGCGCCCATCATCGCGCCGCCGGTATCATTGCCCTTGGAGCGGTGCTGGCTGAGAATCGAGATGACAAAGAACGTGGCGATGCCCACGCCCACTCCGGCGATGACCAGCGCCCGGGTGCTGGTATCGGTCTGCCGCACCCGCAGCAGGCAGACGGAGTCGAGGGGCACGCGGCGCGGCCGCAGCTCGGAAAAGTCATTGCGGATACTGCCCACCACCATCCGCCCCTGAATGGTCGCCGGATCCTCGTCATCGAAGCGCACGACGCTACTGTCGGTCTTGATCGCATAGGCGATCTCCCACTCCGGCTTCACGTCTTGCGGCTTGTAAGGCTTCAGCGTGTAGCACCCGATCTCGAAAAATGCAAAGCTGACAAGCAAAACAACAGCAACTAACCGCTGGAACATAAGCCACCCCTTTCGGCTCAAAGTTGTTTTCTGCCCCCGAAACCTGCCCCTGATCTACGTCGGCTTGCGCCGCAACTCTTTTTCCTTCTTCATCAAATTCTGCATCTGAGTCAGCAGATCCATATCGTCGGGTGATTTGGTCAACCGGCGTTTGAGATCCGCCAGCTCCTCGCGCACACGGTCGGCTTCGAGGTTGCGCAGGCTGTCCAGCACAAACTGCCGGTCCGCATCCAAGGCGCGGTCGGCGTCTTCGGATTCTCCGGACTCGAAGAGCGAGTCACTGACAAAATCGCGCAACGGCGGTTCGACAAACACGTCGAGCAGCGCCACCGGTTCGCGGCCATCCCCGTGCCGCCATTCCTCATACATCACCTTGAACAGTTCGCGCATGGTGGGATCTTCAATCCGCAGCGAGGCCCAGTTGGCGAAGGCCACGGGCCGCAGTTCAGGCCGGCGGATGAGCGTCCGGGCCAGGTCGGTGAGAATTCCCGGCGGCGGCCAGTTGGTGCGCGGGGGCGTCACCTGCTGGCTGTCCTGGCGAATTGGCGCGCGCGATCTGTCCAGTTCGCGGCGCATGGCATCGAGGCTTACGCCCGTTTGCTCGGCGGCTTCCCGCAAAAACACATCCTGCTCTACCGGGCTCTCGATCAGCGCGGCGCTCTCCACCAGCCGCCGCGCGGCTTCGGAAGCGTTGCGTCCGGAGTGCTTGGCCAGCAGAAGCTGGAACTCGGCAGGAGAGAGGGCAGATTCATTCTTGAGCTTCCACACCGCTTCCCCGCCGTGCTTGCGCACATAGGAATCGGGATCTTCCTCCGGCGGAAGAACAATGACGCGCGGCGATGTTCCCGCGGCCAGCAGCACGTCAATCGCCCGCCGTGCTGCGCCCAGCCCCGCGTTATCCCCGTCGTACAAAATGTACACGTTCTGCGCAAACCGCTTGACCAGCCGCGCCTGATTCTCCGTCAGGGCCGTGCCCAGAGAAGCTACCGCGGTACTGACTCCGGCCATCACCAGAGACAGGCAGTCGGTATAGCCTTCCACCAGCATCGCTTCTTCGCGCGTGCGGATGTCATTGCGTGCTTCCCACAGTCCGAATAATTCCCGCCCCTTGCGGTAGACGGCGCTCTCCGGGGAATTGATGTACTTGGCGGTCTCCGCCTCATCCCGCAGCCGCCGTCCGCCGAAGGCAATCACCCGGCCCGCCAGATTGCGGATGGGAAAGATGATGCGGTGTCGATAGGCGTCGTAGTACCGTCCGTCTTTCTCTTTGAGCAGACCCGCCTGCAGGAAAACCGTCGTTGGGATTCCGGTTGATCTGGCGAACTTGGTGAATTCATCCCAGGAGTCCGGCGCATAGCCCAGCAGATAGCGCTCGATCACGGCGCTGCCGTAGCCCCGGGACTCCAGATAGCGGCGCGCTTCCTCGGCGCCGGCGGAGCGGCCATCGGTGAGCTGCTTGTAGAAGAAGTCCCGCGCCAGCCCGTTGGCCTTAACCAGTTGCTCGCTTTCCGACTCCTCTTCATCGCTGCCGCCGCGCATGGCGGGCAGTTCAATGCCCGCGCGTTCGGCCAGCATCTTCACCGCTTCGGTGAAGGAGACGCGCTCCATCTCCATCAGAAAGCTGAACACATTGCCGCCGCGCCCGCAACTGAAGCAGTGGAAAATCTGTTTGCCCGTGTGCACCGAGAAACTGCCCTGGGTCTCGGCGTGCCACGGACAGAGCCCAAACCAGTTCTGACCCCGCTTCTTCAGCGCAACATAGCCCTGCACCACCGTCAAAATGTCGGTCGCCGAACGGACTTCCTCGATCTTGTGTTCCGGTATTTTCACAGGGTATGAGTTTTGACAAACGGTGATCGATACAGCCGGACGGGCAGGGCGGATTCTTATCCTCTTTAGATTTTGCCCGCAGACCTCTATCCCCCGGCCCCCGCCTTCGTCGAGGTCCGGGACCTTTCCCCATGAAATAGGGAAAGGGGAGAAAGAGGGACCGCGCGGCCTTCCGCGCTGTCCCCCCGCCGAAGGCGGCCCCGTGATCCAACGCACTGCGTTGGGGTGCAGGGGTTACCCCTGCGGTGGCACCGGCTTTGCCTTATAGGGGTACAGAGATACGACGCAAAGCCGAAAGAGAATCATGCAAAAAGAACCTAAGTCCCCGGCGTGGCTGTCACTTGTAGAACGCGCCCCGGAAGATGGACCGCTGCTGCGACTGATGATGTTGAATCCGATGAACAGCGAGATGTGTGTTTTTGTCAACGGGTTGATCGACACCGACCCCGACGGCTACGCACCATCGGCTGCGGACCTGCACACCTTTGCGTACTCGGATGCAAGGATGAAGGATGAAGGATAAAGGATAAAGGGAAGAGGAACTCATCCTGATCACGCGGACTCCTTCTGCTTGACCCGTTTGGTCATGGTCACGATGATAGCGGTCAGTTGATCCGCTTCATCCATGAGGGGCTTTAGTCTGTCGGGTTCGATGAGTTTGACGTCGGACAACAGCTCCAACCAGTAAGCCGTTTCATCCAGTTCCTGCAAGGCTCCTTCTAATTTACTGATGAAGTCGGCGTTTGATTTGGCCCGGCATGCTTCACGGTACTGCGCGCCGACCGAAGTGCCCGAGCGCAATATCTGTTTCCCCAAAACGTGAGCGGGATCGCTCTGGGGAAGAGCCATATAAAGACGAATAATGCGGTGCGCGAATCCGCGTGTACGGTCCCGCAGACTCTGGATGTCTTTATTCATCCTTCATCCTTCCGCCTTCATCCTTGTCTTAGAATTTCACCTTCGGTGCCGTCCTTGCTTCGGCGGGGGCTTCGAGCAGCGGGCGGCGCTGGAAACCGAAGATTCCGGCGACCATGTTGCCCGGCACACGGCGGATGCGCTTGTTGAACTCGGTGGCGACTTCATTGTAGCGGCGGCGTTCCACGGCGATGCGGTTTTCCGTACCCGATAATTCATCCTGTAAGGCCAGGAAATTCTGATTGGCCTTAAGCTGCGGATAGGCTTCCGCCACGACCAGCAACCGGGACAACGCTCCGGTGAGCTGGTTTTCTGCATTAATCCGGCTCTCGGGAGTCGTGGCCTGGCCCACGCGCGAACGGGCCTCGGTCACCTGTGTCAGAACGTCTTTTTCATGGGTCGCATATCCCTTGACCGTTTCCACCAGGTTGGGAATCAGATCAAAGCGCCGCTGCAACACCACGTCTACCTGCGCATAGGCCTTATTCGCTTCCTCGTCTAAATTGACAAGGCTGTTATACGTCCCGTAAACCCACATGCCGATCACCAGCGCAAAGCCGACGATCACCAAAAGTAAGATCGCGAAAGCCCTCATGGGAGCCTCCTTAAGAAAATGCTGAAATACTGAAAATCTGAAATGTTGAAAGACGAGGGCCGTTTCTTCGGTTGCATCCCTCCGCCTTCATTTCTTCTTATTCGTCCGGCAGACTGTCAAAATAGCGGACTAAAGAGCGGGCCTGTTCGATGTATTCGAGAATCAGGGGCAGCAGTTCGGCGCGGTCAACTTTTTGTCCCTGCTTGGCCATGCCGCGTAATCTCTTCCAGACCATCGGCGCAAACCAGGTCAGTCGAGACAGCTCCACAAAGGCTTCATCGAGGGACAGCGGATCAACCGACCGCCGGTTCAGCAGGGCCGCGCCGCGCAGCAGCGCCAGATAGCCGGGCACGGTTTCGCAGATCAGGGCCTCGTAGGCCTTATCCTTTCCGCCCGAAGCCATCCAGCGGCGCTTCAAATAGATGGTCTTTTGCCGGGATTCATGCTCCAACTCGTTGCGCACTTCCTTCCAATCCGGAGAGTATCCCTTAAACGGATCATCGCCCAAAAGGATCTTGTGGGTGCACGCCATCTCCGCCAATTCGAGGGCAAAGGTGTCGGCACTGCGCTGAAGTTGTGGAAATTCAAAGATTACCGGGGCCGTTGCCCCCAATTTTTGCCAGCCGGGGACGACACTTAGGAGCGGTTTGATCGAGGTGGCGTGGCTGTCCTTGACCACCATGAAGAGATTGATGTCACTTCGGGCGTGGGCTTCTCCCCGGGCATGAGAGCCATAGAGCACCAGAGAGAGCAAATTCTCCCCCAGCGCCGCCTTCGCCTCGCCAGTAATCTGCTCTAACCTCTTGGAAACATCGGTGTCTGCCATATGTGCTCTCCGATTGAAGAAAAATCTGAAAGGCTGAAAGGCTGAAAATCTGAAAGGAAAGAGGTTGGCTGCGTTCGGCGGGGTGTCCGCCTTTCAGCCTTTCAGTATTTCAACATTTCAGCGTTTTCTTCAGTAGCCTCCGCTGCTGCCGCCTCCGCCGGACATGCCGCCGCCGAAGCCTCCAAAGCCGCCTCCGCCACCACCGCCGCCCCAGCCTCCACCACCGAAGCCTCCTCCGATGAACGGGCCTCCGATAAACGGACCGCCGCCGCCCCGGTAGCGATTCTTGCGGGAGATGGCGATGAGGAAGATTATCCCAAAGAAAATCAACAACGGCAAGGGTAAACCCCGGCCCCGACGGCCTTGGCCGTTGGTCTGGGGCACCTGTACTTGAACGCCGGAAAGGGAGGAAAGGGTGACGTTCTTATCCTTGGCGATAATCGAGGCCAGCGCGGCTACCGCGCCAAGGTATGCCTCTCCGTACTTGCCTGCCTGCAACAGAGGGTTCATGATGTCGCGGCGCACCCGCCCGGCTACGGCATCGGGAATAATCGGTTCGAGTCCATAGCCAACTTCAATCCGCACCTTGCGATCCGTGATGGCGTTGACAATCAGAATTCCGTTATTGACACCCTTCTGCCCGGGCATCCACTGATCAAACAGCCGGGTCGTAAATCCGTCAATTTCATCACCTCCGAGGTCCGGAAAGGCCGCCACCGCGATCTGTGCGCCGGTCTTCTGGTCGAGCTCCTGGCAGATGGCCATGATCTGGTTCTTGGATGCCTCGTCTATGACCTGAGCGAAGTCGTTGACGTATCCGGTCGGGCGGGGCAACGGTTTGTCGGCTGCCAGAAGTGACGCAAAGAGGAATAAAACAAGCACAACCGCGCCCAAGGCCATCCGACAATGCGGTGCCCCAAAGCGGCCCTTGGCAGGGAATTTTGTGTCAACTTGTTTATTCATCGAAATTTGCATGAACTCTCAATATAGGAATCCCCCTCCATATTGTCAAGGCAAAGCAGGCCGCTAACCCTGTTCAATATCTTTCTGTTCTTAGCTGACCACAGGCAGTTGATCACAGCAAATGCAATCTTGACTTGCTTTTCCCCAGTGGAGTTGGTAAATTGCTATATTAGGTTAATCGCGTACAGATTGGGGACTTACATGGGAGCCGCCGTCGCATGATCCGTGGCGTGCTGTTTGATCTGGATAACACGCTGCTGGATTTCATGCGTGTCAAGCGCGCCTCCATCGAGGCCGCAGCGGCTGCTATGGTCGATGCCGGAATGCCGATGCCGTGGCAAGAAGCTTTCGAAGAGATCTACCGCATCTACGGGGAAGTGGGCATCGAGCATCAGGAGATCCTCGACCTCTTTTTGAAGCAGCGCTTCGGCGGCATCGAATTCAAATGGCTGGCTGCCGGGATTGTCGCTTACCGCCGGGCGCGTAACGGCACCATGGTGACCTATTCCCATGTGCGCGGCACGCTGACCGAACTGGTGCGGCGCGGCCTCGAACTGGCGGTGATCAGCGATGCGCCGCGCCTGAACGCATGGCTGCGGCTCTGCCAGCTTGAACTGCACCACATGTTCGATCCGGTGGTGGCCTTCGAAGACACTGGACACCGCAAGCCGTCTCCCATGCCGTTTACCCGCGCCCTGCAACTGATGGCCCTGAAGCCCCATGAAGTGATTATGATCGGCGACTGGCCGGAACGCGACATGGTGGGGGCCAGCCAGATGGGCATCAAAACGATTTTTGCGCGCTATGGCGACACCAAAGGCGTCACCCTGAGCGGCGCGGACTATGAGATTGATGATATCAGCCAGATTTTGCAGGTTCTTGACCGGATCGAGCACGAGGACGTGCTGAAGGACTTCCCCGGCGAGAAGCCATAAGCCGCCTGTGTCGCCGATAAATGATGACCTTACCGATGAGATAAGAGAAGCAACTGAAGCCCGGATGACGGAAGGAGAGAGCCGGCTCCGGCAATGGCGTGCCGTCGCGAACAGAGGTCCATAACTCCGGACAGGAGGTCCGGTCTATGATGCGGTTGATCAGTCTTTTTATCCTGACGATCCTTGTGATGAGCGCCACCGCCTTGGCGGACACGACTTGGGTGGCGGGGGGCAGTGCCGTTTCCGGTCAGTGGAGCGATGTGGGCAGTCCCTATATTATTCAGGGGGATATCCACATTGCGCCATTCGACACCCTGAAGGTCGGCCCCGATGTATTGGTCTTCTTTGACCGCCTCGGGCGGTTCACGGTCGAAGGCGTCCTGCTGGTCTCCGGCACCCCCGGCGCGGAGGTGTGCTTCACCGCCGACACGCTGGCCAACACGCTCAGTTGGGGCGGCATCCGTCTCATCTCACCTACGGGAGTCAGCCAGTTTGCGCATGCGATCATCCAGTACGGGCATGCCCTCGCCTCCGGCGAGTTCGGCTTCGGCGGCGGTATTTACTGCAATGGCGCCAACATTGTCATGAACAATTGCACGGTGCGCTGGTGCCGGGCCACCTCGGGGCAGGGAATCTACCTGTCCAATCACTCGACGGCGACGCTGGCCGAGTGCACCATCCGCGAAAACGGCTCGCCCGACGGCCTCGGCGGCGGTTTCTATCTCCGGAACGGGTGCACGGCGACACTGGCCGATTGCTATGTGTCGCGCAATCAGGCTCTCTACGGCGGCGGCATGTCGGTGGATGCGTCCACGGTTACTCTGACGCGCTGCCATATCAGCAAGAACAATGCAGTGGTGTCTGGCGGCGGCCTTTTCTGTTCCACGGCATCCGTCGTCAACGCGTCGAACTGCCTCTTCCTCGCCAACTCCTCCATGGGCGGCGGCGCGATGGATGGCCGGTTCGAAGTGAATTTGCTGATGGACCATTGCCTCATCGAAAGCAACATCGCCATGCGGCAGGGTGGAGAGGGACCGGGCGGCGGTCTGGCCTTTGCCGGCGGCCATCAGCGGGTCACCAACTGCACCTTCGTCAACAATGCGGCGGGTCAGGGCGGTGCCGTCTGGGCCGGCGCCAATACGGTGCTGGAAAACTGCATTTTCGCCTTTCAGGTGGCCGGCGGCGGCGTCCGCTTCCCTTATGCGGGCTCTACGCTGCAGTTCTGCTGCTTTGCCAACAATGAAGACGGCGACATCACGGGCACGCTCGGTCCCATCGGCGTCGGCGGCGTCGCCTACACCAATGCCAACGGTGATTCCTGCGACCGCTACCAGAATCTGTTTCTCAACCCCCGGTTCGACGGCAGCGCCACTCAGGCCTATCACCTCGCCGCGGGATCTCCCTGCATCAACTCCGGCAGTCCCGTCACCGCGCACGATCCCGACGGCACGATTGCCGATATGGGAGCCTACTACTACGATGGCCTCCGGGCCGATGAGCCCGTCACGCTGCATCCGTCGTCGTTTGCGCTGTCGTCCTATCCGAATCCCTTCAACCCGTCCACTTCCCTGCACTATGACCTCGCGCATAGTGGGCCGGTCTCGCTCAGAATTTTCGATCTGATGGGGCGGCAAGTGGCGGTGCTGGAGAACGGTCCGCGTCTCGCCGGGAGTTATACCGTGACCTGGGATGCGTCGTCCCAGCCCTCCGGCAGCTACTTTGCCGTGCTCGAATCGGCAGGGCTGCACCGCACGCAGAAACTGCTGTTGCTGAAGTAAAAAAAACCTGCTTTCGCCCTGCCTGCATGGTTCCCGCCCTGCAGGCAGAACCGCTCGTTGCACCTTGATTGTCAATCCAAGCTGGACATAACGGGGAACTCTATTCGACTGATTTTGCATTCCCGACGTACTGCAGAATAGATCCAGGAACACTGCTCCTCCAAAGGGAGCAAATCAACGTGGAGGTCATCATGAAGACTCTGGGACTGATTTTCTGCTGTCTCGTGTTTGCCGCAGCGGCATTTGCCGTCAGCGGGCCGTCGCAGCCTTTTGTGCGCGGGAACGGCAATGATGGATCGCTGGACACGCGCTGGGGTCCGGACACTTACGGGTACACGGCGCGGGATACTCTGGAAGCGGACGGGCCGCATCGGGGCTGGATGGACATCAGCGCCACCGGCACACCGGTCACCGGACTGGCGGACGACAACGTTGTGGGACCGTTTCCCATCGGTTTTGCGTTCCACTACTACTGGTATGATGTCACCCAGTTCTGGATCGGTTCCAACGGCTACATCAAGTTCTCCAGTGCCGGGCAGCTCGCCCAGCCGATTCCGACCTTCCCCACGGCGACTGCGCCCAATGACATCATCGGCCCGTATGTGGCGGACTGGATCCTGGGCGGCACCGAACCCGGACGCTGTTACTATGAAACGCGCGGCACCGACTCGCTGATCGTGATGTGGAAGAACATTCGCGCCTGGGGCACGGGCGGCAACGTCGGCGACCACAACTTCGAACTGATTCTCTCCCGTCTCGATTCGAGCATCACCTTCGAGTACGGCACCATGACCACGGGCGACGTCTCCAATACCAGCATCTCGGTGGGCATGGAGAACGTCACCGGGCAGATCGGCATCTCCTGCTATCACAATGCCTATCCGCCGCAGAACAATGCCATCAAGTTTTACTATCCGGCCTCGACCACCTATGTCGCCCATGACATGGCCGTCGGCGCCGTGCAGAACCCGATTTCCGGCGGGTTCTTTATGCTCGTAGGGGATACCCTTCATCCGTGGCTGTCCGCGCACAATGTGGGCAACCAGAACGAGGCCACATTCCGTGCGGTCTATTCGGTGCGCAGCAACAGCAACACGCTGCTGGCCGCCGCCGACTCCACCGTCGGCCCGCTGGCTCCTTCCGCTTTCCTGAATATTCAGTATCCGCCGCTGTGGGTTGCGGGCGCGACCAATGTCTACAAGATCATGGGCCGCGTGAACATGACCGGGGACATCAACCACACCAACGATTCGACGCAGGTGCAGTTGCATACCCTGACGCTCCCCGGCGAACTGTACTACGACGACAACGGCGACGAGCAAGACTGGAGCTGGGACGGTGGCAACGGCGGCATGGCCAACCAGTTCGTGCCCCCGGTTTATCCGGTGCGGATCACGCATGTGAGGTATTACCTCGGCGCGGCGACGGCCGGATTCACGGCGAGGATTTTCGCGGACAGCGCCGGCGCGCCGGGCCGCCAGTTGTGGTCGCAGGACGTGCCGACCCCGACCGCTAATGCGTGGAACGACTTCACGCTGACCGATACCGTGCGGATTGATTCCGGCGCATTTTATGTGGCGTGGACGCAGACCGCAGCCGGCGCCACCTTTGGGATTGATACCACGACCACGCAGGGCGTCTCCCGCCGCACGTGGGAGTTCGCCGGCGGTTGGGCGGAATTCCGCGAAGGCCAGGTGGCCAACGCCATGATCCGCTGCACCATCGCCAGCGGCGCGCCCGACCGTCCGCCGGTCATTTCCGCGCACACGCCGACGACGCTGGACACCGCCTATCAGGATTCGACCTATCATTTCACCGTGACCGCGTCCGATCCGGATAACGATTCGCTGCGCTATCGCTGGACCCGCAACGGATCATTGGTCGGCAATAACAGCAGCGCCAATATTCTGTTCCCGAGTCTCGGCGCCACGGTGGTCAAGTGCGTGGTCTCCGACGGTCAGCTCGCGGACAGCGTGATGTGGAACGTCATGGTGGTCGAAACGCCGAACGCGGTGGGAGATCCGACCTCTACCCTCCCGGTAAGCTTCGCCCTGCGCGCCGCCTATCCGAATCCTTTCAACCCCTCGACCTCCCTCAGCTATGACATCGCCCGCGAAGGAGACGTCACGCTGAAGATCTACGACGTGCTGGGGAACGAAGTCACGACGCTGATCAACACCCGTCTGGCCGCCGGTCGCTATACGGCGCAGTGGAATGCCTCGGCCAACGCCTCAGGCACCTACTTTGCCGTGCTGCAGGCCAAGGACGTGCGACTGATGCAGAAGCTGCTTCTCATGAAATAACCGACGGTTTGTAAAGAGCACCGCGCGGAGGGCGAACCCTCCGCGCGGTGGCTCTCGTCCTATCTTAAACTTATGACTGCTCTTATTCGCTGACGGCGTATCGCACGGGAGGCATAAAAATGTGGCGTTTCTGGGGTATTCCGCTCGGTCTATGTATGATCTTAATGCCGGCCTTTGCGCAGACGTTTTCCCGCATTACGGACGGCGTGGAAGTCACCGACACCTGCGACTCGCGCGCAGTGAACTGGATCGACTACGACGCCGATGGTGACCTGGACCTGTTTGTGACCAACGGGACTCAGGGCGGGGCGAACAATTTCCTGTACCGCAATGACGGCGGGACCTTTACCCGGCTGACAGGCGATTCCATCGGCAGCGATCATCGCAGTTCCGACGGCGCCACGTGGGGCGACTTCGACAACGACGGCGACCTCGATTGTTTCGTTGCCAACTGGTACAACCAGAACAATCTTCCGTACCGAAATAACGGCGACGGCAGTTTTACGCTGATCACCGGTAGTCCGCTCTTTACCGACCGGGGCTACAGCGAGAGTGCAAGCTGGTGCGATTACGACGGCGATGGTCTGTTGGATCTTGTGGTGGCCAACAGCGCCGGACTGCCGCTGGTGAATTTCCTCTATCATAATGACGGCGGCGGCACCTTTACCCGCGTGACCGACGGCCCCATTGCCAACGATGCGACCTATCCCTCGCGCTGTCCGGCGTGGGCAGACTATGACAACGATGGCGATCAGGACTTGCTGATTGCCAACGAGGATCTTCACAACGAGTATCTTTATCGCAATGACGGCGGCGGAACGTTTGTACGGATCACGGCAGATCCCTTAGTGCAGGCCGGGGGCAGCACCACCAGCGCAAGTTGGGGGGACTATGACAACGACGGCAATCTGGATGTGATTCTGGCCAACGCGGGATCCTTCGACGGCCCCTGCGGCGAAGCGGAGGCGCTGTTTCGCGGCAATGGTGATGGAACGTTCACCCAAGTCCACGATAGCGCGATTGCGGCGGCGGGCGGCTGTTCTTTCGGGTCGTTGTGGGGAGATTTCGACAATGACGCGGACCTTGACCTGCTGATCACCAATGGCTTCGATGCCGGTGGCAACGCCAACTTCTATTTTTCCAATAACGGCGACGGTAGCTTTACACGCGTGACCGATGGCCCGCTGGCGACCGATTCGGGCTGGTCTTACGGCTGCGCGGCGGCGGATTTCGACCGCGACGGCGACTTGGACATCTTTGTGGCCCACTGGCAACCGTCCGGCGATCACAATGCCTTTTACCTCAATCATGCCACCGGTGAAAACGCCAATCATTGGCTCACGTTAAAACTGGCGGGCACCACATCGAATCGCTCGGCCATTGGGGCGCGAGTCCGCGTCAAGGCGCACGTCGGCGGCAGGGACGTGTGGCAGATGCGCGAGGTTGCCGGACAGTCGGGGTACTGCGGGCAGACGCTGGAGCAGCATTTCGGGTTGCGCGATGCGGCCATCATCGACTCTCTGTGGATTCGCTGGCCATCGGGCCTCGTGGAAACGTACACGGGAATTGCGGCGAACCAGTATTTGACCATCACGGAAAATGGCGGCTATACCGCCGTCCAAAAGCCTGCCCGTCCGCTGCCGCTGCACACGGCGCTGGTGAGCAGCTTTCCCAACCCTTTCAACGCGGGAACCGAGATTCGTTTCACCCTGCCGCAGCCGGCGCAGGCCCACCTGACCGTGTATGATCTTACCGGCAGGCAGGTAGCTCTGCTGCTCGACGAGTTTCGCGCCGCGGGAGACTTCCGCGTTCTGTGGAAGGCGGAGGCCCGGGCAATCTGTCACTGGCCAGCGGGACGTATTTCTGCCGGCTGGAAGCCGGGCCGTATGTGGCCGTGACCAAACTGATCAAATTGCAATAAAAGAAGTGAGCGACTGCCGCCCGGATGGATACACCGCCCAAACCGATTCTGCCGTCCTGCGGCATTGACCTGATGGATGTCGAGCGCATCCGCAAGATGCTCGACGACACCGAATTTCTGGAACGGATTTTTACCGAGCAGGAGCGCGCCGACTGCCTGAGCCGGATTCGCGCCGACGAATGCCTGGCCGCGCGCTGGGCCGCCAAAGAAGCCGTGGCCAAGGCGCTGGGCGTGGGCATCGGCCAGTATCTGGCATTCCGCGATGTCGAAGTAACCATCACCAAAGGCCAGCCGCCGCAGATCCGGATTCACGGCGCTTATGCCGACTATCCGATGCGTATTGCGGTGAGCCTGACTCACACCCGCACCACCGCTGCCGCCGTTGTCATGATTTATCCGGATGAGTGATCCGGCGAAAGTTCGCCGCGTTTGCCGGTCCGGTCTTATCGTTTGTTCCGCCACGCACATGCAGAGGGAGGTCTCATGAGAATTCTCAAGGCTTTGGCTGTTGTTGTCCTTGCACTAATGTTCGTGCCGCGCCTTGGCGCGCAGACGTGGCAGTGGCAAAATCCGCAGCCCAACGGTAATGCTGTCAATCATGTGGCCTTTGCCGATTCCCTGACGGGCTGGGCCGTGGGCGGCTTCGGTATGATCCTGAAGACCACCGACGGTGGCGTGACGTGGACCGAACAGACGGTGAACTCCCGTGCCCGTTTTGAAAGCGTGGCCTGCGTGGGCTCGCAGCATGTCTGGGCGGCAGGCTACAATTGGCAGACCCGGCGCGGCACTATGGCCCGCTCGACCGACGGCGGACAGACGTGGACGCTGCAATACGGCTGGCAGAATCTCTGGTTTCAGCAGGTGCTCTTTACCGATACGGCCAACGGTTGGGCGGCTGGCGACGGAAAGATCTACCACACCGCCAACGGCGGCCAAACATGGCAGGCGCAGTTCACCAATAACAACTACGGTCTGTATGGCCTGACGGCCTTGGACGCGCAGACCGCGTGGGCCGTGGGCTATGACTACATGAGCTACGCCGCCGTGATTCTGCACACCACCGACGGCGGCGCCAACTGGCAGCACCAGTTTTCCAACAGCCTCGGGCATTTGTGGGATGTTTCGTTTGTCAACGCCGACACCGGCTGGGTGGTGGGTGTGGACCGCAACATCCTCAACACCACCGATGGCGGCCAGACGTGGACGGAGTGGGTTTCCGAGACGGTCTCGCCGCATAATGTCCAGTTTCTCAGCGCGCAGACCGGGTTCATCGCCTGTTATGACGGCATCGTACTGCATACGGCCAATGCGGGCGCATCGTGGGACACGCTGCGTTTTTCCACCAGCGCCTACCCACGGGACATCTATTTTGACAGTGAGCAGCGCGGCTGGATCTGCGGCACCGGCAGTGCCATCTATCGCACGACGGACGGCGGGCAGAACTGGAGCGCCCGTGGCAGCGGCACTGGAGCTTTCCTGAATGGTGTGTGCTTCACGGATACCAGCAACGGCTGGGCCTCGGGGAGTCTGGGCACCATGCTGCATACCACCAACGGCGGGGCTCAGTGGGCACCGCAGAATACGGGAAGCACCCGCCACTTCTTTGCCGACGTGCAGTTTGTCAACTCGCAGGAAGGCTGGGCGTGCGGCACGACGATTATCCACACCACCGATGGCGGCAGCACATGGATCACGCAGGACAGCACGCTGGAGTCCGGACTCGAGCGGCTGGCCTTTGCCGATGCGCGTCATGGCTGGGCGGTGGGCTTCGGCGGGTCGATTCTGCATACCACCGACGGTGGGCAGACGTGGACGCCGCAGTCCTCTCCGCGCAGCACGGACTTCTATGATATTGCCTGCACGGACAGCCTGCATGCCTGGGCCGTTACCCACGATGACAGCGATCCTTACAACGGCTATGTGATCGCCACCACGGACGGCGGTGTCAATTGGGTCATCCGCGCCACGTTGCAGTACGGCTATGTTTTCAGCATCACCATGCAGGACAGCCTGCACGGCTTCATCGCCGGGGCCTCGCTGCTTAACGGCTCGGCGATGATTGCGACGACGTTGGACGGCGGGGCCACGTGGATCCCTTCCAGTAACAACTTCGGTGCCATCTTCCTCTCGATTCGCGCTTCCGGCCAGACCGTCGTTGCCGCGTCCACGTGGGGGCTGATCATGCGCTCCTCGGACGGCGGCCAGAACTGGGGGGTGGATACCACCGTCACCGATAACCAGCTTTGGGCCTTGGCTCTGGCCGGGCCGGATCATGCCTGGGCGGTCGGCGAGGGCGGATCCATTTTGCGCTGCGCCAGCGCGCCCGCCGCGGCGGATCCGGTGACTCCGCTGCCCGCAGCCTTCAGTGTCTGTGCCTATCCCAATCCCTTCAATCCGATTTCTACTCTCGAACTCACCTTGCCGCGCACTACGCGTGTGCGGGTGTCGCTCTATGACATTCAGGGCCGTCTGGTCACCCTATTGACAGACCGCCTGTTTGCCGCGGGAACCCAGCGGATTACCGTCGATGGCCGCGCTCTGGCCAGCGGTCTCTACTTCGCCCGCATCGAGTCCGGCGACTTTGTAAGAACGCAGCGTCTGATGCTGCTGAAGTAAGGGATGAAGGCGCAGGGATGAGACTACTCCCCATCTGACTTGTCATTCTGGACCCCGCGTCAGCGGGTGTCCAGAATCCCAAACCCCAGCGGCCTGTATTCTTTCTCCCTTTCTCCACTTCAGTGGGGAAAGGGCCGGGGATAGGGGTTCTATCTTCTATAATTTTCGCTTTTTGGTTTTTGGCTCTTCACATCAACGGGAGGCAACTATGAAAGTCTTCTTGTGTGTACTTTGCTGTCTGGCACTGGCAGGAATGCTGCTGGCCGAAGGTGGCGATCCCTGGGCTGGAGTTGTTCAACGTGGCGGCAGCGGCAGCCTCGATCAGCAATGGGGTCCGGATGCCTACGGCTATCGCGCCAAAAACCAGCAGGAAACCGGAGGGCCTACGCCGCAATGGCTGGACATCGTCGGCCTGGGCAGTCAAATTACCGGACTGCAGGATGACAACGTGGTCGGCCCGCTTCCCATCGGATTCAACTTTCACTACTACTGGTATGATGTGGATGAGTTCTCTGTGGGCTCCAACGGCTACATCAAGTTCTCCACCCGCGGCCAGATCGCCTCGCCCTTTGTGCAGTTTCCCAATGCGGCTCCGCCTAATGACGTCGTCGGCGTGTATGTGACCGACTGGGTGTTCGGCGGTGCCACCGATTCCAGCCGCTGCTACGCCTGGAGCAACGCCGTCGATACTCTGGTGGTGGCGTTCCTCAACGTCCCGGCCTACAGCGGCGCGGGCTCGCATAATTTCGAGATCATTCTCTCGGGGGTGGATTCGTCCATCACCTTCCAATATGGCGACCAAATCGGCACCGCCAGCGGCGCGGTGGCCGTCGGCATCGAGAACCTCAGCGGCACCGTCGGTTTAAATACTCTGTTCGGCACTCATCCCACCTCCAATACGGCGATCCGATTTGAGTATCCCGACACGGTGACCTATACCAACAGCAGTCTGGCC
The DNA here is from genome assembly GCA_036504735.1 of bacterium. Lineage (NCBI taxonomy): Bacteria > bacterium. Next base: position 51,991 of record DASXUQ010000008.1, read on the forward strand.
GTTGCCGCACTGCAGAACCCGCTGTCCAACGGGTTCTTTGTGCAGGCCGGCGACACGGTCCGTCCGTGGCTGCAAATCGCCGACATGGGCAACCAGCCGCAGCCGGCCTGTTCGGTCAGCTACAGTATCCGCCGCCTGTCCACCGGGATTGTCGCCAGCTTCGATACGGTCCTCGGAGTGATTGAACCTTCCGATACGCTGACCCTGACTCCTTCCTTGCGCTGGCAGGCGGTGGACACCGGCGCGTATCTGGCCGAGGCACGGGTCTCCGGCACGTTCGGCAGCAACACGGCGCGCACCGAGTTCCACGTGGTCACTCTGCCGGGGGAACTGGCGTATGATGACGGCGGTTCGGACCGGCCTTCCAGTTGGACCGGCGCTAACCGTGGCGTGGCGATGGAATTTGTCCCGCCCGCCTATCCTGTCACCGTGTCTCAGACACGGTTGTATGTCAGCAGCGGAAGCGGCGCGTATGATGTGGCCCTCTTCCACAATGACGGTCCCAACGGTTCACCGGGAACGGAGTTCTGGCGGCATCATTTCACCGGCGCGACCACCGGTTGGAATGCCATTGCGGTACCGCGAGATAGTGGCCTGATTCAGGACGGCTCCTTCTTTGTGGCCTACTACACGCCCGCATCATTCCAGTTCGGCGTGGATACCACGTCCGCGCAGGGCTTTTCCCACCGCTGCTGGGAATTTGTCAACAGTTGGGGGCAGAACAAATTCTGGAACATCGGCGACCTCATGATCCGCTGTTCCCTGCGGCCCATCTATCCGCCTCCCGGACCCTTTACGCGCACGGTTCCGGCCAACGGGGCCACCGTGCCGTGGATGCAGGGTCTGGTGCGCTTTGCGTGGACTCCGTCGCTTGACCCGGGAACCACCGTCAGCTATCATCTGAATGTCAGCTCCGGCGACTATCACCGCACGTTCGTTACCCCCGACACCATGTACTATGACAGTCTGTCGTGGTTCTACGGCGGCTTCCCGCGGGCGGATGTCACCTGGACGGTATGGGCCACCAACGGTCAGGATTCGGTGCAGGCCACCAACGGCCAGGGATTCTTCCATCTCAATGCCAACCACGCGCCGGGCGCGTTTAGCCGCGTCGCGCCGCGTGATACGCTGCAGCCCCTTGCGGCGACTGTGGTGTGTCGCTGGTCGCACTCCACGGATGTGGACAGCGATCCCGTGCGCTATGTGTTCCATATCGAGCAGCGCCCCGGTTCCTATCCGGTTGCGCCGCACGATACGGTGACGTCCGATACCCTCGTTACGGTCCGCATTCCCATCCCTGTAGATCCTTTGGCTGTGATCCACAACTTCTACTGGACGGTGCGCGCCACGGACATTTTCGACACCACCAACGCGTCCAATGGCGAGGGCCATTTCACCATGGACATTCCGGCAGGAACCGGCGATCTGTCGATGCCGCTGATCACGGAATATGCTCTGTCGAGTTATCCGAATCCGTTCAATTCGACGGCGGCGATCAGCTACGATCTTCCTCATGCGTCCACCGTGGAACTGAGGGTCTACAACCTGATGGGTGAACAGGTCGCCTTGCTGCAGCAAGGTTACCGGGCTCCGGGCCGTTACCGCATCGAGTGGAACGCCGCCGCCCAGGGTTCAGGCACCTACTTTGCCGTGTTGAAAGCGGGCAATACCACCAAAATCCAAAAACTGTTGCTGATGAAGTAACAGACATCTATTTGCCGCGCGGGGCAGACCTTTCGCCCCGCGCGGCGCGGCTATTTTCTTTGGGAGATTGTTTACTGGTTCTGGGAGGGTAAGAAACTTACGGGTCGCAAACTTGGGAGGCAGCTATGAGAACGCGCATTTTGGTCGTGCTGTGTAGTCTGTTGCTTGCGGTCAGTGTCTATGCGGAAGGCCCTTGCGCCAGCGGTCGGCTGGTTCAGGGTGATGATGGCAGAGGTTTGGATCAATCATGGGGGCCGGATGGGTGCGGCTACCGCGCCAAGGACAGCAATGAGCCCGGCGGCCCGGAGGTGCAATGGCTGGACATCAGCGGGTTCGGCACAGAGGTCAACGGGCTGGCCGATGATAATATCGTCGGCTCCTTTGCCATTGGTTTCCCGTTCCATTATTACTGGTACAATGTCCACCAGTTCTGGATCGGTTCCAACGGTTACATCAAGTTTTCGTCACCGGGCATGATGGTCGCGCCGCTGCCGACGTTCCCCAATGCGGCACCGCCCAATGACGTCATCGGTCCGTATGTCGCAGACTGGGTCTTCGGACCTGAAGACTCCAGCCGCTGTTACTATTGGTCCAACCATGCCGACACGCTGGTCGTGATGTGGAAGTCCATCGAGCCCTATAGCGGCACGGATCGGTTCAATTTCGAAATGATCCTGTGCGCGGTGGATTCCTCAATCACCTTTCAGTACGGGTCCCGGGAGGGAACCCATGCGCTGCCCGTTGGCGCCATTGCGGGGATCGAGGACCTGAACGGACTTTGCGGGTTGACCACGGGCTACGGTTTCGGCCCGCGCTTCAACTATGCCATCCATTTTGCCTCGCCGGTGGGTGGGGCACAGTCCGGGCATGACATGGCGGTGCTGGCGGTGCAGAACCCGCAGTCAGCGGGCTACTTCCTCGTTCCCGGTGACGTCGTGCATCCCTGGGTACAGATCGCCAACCTCGGCGCCTACGCCGAGCCGGCCTGTTCCCTGCACTTCGTCATCCGGCGGCCCAACCACACGGTGCTCGCCGCCTTTGACACAACCCTCGGCGCCACCAACCCACTGGATACATTGACGGTTGCCTGGCAAAGGGAATGGGTTGCCGCCGACACAGGCACCTACCTTGCCGAAGCCGTTGTCGAAATTTCCGACGACCATGTGGCACGGAATGATACCCAACGCGCGGAAATTCATGTTGCCCCTGTGGGCGGGGAATTGGGGTATGATGACGGCGTCGCCGATCGGGAAGCCGGCTGGATGTTTCCGGCAGGGCATGCTATGGCCATGCAGTTCGCGCCGCCGGTCTATCCCGTGGCGCTGACACAGGTGCGGATCTACAACATGTGGGTAGACGATTTTTCGTATGATCTATCTATCCTCGCCGGTGACGGCCCGGGCGGCGCTCCGGGGACGGAACTGTGGCGGCGAACGGTAACCGTCACGAGCGGGTGGACGAGCGCCGATCTGCCTGTAGACAGCGTCATCATTCGCAGCGGCACATTTTACGTGGCGTCGTGGGTGCCGTCGCAATGCGGGTTCTTCCTCGATACCACGTCCGCTCAGGGGATCTCCCACCGCCTGTGGGAATACTATCCCAATGGCGGCTGGGAGCAGGCCCGCTGGTGGGCCGGTGGTGAACTGATGGTGCGCGCATCCTACCGTGCGATATTTGCGCCGCCCGCGCCCTTCACCCGCCTGGAGCCTGCCGATCAAAGTTCGCAAACGTGGCTGCAAGGAGAAATCCCCTTCCGCTGGACGGCATCGCGGGATTCGGGAGCGACGGTGACCTATCATCTGACCATCCATTCCGGTGACTACAGCCGCACCATCGCCACCACCGACACATTCTATGCGGACAGTTGTGACTGGTTCTACTTGGGCAACCCGCGCGCGGACGTGCAATGGTCGGTCATGGCGACCAACGGTGTGGACAGCACCAGCGCCACCAACGGCGAGGGCTACTTCTGGCTCTTCACCCTCGGCGCTCCGCAGGAAGCTCCATCCCTGATCACGGAATATGCTCTGTCGAGTTATCCCAATCCGTTCAATTCGACGGCGGCCATCCGCTATGACCTGCCGCAAGCTTCGCAGGTGGAACTGAAGGTCTACAACCTGATGGGTGAACAGGTGGCCTTGCTTCAGCAGGGTTACCGCGCTCCGGGCCGTTACCGTATCGAATGGAACGCCGCCGCCCAAGGCTCGGGCACTTACTTTGCCGTGTTGAAAGCGGGCAGCACTACCAAAATCCAGAAGCTGCTGCTGATGAAGTAAGGCCAGCCTACTTCTTCTAAGGGGAGGACCCGCTAACCGTTGATGCGGCATGCGTCTGGGAATTTCGCATGCCCGGCTAAGGCAGTGTTGAGCGGGGCAGGTCAAAGCCCAAGAGACCTGCCGCCGCGACGCTTGTGGGGGTTCTGCTCTTCGTATTTTTTTGCTTTTCGTTTTTTCGCTTTTTCATATTTTCGGAAACCCATGCTTCCACTTTTAACGTCCGAACAGATGCGCCAACTGGATGCGCATGCGATAGATACCGTCGGCATTCCGGGGATTGTCCTCATGGAAAATGCCGCGCGGGCCGTGCTGGAAACCATTGAAGACCGCTACGGCGATGTGGATGCGCTGAATGTGGCCGTCGTCTGCGGACCGGGCAATAACGGAGGGGACGGCTTTGCCATCGCCCGCCAGCTTCTGCTGCGCGGCGCGGATGTGGATGTGTTCTTCCTCGGCGAAGAAAAACAGATCACAGGTGACGCGCTCACCAACTTTTTACTGCTCGATCCGCTGGGGCTGTCCGTGGTCCACTGGCATGGGCAGGATGAAGGCGTGTCCCTGTCCGATTATGACCTGATTGTGGATGCCATCTTCGGCACGGGAAACACCCGCGCCCCTTCCGGGGTATACCAACAGGCGATAGAAGCGATCAATGAGTCCGCCGCGCACGTGGTATCGGTGGATGTGCCTTCCGGCGTGGATGCCACCAGCGGTTCTGTGCCCGGCATCGCGGTTGAAGCGGATGTGACCGTCACCTTTCAGCAGGTCAAGTGCGGGCTGATGCTCCCGCCCGGACGGAATTTCGCCGGCGATCTCATCGCCAGTCCGATTTCCATTCCCGATATCGAAGAGGTGCTGGCCAGTGCGCCGTTTGCCCTGCCCGAAGACGCGGATATTCTGGAGAACCTGCCTGCCCGCCCGCGGGAAGCACACAAGGGAATCTTCGGCAATCTCCTGATTATCGCCGGCTCGCGCGGGATGAGCGGTGCGGCGCGGCTGATGAGCCTGGCGGCTTTGCGCTGCGGAGTGGGCCTGGTCAAGGTGGCCACCCCGGAGAGCATCCGCGCGGAAGTGGCAACCTTCCGGCCCGAAGTGATGACCATCGGCCTGCCCGAAACCGCTTCAGGAGCTATTGCCGCATCCGCGCTGGAAACTCTCCAGCCCTATCTGGAGTGGGCAAACTGCATCGCAATCGGTCCCGGAATGGGCACCGATGCGGAGACGGCGCAGTTCCTCGCCGGGCTGTTTGCAGCGGCATCGCTGCCGATGGTGATCGACGCCGACGCACTCAACATCATTTCTGCAAATAATTTACTTGACAAATTGCCCAAAGATGTTATCCTAACGCCGCACCCCGGCGAGTTTGACCGCTTGACAGGCAGGAAGCACACGGACCTTCAGGAACGGATCGTGGCCGCGGCGGCATTCGCTGAAGGCCACGGCCTGAATCTGGTGCTCAAGGGCGCGCCGACCGTCTGCTTTGATGCCGATGGCTTTGGCGTGATCAATCCCACGGGCAACCCCGGACTGGCTACGGCGGGCTCGGGAGACGTGCTGGCGGGCATTATCGGGGCGCTGCGCACCCAAGGGCTGGAATCCTACACTGCCGCCTGGGTGGGGTGCTATCTTCATGGGCGGGCGGCGGACCTGGTGGTGGAAAGCGCAGGCACGGCAATGCTCGTCGCGGGCGACGTGATCACCTATCTTCCCCCCGCCTTCGGTTCGGTCCAGCCTAAAGAAGCCGTGGAGGAGGGGGAATCGTCCTCTCACCACGGCTGCGACGGACACTGCAACAAACATCATTCATGACGTCACCCTTTTCTTCGCGCACGGGATCTTCGTTTCGGTTTTTTGTACAGGCATTCTGGTTGATGGCGGCGCTGGCCTGGACCGCCGTGGTGCTGGATCTGGCGCTGGGGCCGCCGGGCAAGACGGGCTGGATTACGAAACTGCTGGGGGGTGACAAGGTGGTGCATGCCCTTGCCTTTACGGTCGGAGAGATCGTGTGGGTGAAGAGCATCGAGACGCTGGCGCGGCTGCGGCACTGGGCAGCGGTCATTGTCGGGACGCTGATTGCCTTAGCCGTTGGTGTAGCCATAGAGCTTGCGCAGCGCTACACTCCGTCGCGGACCTCCGACATCAAGGATTTTTTTGCCGACGTCGTGGGAGTCCTCCTTGCGCTGGTGGTTTTGAGCCTATGGGCAATCTGGCACACGTCGCGCAGGTCCACACCCCTTGATTCGCATGGAATTACGAAGTAGACATTCCTATTCGGACACATCCAATCTTATTGATTATGAAGGAGAATTAACTTGTCAGGCACCGTCAACCGCGTTATATTAGTGGGGAGACTCGGGAAAGACCCGGAGATCAAGTACACGCCTTCGGGAATGGCTATGGCCACGTTCTCACTGGCCACCGATGAGAACCGCAAAGACAACGAAGGCAAGTGGCAGTCCCAGACGGAATGGCACAATATCATTCTCTGGGGCAAGGAGGCCGAGCGGGCCGGAGAGTTCCTCAAGAAGGGTCGCCTCATCTACGTCGAGGGTCGCCTCCAGACCCGAAGCTGGGATGATCCACAAGGAGGGGGCCAGAGATACCGCACCGAGATCATCGGCAACCGCTTTGTGATGTTAGGTGCGCGTCAGGAAGGTGCAGAAAGTTCGGGGACTACTACTACTTCCGCACCGATGCCGACCCCTGCTGACAGTACAGAACGATCTGCTGAGGATGAGGACTTGCCGTTTTAGGATAGGCGTGGGAAAATTTCTACGGCGTGTCCGAAAACTCTTGACAACCGGAGAAAATTTAGCTATTCTAAACTGGCTACTCGGTAAAGGGGACGGATTCCCCTTGACTGTTGCCAGTGGGTCTTAGAAATCAATATCTTGCCAACAGTTTTGACCCCTCGATTCCACAAAAAACGGGGGGCAGGGACAAGAGGGTGCAGCCGTGACTGTGCCACGAGGTCGGGTCAGTTGTGACCCGAAAAAAATGTCCTTAATCAAAACTATACTTAATGCACTTGAGTTGGCGGGTAGAGTGGTGGAAAAGGTCCAAGTTGAAGAAAGTGACTAAGTTGGAAGGGCCATGAGGCCAGGTATAGAAACGCTGTGTTCGTAGTGTTAGAGGAGTTAGGTCAAAGGGATTCTCTCCAGAAATCTCTGTGTCTAAGGAGAAAGATGATGAAGAAAGTCATGTTTGTGTTGGTCAGCTTGCTCGTCGTAAGCTCGTTTGCCTTCGCGTTGGAGTCTGGACCCTCCAACAAAGTTGGCTACGTGAAGATTCAGTGCAACGGCGGCACGTCTGCGGTGTATACGGCGTTCGGTCTGCCGTTCAAGTTCTGGACCGTGCCCACGGGCAACGTTCCGACCTACGGTACCGAGTCTCGTAAGCCGTCGAGCATCGTGGGTACGCAGACCAACTGCGGTACGTCTTTGACTGCCGACCGTATCGTGCGTCAGGACGTAGGCCGGTTTGCCTATCGTAACAGCGCGTCGAGCTGCACGTGGGCGGGCCAGTTGGAGACGAACCCGGCCGATATGGAACCGGGACGCGCCTACTGGTATCGCAACAATTCCGGTGCGGTCCGTAACCTCGTGCTGGCAGGCGAAGCCGACACCACGGGTATTGGCATCCCCACCGTGACGATTACCGCCCCGACTACGCAACCGCTTATCCCCACGCCCTATTCCTGGCGTGATCCCCGCGATGTCCCGCGTGAGCGTCTGAACCTTCTGGCTCAGGGCTTCACGGGTGGTACCAGCTTGACGTCGGACAAGGTTCTGGCTCAGGTCGGCGGCGCGGCGTTTACGTATAATACCAGCACCAACCTCTGGTCTGGCGGCTTGACCGTAGTTTCCCCGGGCGTTGCTTATTGGATCCAGAATAAGCATTCGGGCCATACGTGGAACTACACCTACAACGCTTCTGGCGTTCCCCTCACGATGCCCGACGGCAACACCATTTCGACCATGAAGATCAGCACCCATAAGGTTGCTCCGGTCGCCAAGAATACCGTCAAGGCAGGCAATTAATCGACTTCGATGAATACGAATTGGTCACGGATTAGACTGGCGCTTAAAAAGTAAGGAGAAGGTTCATGAAGGTCAAATTGTTAGTTTTTGCGGCAGCCCTGCTCGCGCTGACGTCGCTCAGCTTCGCGCAGAACTTCGTCGCTTGTTTTTACTACGACGGAAGTCAGCTCACCGCCAATTGTGACGGCACCGGCGGCGCGCTTCCCGACGGTACCCCCATGGTCATCTATTACGACGCTAACAGCAACGGCCCGGACGCTGCTGATCAGCCGGCTACTGTTTGCTCCAATCCGCCCGACTGCGCCGATGGCCCCGCCGGTACGGTTAACTTCAATACGTTCGTTATCAACAGCGCTGAAGTGGGTCTTGAGCCCGGCCAGTTCCTGAGCGAGCCGTGCTTCACCAGTTCGGGCATCACCCCTTCGCCGTCCCGTTACTACATCAAGCTCACGGCTGCCAACGGCTTGGTTTGGATGAGCCCGGTGTTCACGCTTGCGGTTGGTCCGCAGGACGTCTATTGCGGCCCCTGGACCTGCACCCCTCCTCCTCCCCCGACCTGCACCCCGATCCCCGACACCCGCGCCGTGACGTTCGCCCCGGTGTCCGGTAATGTTCAGGATCAGGCTGCCTGCATCACCCTGTGCCACGCCTATCCGACCGTGACCGTGTGTGTTGGCCCGACGCTGTTTGGCCGCCTGCCGGAAGTTGTCGCCAGCTCGAACTGCCAGTGCGACCCGCATCAGGCCGCTGGCTACACGTTTGACGGCAGCATGGCCGGCCCGTGGGTTTGGAATGCCGCCACGATGAGCTATTGCCAGCAGATCGTCCTCGGCCCCAACGGCACCGAAGGCTGCGTTGAGCTGCATTTTGATTACATCTTGGCCGCCCGTGTCACCGACGTGCAGATTCTCCCGCGTGACAATTCGGTCAGCGTCAGCTTCAAGACGGCTTCCGAAACCAACATGGCCCGTTACGAAGTTCGCCGCAATGGCAACGTGGTCGCCCGCCTGGATGCCAACAATGGCTCCACCGAGCATAGCTACAGCTACACCGACAACAGCGCTGCCAATGGCACCACCTACACCTACGAACTGGTGTCCGTGAGCGTTGACGGTTCGACCAACCTCGAAGCCACCCAGGCTGTGACGCCGGATCAGAACCACGCGCTGGTGACCGAGTACGCTCTGCACCAGAACTTCCCGAACCCCTTCAACCCGACGACCTCGATTCGGTTTGACCTGGTCGAGAACAACTTCGTCAGCCTGAAGATCTACAATGCCAACGGCCAGGAAGTGTCGACGATCGTCAATGGCAACCGCCAGGCGGGTGTCAATGTCGTCAACTTCGACGCCACCAACCTGACCAGCGGCCTGTATTTCTACACCGTGAAGGTCGGCAATGTTTACAGCGCCACGAAGAAGATGCTTCTGGTGAAGTAAGCGGATTGGTTTGTCCCTTTCAGAGCGGGGTCTGGCCTCCAGACCCCGCTCTGCGTAAGGGCACTCCGGAAATGGAATTCAAAAAGTGAAAAACGAAAAGGTGTTGGATCAGGAATTCGCATTTTTCGTTTTTCATTTTTAGTTTAGTAATGGGATATGATGACAAGTGCCCCGGCGCGGATCCCGTCCCGGTTGGCACAAACGTTGCAGCGTTCTGTGTGGTTAAAACACAGGAAGAGGAAGATGATAATGGTTCGCTGGTTTGCTGGCATAGCCACACTGCTTTTACTGCTGACGGTCACTGCGTCCGCACAACCTTTCTCCGCCACGTGGATCTACATTTCGGACGGCGGAAATGCCGCGCTGACGACCGCGTGTCCGCCGCAAGGGACCACTCCGATCCCCGACGGACGAATTGTCAAGATTTTCTGGGATTCCAACAACAACGGTCCCGATCTGGTAGACCCGCAACCGCAGGTCTGCATTGATCCCCCCGATTGTATTGATGGCCCTCCCGGATCGGTGAATTACAATCAGTTCCAAATGAATGGAACGGCTGGAGGTTACGGCGCGGGTTACTTTGTCACGGACAACCCGAACTTTGCCAGCAGCGGTGTTACACCGGATCCTTCACGCTATTATCTGCGAATTTATCAGCCGGATGGTGTCACCGTGTTGTGGACCAGCCGTGCCTTTACGATTACCACAGGCGCCCAGGAAATCTGGATGCAGCAGAGCGACTGGACCTGCGGAACCGGACCCCAGTGCGTGGTTCGGGACGAGCACGAATAGTTCGCGTTTGTGGCCTTAACAGCATATGAGACGTCTGCGAGGCGCATCATCCGGTGCGCCTTTTTCTTCAGACGCGGCGAGGAATCGTCAGAAACGGGTGGGACTGAAGCGGAATTCGCGAGTGGAAGGCCGAATTATGAATCGGATACTATGGATCCGGTTTGACGGATGATCTTGTCAGCGCACAATTTCCGAAGTGTCAAGACAAGGTCAGGCCTTGCAATTTTGAGGGAAACTTGGTACCTTTTCTTCCGTATAAAGACTGAGTCTTTATTCGACATTAGAATACACACACAAGGCGTGGAAAGGCAATGCAGAAACGATTAATTGCAGTGCTGGCTGTGGTGGTGGCGATGACCGGCATGTTCATCACCAACGGCTGCGAGCGGGCCAAAGCGCAGGGCAAGCTGCAGATCATGTACAGCGGCAACATTCGGGGAAACGTCGTCCCCTGCGGTTGACACGACAAAAAAGGTGGAGTGGCCCGGTGGGCTGCTTTTATCAACCGGCAGAAGAATCCCGACGCCTCATGGCTGACGGTGGACGCCGGAGACTATGTGGATCGCGGTGGGAATGGCGGATGCACGAACAAGTGCCAGTTCATGGTGACCAGCTATAAGGATCTCCATTACGATGTGCTGAACATCGGCAAGCAGGAGGTCTGGATGGGCTATGACGCGCTGGACTCGCTGATTCGGGCGACCAAGGCCGCCAAGGGCACGCAGTTCGTATCGGCAAACCTGGTGAACGTGAAGACCAAACGGCCGCTCACGAACCCCACGGTGGTCAAGGATTACGGTCATTTCCGCGTGGGCCTGATCGGCTTGCTGGCGGAGGCGGATTTCCCCAAGGGATCCACGCTGCTGGACAGCACGCATCTGGCGGTCACGCCCTACATGGACGCGGCCAAAAAGTATCTGCCGTCTCTGCTCAAGAAGACGGACGCGGTGGTGGTGCTGGGTGAACTGACCTCAGGTCAGATCGACACGCTGGTGAAGGCCTATCCGGACATCGACGTGGTGATTTCCACCGGTGCGGTCAAGACCGGCGAGGCGCCGTACGTCGTGGGCAAGACCCATGTCCTCGGAACAGGCAGCTCGGGCTACAGCGGCCATTATGCCATGCTGGAGTTTAATCCCTCCCGCTCGGACAGCGTGGGCTTTACCCAGTATCAGGATCAGTTGACGGAAACGTACGAAGAAAAGGGCCTGTGGGCGGACAAGATCGCCGCTTTCAGCGCCATGCCGGCTGCGCCGGCGCAGCCGCTGAAGACGCCGAACCCCGCACTGAACACGTTGCCGACCCAGCCGAAGCCGGCGGCACCGACAGGCGTATCTACGAAGCCCAACGCGGGCTGATCGCTGACTGGCGATTCCCATTGAATCCTGCCGGCGACTGCCTGTTGCCGGCCATCATTCGACTACAACACCTCTCCCGGTTCGCCGGGAGAGGTCTTGCACAGAATCGGATCAGGAATTCAATGAAAGGGATCGTCATGCGAAAGTGTTGGACAATGCTGGGAGCGGCGGCGCTGTTGTTGATCGCCGCCGCTTTTCTTGCGTCATGCAGCAGCCGGAGTGAAGCACAGGGCAAGCTGCAAGTCATGTACAGCGGCAACATCCGGGGCAATGTCTCACCGTGTGGTTGCCATGTTTCCAAGGGCGGCGTGGCCCGGTGGGCTGCTTTTATCAACCGGCAGAAGAATCCCGACGCCTCGTGGCTGACGGTGGACGCCGGAGACTATGTGGATCGCGCGGGGACCGGCGGTTGTACGAGCAAGTGCCAGTTCATGGTGACCAGCTATAAGGATCTCCACTACGATGTGCTGAACATCGGCAAGCAGGAGGTCTGGATGGGCTATGACGCTCTGGACTCGCTGATTCGGGCGACGGAGGGCGCGAAAGGGACGCGATTTGTGTCGGCGAACCTGGTGAACGTGAAGACCAAACGGCCGCTCACGAACCCCACGGTCATCAAAGAGTATGGTCATTTCCGCGTGGGCCTGATCGGCTTGCTGGCGGAGGCGGATTTCCCCAAGGGATCCACGCACTGGACAGTACACGTCTGGCGGTCACGCCCTACATGGACGCGGCCAGGAAGTATCTGCCGTCTTTGCTGAAGAAGACAGACGCGGTGGTGGTGCTGGGCGAATTGAGTTCGGGTCAGATTGACACGCTGGTCAAGGCATTCCCGCAGATCACGATGGTGATTTCTGTCGGGTCGGTTCGATCTGGCGAGACCCCGGCGCTTTCCGGCAAGACGCATGTTCTCGGAACGGGCAGTTCAGGCTATAACGGGCATTGGGCCATGTTGGAGTTTAATCCCGCCCGGCATGACAGCCTTGCCTTCACATCCTATCAGGACCCGTTAATTGACACCTACGACGAGAAGGGATCGTGGGCGGACAAACTGGCGGCCTTCACCGGCAAATCCACTGCGACTCCACAGACACCGCCCGCCAATAGCGTTACCCCCGGCACCGGGCCGAGTACCGCTCCCCCGACATCTGCGGCCTCCAAGGGCTGATCAGGCGGATCATTTTATGAACCTCATTCATTCAGGATTTCCCATGCGACCACGCTGGCTGTTGATGATAGCAGCCGTTATCGCCCTGGGCAGCAGCTCGCTGTTTAGCGTTGCTCTCGCCCGCCGGACCGGCCCGGCCAGTGTGCCGGCGCGCATTCATTTTTCCAGCAACTTCGAAGGCGAACTGGAACCCTGCGGTTGACACGCGAAAAAAGGCGGGCTGGCCCGGAGGGCCGGCTATCTGGAACAACAGCGTGTGGACACGGCGGCCAACCTGACGGTGGACGCCGGGCGCTTTTGCGGCGTGGCGACTCTGCCGTACGGCGCCTTGGGCGTCAACGATACCGTGAAGGCCCGGGCCTTTATCGAGTTCTTCAAACAACTGCATTATGACGCCGTGGCGCTGGGCTCCAGCGAAATGGCGTATGGTCTGGATTTCTGGAAAGCCGAAGCCCGCGGCGGTTTGCCCGTGCTGGCGGCGAATCTGCTCTACAAAGGGAATGTGCTGACCTATCCGAAACCGGACCGGCCGGTCTTCCAGACGGCGCAGCCGCAGCATCGTAGCGATAACGGCCAGTATGTCATCCGCGAACAGAACGGTGTGCGGCTGGGTGTCATCGGCTTCCTCTCGCAGAGCGCATGGAAGGCTGCCAAGGATTCCACCTCGCCGGTCTCTTTCCACTCGCCCTTCGAGATGCACAGCCTTGTGCGTGACGTGGCGGGACAGTGCGACCACCTGACGGTGGTGGGCGACTTCACGCTGCAGGAAGCGGATTCGTTGACGCGGGTCATGCCGGAAATCAATCTGGTGGTGGCCTCGAATATCCGGATCGATCAGTCGCAGCGGCGCAGCCATGCGGTGATTGTCGGTCTGCCGCCCCGCGGCAACACCGGCAACTACGTGGAATGGAATCTGGCCATGCGCGACAGCGCGGATGCGACTTCGCGCACCGTGTCCCTGGAAACGGGCGCGCCCGAAGACACCAGCATCGCGCGGCTTTTGGTGCAGGTCAAAGAGAAGACTACCGGTCCGGCTCCCGTGCCGGCCAAACCGGCTATGGCTCCGGCGCCAACGCCGCCACTTACACCGCCGTCCAAGCCGGCGACTGCAACACAGACATCCAGTGCCATTCCGGCCAAGCCGGTCACTCCGGCTCCGTCCGTTCCGCCGGATCAGGACGGGACGAAGCAATAGACTTCAGGAGACACGTGTGAAGGTTAGAAACTCAACGACTGTGCAATGGGTTGCGGCCATCGTGCTGCTTGCACTGCTGGCTCTGCCCGTCTTTGCCGCGGGCGCGCCGAAACTGGCGCTGGAAAAGGCGAAAATCGACACCAACCGCCCTGTGCTGTTTGATTCCGTGGCAAATCCTCCGCCGTACGTGCCGCAGATCAATCCGTTCAGCATTCTGGCGTCGATGAACTCCTTTAAGACGCCGGTGCTCGATCACAGCGGCAAGCCCCATCAGCATGGGCATGTTATTCAGGTGATTGTAGATGGCGGCAACGGCAGGCAGGATCCGCCGCAGACGGATGGCATGCCGGGCGGCGACGATTCGCTGGCCTATGGCAACTTCAACTTGATTTGTCTGGACGGTCTGGACGATCCGCCGAAGATGAACGAAGCGACGGGTCTGTTCTTCTCGAAGCGGTATTTCATTCCGTTCCTTCCCAGCAGGGCATACTACTTGCGGGTATGGGAAGGGAATGATTATGCCACCGCTCCGTATTACCAGGACTCGAAGGAATATGATGCGGGTGAAGATCGCGGCGGCGCGATGATCACCCTCGCCGTTCCCCACCCGATTGACGTGGACTGGAAGTTCGGACCCTCCATACCCCGGCCACAGCTCGCCAAGTCTACAAAATAGACGGCGGACAGGTCACCGGAATCTTACGGAGTGGATGGCAACATCCACTCCGTTTTTTTATTTTTCCGGTAGACACGATGAAACATTCCGTTGCCCTTGTTACGCTGATGTTGCTGCTTGGCCACCTGACCGCACGCGCCGATGGCTACCGCCTCGACGTGGGGCATTTCGACCCGCAGGGTCCGTTGACGGTGAGTGCCGCTGCGGAGACTCCCCTGGCGGATGGCTGTCTGGGTCAAATTCTGGTGGACATGGCCGGTGACGGCATCAACGTGCCGGATCTGGCGGGGAATGCGGGAAAGGGCGATGCCTTGTTGACGGGCAGCGAGGATACGCGCCGCGCGCCGGAGAGCGGGTTCAACTTTGCCGTGAATGGCGGCGCGCTGCTGACCATGCCGGGAAGCTTTTTGTTGTCCCCGGGATTTGCCGGCGCGACGGTTCCACGGCACCGGATCTATCTTCGCGTGTGGAACGCACCAGAGCCCTCTCAGGCCACGGGATATTGGGATTCGCCATTATATACGGTGCTGCCGGGAAATCAGCAGGTGAGCTTCCTGCGCAGCGAATGGTGCTTTAGCGCGACCATGCCCGACGGCGACACGCCGGTGACAGTGGCGGCGACTCAACCGCTGCAGGCTTTTCCCAACCCGTTCAACTCCTCATCGCGGATCAGCTTTGCTCTTCAGCAGAAAGAGCATGTGCGGCTGGTCGTGTATGACTTGACGGGTCGACTGGTGACCACGCTGATGGATGGACCGATGGATAATGGCCGGCATGACTTTGTCTTTGACGGCACGAATCTGCCTACGGGACTTTACTTTTTGAGATTGCAGGCGGGAAAAGAATTGTCGCAGGTGACGCGGCTGTTGTTGATCAGGTAAGAATCACCGCCCCGTGTTTCAGCACAGCAAGCTGTGCAACTACGACCCGGTCAAAAAGGGGTAGTTGCGCAGCTTGCTGCGCTCTGGCACGTCCGTTCCTCCTGAGCCGCGAGCGGTACGGAACAGAGAGATCCTTTTAGAGCATGGTCCTCTGTTCAAAAGGGAACCTCCTCTGAGCGCGGGGAGTTTTTCAGATACAATAGAAGATACGAAAGTACCTCCCCGACATCTGGCTATCGCCGGATGTTTTTTCAGGGCACATGGAACTATTAAAGAGAACTCAGACGCGTATTCAAACAAGTCTGTAGTGGAAAGGATAGGTTATGAAACGCTCATGGATGATTGCCCTTCTGCTCTGTACGCTGACGGCGGGCTCGGTCTGGGCGCAGTCGTATGTAGTGCTTCCCACGATCGGTATTCGCGGCGGAGCGGATTTCGCACGTTACCGGGACACCGGTTCCTCGAGTGGAATCAGCATGAAGAACCAGACCAATGGCACAGCGGCGCTGACCTTCGAACATGCCCTCTGGCATCCGGAGACTTACTGGTCCACGCTGTCGTTGAAGCATGACTTCATGTACATCCGCACGGGCGGCCGTTTCCAGATGGCCAACGGGGCCATTCAGAAGGACAAGGTGGACGAACTGCGCTTTGCGCCGAACCTGCTGTTCCGCTGGACGACGCATGCTCCCGCGCCGTTTATTATGGGGGGCGGTTTTGTCGGCTATGACATCAGCAGCAAGTTTACCACCACCAATGCGCCTGGCGGAGCGAATGCCAGCGGCACGTTGCAGGACTGGAATAAATTGAACTACGGCGTGAGCGGCGGTGCGGGCTTCCAGATTCCCACGCCGGCGGGCGCGTTGAGTTTTGATGGCCGGTACAACCTTGGCTTGGCCAACAAGTTCAAGAGTGGCACCCAGAACGGTCTGAAGCGCCGCACCTCGGGTGTGGTGGTGATGGCCGGACTCGATTTCCGTCTGCCGGGCAGCAGATAATCCGCCCGACATCCCGGACTAAACACGCCCGCGAGGTTAGCTTCGCGGGCGTTGTTTTTTTGTGCTTGTGGGGAGGTGCGAAAGGGACTGCTTAACAGGAAAATTATTTTGTACCAAACGAACTGCTTAACTTGAAGAAAACGCTGAAATTCTGAAACGCTGAAAGGCTGAAAAAGGGGCGAAAACACGGCGATTCTCGGGTTTCTTTCTCTTTGTTGCTTTGCAGACCTCTATCCCCCGGCCCCTTTGGTTTTGCCAGCAGACCCCCATCCCCCCGCCCCCTTTCCCCATAAAATAGGGAAAGGGGGAGCAGAAGAGAAGGGCGTGCGGCGGGCCTATGCTTCGCCGTGGCATGCGTCTGGGGGTTCGCATGCCCGGCTAAGGCAGGAGGGTGCGCGGCTCTTCTGCCCCCCATCTACTAGCCAGCACGCCGGCGTGCTGATCCATGGCCACGGTCTTGCCCAGCGGGGCAAGACCCCTATCCCCAGCCCTTTCCCCACTAAAGTGGAGAAAGGGGGAAAAACAAGAGCCCTGCCGCCGCGAAGCTTAAGGCCGCCGCGAAGGATTGGGGGGACATAATATATGAACAGATGTTCCGAAAAGCAAGGGGGCAGGGGAACGGAAAAATAGGAAATTAGAAATTGGAAATAGGAAAACGGAGGGGCAGGCCTCGGGGGTTTAAAGGGGACAAGGGGGTCGGGTATGGGTGGGGTGTGAAGGATATATCGCAGCGGGGAATGCAAAACCCCCTTCGGTGGAAGGGGGTAGGACAAGTAAAGGAATCCATAGTTGAAGACAACGCATATCCGTGCGCGCCAATGGTATCATGACCTCAAGCGACGCTAGACATGAGTCTAGTGGCGGCGGATTGATAGAACTGCTGCTCAAGTGGCGACACCTTCCACTTCTCGAGATATTGGAAGGTCATCACATATAACGTATGCTTTGGAAGCGGTGGCGGCTTGGTGCCTGGACGTTTGATTTTTGATTTTATATAGTTAATGACCGCGTTAGTCAGAAAATGACCCCTTATGATCGACCATCTTTCACGGTCCGAGTTCCGAACTTGCTCCATAATTGGTTCAAGTTCCGCATTTGTGAAGGCGGGCTGAGTGCGCTTGATATGGTGGCTTGTCTTGGTCCGGTCGATATAGCAAGAGTGATCACTTCGCAAGAATCTGGAGCAGTTGTCCCCCATTACCTCCAACCCTCTGCCATACTGTTGGTTCGCGATATCCAGAGCAAGTAAATCATCAACCTCCGCTTCCAAGCTTGACATCCAGACACTTACCTCCTTCGCCGAAACGCCCGACGAGGCGTTGAACAACTTAACTATGTGAGCGATTGCTTGAGCGGTGAAAAGAGAGTTTTCGATTGAGTACCCATAGGTGTAGAGTATTCTGTCGTGTTGCTTTACACCACCTGTGAAACGTCCGTAATCACTATCTGCTGCGACTATGATGTCCGCATTTTTGTCCACGATGTGGCTCATGTAGTGCTTAAGCTTCTCGACTCCGCCAGCCGGTTTGACATAGACCAATTCCACGCCGCATGCGTGCAGCACGATTCGCCAGAAATTGACATCGTTGTCATCCTCAACAAAAAGGACGGAGTCGACTTTGTAGAATTTCTTTAGGTTGTTGAGGGCTCCCGCAGAATGTTCGAGGTTGCTCATGAAGTCATTTTCCCTTGGAAGATCTTCTCCATGTCAATGATTGCGTCTCCGTGCTGGGAGGTGATTTCAGGTGCATGTGTAGCCACAATTATCTGCGCAGATGGATTCAGCCTATGAATGGCATCGAGAATCTGCTCTTGCCACCTGATGTGTAACGAAAGTTCTGGTTCATCGGCGAGAAAAATGAACGGAACTTCTTCCTGCAACAGGGTCTCAGCCAACAATACCATGAGTTGTTTCTCACCGGACGAGAGATCTCCAATCTCGATCGTGGCGGGATCTGCAGCCGCCAGTTCCTCGGCTGACTTACCTTGTGGCTTGAGGACGACGTTCAAAAGGCCTTCCGAACTCAGGCCTATCTTTTTGTCATCGATAAACTCGTGGAGTATTGAGAAAAACAGGTTGAGATTCTTAAAAATGTCGTTCTTTTTGGATTGAGCGTCCAAGGAAAGATCAACGATTTGCTGCGTTCTCTTTATCAACGGCAGCGGCATTATAGTGTCTATGCTGACCTTATCCTGCTTGTCTAGTTCCTTTAGGTCCGAGATGCATCGGCTTAGAACCTTGACATGCTCCTTGATCCGTTTCCTAACGGAATCGTCAAAGTAGTTGAGCTGTTGATAAGCAGTTGTGAGAAGTGCTTCACTTACGGCGGCCTGCTGAGCCGATTTCACATCAAACCGATCGAAGTCTTTCATGTACAAAACCGACAGAAGGATCTTATGTTGAAATTCCGTCGATACTACACTTGCGCGTTCCGCCAATTGAAGTTGGTATCGGGTTAGTTTATCAGTGATTTGATCTAATCGTCTGTCTATCGGCGGTTTGGCACCTGCAAGCCTTGACCTTGCATCCTCGTCATCTTCGTCTTTCCTAAAGGCTTGTCGGTGGACCGTGACGCTTGAGACTTTCACAAGTTGAGCCATCGCGGTTCTAACCTCGAGACACCGCTGATGAAATTGATTTAGCGCGCTCAGACTGTGACTGACATATCGCCTCGCCTCCAGATTGCGAGGTGACAATTCCAAGTCAAAACGCCTGCTCCCTACGCGGTATTTTATGGTATCGTACCCCTTTTGCTGGCTCAATATCTTCTCGACGCGCAACTTCCTCTTGTGGGTTCCGTCAGCCAATCTAACTTCTATCGACGTGAAATCATGATCGGCAAGAGCACGGAAATCAACTTGGAGCACCGACGAAAGCAAATTCATAAGGGTCGTCTTACCTGAGCCGTTCCGACCAATAAAGATATTGATGTGAGGCTTGAGATCGCACTCAACGATCTTTGATCCCCAGAATCCCTCTATCCTAAAACTTGAAATGTGATACATCTTTGTTCTCCTTGGGATGTCTCCCCAATTCATGAACGCCGACAGGTTTGAGTCGGCTGTTCAACATACTCATTTCCCCCATCTTTATCAATCATAATGAGTCATTAATGCAAGGAAGTTGCAGGTCTGGGCAGGTTTGCAGAATTCGGCAGCGTATTTATACAGAGTGGGCTGGAAGTGACGGGAAAGTATGGAGAAAAGGGGAATGTGTGATTTCGAAAACAAGGGGTTCGGAGATGCGATGTGGTGGTGGGGCCGCGCCTTCTGGCTGAGGGAGATCGCGCCTTGCGGACAGCAGTTGACGCAGATTCGCCCGAGGTTCTTCAGCCGAAGACGGCTTCAGAATGACAATGTTTAAGGAATGATGCGGGCAAGGAGAAGACACGGGGGTAGATGTGCAGAATGGGTGCGGGGAGCGCGATGAATCACGCGGCTACCAAGTCTTGGATGAACCCGAGGTCCTTCCCGAAGACGGTCAGGTCGAAGACTCCGTTGGAGTCCACGGACTCTAACGAGATGACAAATCATTGGGGCGGGGTTCAGGATGACAATATTTAGGGGTGGCGAGAGGAGTGGGGAAGGTGGGTTATGAAATGGGCAGGAATGCGATGAAGTAGCGCGGGGGTGGCGGGGTAAGCGGGGGAAATGGGTGGGGGGGAATCAGATGATCACGGGACGGGCGGCGGCAGGGTGCAGTGCGATGGAGGGCATAGTACATCCACTATAGCAAAGGTCCATATTCAGAAAGAAATGTCTCGATGGCTTTGCGCTTGACTCTGGGGCAAATGCACCATATATTGAATCCACCAGTATAATTACGCTATTGCGTGGGTGAATTGCGTTTGATATTTGTGTTGAAGGTGTTGTGATTGTATGAATAGCAGTCGGATGTTACGAGCCGTCATCGCCGGGTTGACGCTGCTGGCCGTCATGTGGGTACTCCACCTGCTCGGAGAGCGGCGCTCGGCCCAGCCCAGCGTGACACAAGCTAAAAGCGTGGCGAAGGCAAGCTTCAGTCAGCAGCCAAGCAGCCAAGAAGCCGAGAAACCAAAAGAAACCGGGCAGGCGGGAGACGCTCGCGAGGTGCGGGAGTATCCGTTTGCTACGATGGATAACAGTTGTCTGGATGGGGAAGTGGCGGATCTGTCGGGTTGCACACGGATGCTGTCGGGCGGCAAGGCGATGGGCTATGTGCTGCATGTGACGGAAGGGCAATCCCTCAGAATCAGCGTCGAACCGATGTATGCAGATTTCGACGTCAGTTTTGCTTTCTTCAAAGAAGGCAACTGCATTGTGGGACGGGATGCGGCGGGCAAAGGTCAGAGTGAGCGCGCCAATGTGAGTCATCTGGCGGCAGGCGATTATCAACTGTGGGTCGGCGGGTATGACGGCGACTGTGGACCGTTTCTGCTGACCGTTACTGACCAGCCGCCCTCCCTGGCACAGATCCAGCATGCTACCGCCTTTGAAGGCCGCAACGGCACGGTGCTGCGCTGGAAAAGCTTCGGCGAAGTTGACCTCGAACAGTACCAGATCTACCGCGTGGCAGGCGACAGCCGCCAGCGGATCGCCGTGCTGCGCGCCCACGGCAGCCCCGCCGGCTTTTCCGACTACCGTTTCATGGACCGCAGCCGCCTGCCGGGCGTTGGTTATGAACTGGAGATCGTGGCGCGGGACGGCAGAAGCGAACGGGTGGAAATTGAGTCGTGAAGGATGAAGGCGGATGGATGAAGGATGAAAGCGAGCCGGAAGGGTCGCTTTTTTGTTGGGGGGAGCGTTCGAAAACGAGGAACGATGAACGAGGAACGAGGAAAGGCGGGCACGACATGTCGTGCCCCTACGGCGGATTCCTTAGCAGAGTGCGCCAAGCGGGAGCGTGACGCCTAGTGGATGTGAAAGCAGACCCCCATCCCCCGGCTTGTGCGTTACCCTCATCTAACTTCCCCCTAACCCTAACCTTTCCCCCACTAAAGTAGGGGAAGGGGACCAGAGCGGAACCCCCTTCTGATTCCCCCTTTTTCAAAGGGGAAGGGCAGATCGAAGAGCCCGCCAAGGCGGGCGCTACAAGCGCCTTGCCCCGCTTGTGGCGAGATCTCGGCTTCGCCGGACCTTCCGGCACTACATTCAGAATGTGGCGGCGCGGAGGCCGCCACCTAATCGCACAGGCTTAGACAATCCGGGCGGGATGGAACCCGCCTTTATGTCTTGGGACCGCGCGGTATTCCCGCGCTGTCCCCGCGGCGAAGCCGGCCCCGTGATCCAACGCACTGCGTTGGGGTCAAGGGCTTAGCCCTTGTGTTGAATTTGCGTGGATTATTTGTTACATTGACATGATCGAACTGTACAATGCAGGGAAGTTCATGACAGACCTTGACTTGGTCAATGCGGCTTGGAAGGCGCGGGAGTTTGCGCGGGCGGCATATTCGGGGTATCGGGTAGGGGCGGCGCTGCTCTCGGAATCAGGGCAAGTCTATACAGGCGCCAATGTGGAATCCAGCACCTATGGGCTGTCACTCTGTGCCGAGCGTGTGGCGCTGGTGAAGGCGCTTTCCGAGGGCGACAAGGGCCGGTTTATCACGTGTGCCGTAGTGGCGGAAGGGCCGCTGACACCTGTGCCTTGCGGCGCGTGCCGGCAGCTCCTGGCCGATTATGCGCCGTTTGTGTCCTTCTTGCTGGCGCACAAGCGCGGCGAGTATGAAGTGGTGAGTCTGTTTGAACTGTTTCCGCGACCTTTCTCTTCCGATTTTTTGAAATAGATTATGCATGAGACTCGAATTCCGCCGGCCATCAAAGAAGACCGGGTACATCACGGCTACGCCGGCTCCTATCTGATCGGCATCTGCGGCGGCAGCGGCAGCGGCAAGACCCTGGTGGCGCGCTCGGTGGAGAGCGCGCTGGGCCGCGACAATGTGCTGCTGATGGAGCAGGACAGCTATTACCGCGATCTGTCTTCGATGCCCTTCGAAGACCGGCACACGGTGAACTTCGATCATCCTTCGGCTTTCGATAACGATTTGCTGATTGCCCATCTGCATGGGCTTTTGGCGGGACAGCCGGTAAGGATGCCGGAATATGATTACACGCTGCACACGCGGTCGAATACGTACCGCGATATTCAACCGCGCGCGGTGATTCTGCTGGACGGCATTCTGGTGTTCGAGGACCATCGCCTGCGGGACCTGATGGACATTCGCGTGTACGTGGACACGGACGCGGACATCCGGCTGGCGCGGCGTATCCGGCGGGATATTTCCGAACGGGCGCGCACGCTGGATGCGGTGCTGGAGCAGTATGAAACGCAGGTGCGGCCGATGCACGAGCAGTTCGTGGAGCCGTTCAAGCGGTTTGCGGATATTATTATTCCCCAAGGCGGGATGAATACCGTCGCGGTGGACATGCTGGTGACCAAGGTGCGCGCGCTGCTCCGGAAGTAAGAAAGCAGAAAACAGAGACGGCGAAACCAACATACTTTATGAACATGACGATGAAACGACTGTTGCTTGTGGCCCTCGGCGTGATGCTGGCCGGCGGCGTGTTTGCTCAGACGGCGGACTCTTTGGCCCATCAGAAAATTGCGCCGGAACACGGTTTTCTCGAGCGGCTTTCGGGGCGGTGGAATACGACGGTCATGTGGTGGCCTTCCGCGAAGGATACTCAGGCGGTGAAGGTGGTAGGCAAAAGTGAAACCCACATGATTCTGGATGGCCGCTTTCTGCTCGAACAGGACAGCACGCGGCTGTCGGAAAAGTCCTACTATACCTACGGGCTGATGGGCTACGACAACCTCAAGAAAAAGTATGTGCTGAGTTGGGCGGACAATGTGGCCACAGGACTGTTGAATCTGAATGGCGCGGTCAATGACAGCGGCAATGTGCTGACCTTTGAAGGGGAACGCGCGGAGCCTAAAGGTCCGAAGAGCACGGTGAAGTTTGTGCTGCGCAGTTTATCGGGCAACTACAGGCAGCTCGAGATCTGGGAAGGCCGCGCGGGCGGCAAGTCGCGCAAGACGATGGAGATTCAGTACGCGCGCGGAAAATAAGGAGCGCGATTTGTGAAAGACATCGGAGCCCCTGCGGCGGCGGATATCGTTCGCTGGCGGGCGCGCTGGACTCCGGAACGCACAGCCGAGGTGCTGCGCATTCTGGCGGAGGATCCGCAATGGGGCGCAAAGAAAATTGCCGGCTGCGTGTGGTACGCGCCCGAAGAGGGCTTCGGCTCCTGGCAGGATGAGGACGCCGCGCGGCACATGACGCTTTTCGGCTGGCCGGTGCTGGATCTGCGCGGGTTTGTGTTCTGCGATGTGCCGCTGCACGGGGCGCGCCTGATGGGAACGCATGCCGAAGGGGCGGTGTTTCTGGGCCGTATCAGTGATGCGGATTTTTCACAGGCCCATCTGGCGGGAGTGAACGCGCGCAAGGCGGAGCTGGTGCGCCTGACCCTGTGCAGCGCGGATGTGTCCGGCGCGGACATGGCGGGAACGATGGTGCGTGGTTCGGATTTGAGCCATTGTAACCTGCGCGGTGTGGATCTGGAGCGGGCGACGTTTCGCGACAGCCGTTTGAACGGAGCGACGCTGCTGGGGGCGAACCTCAAGCACACGGGATTTTTCAGTTGCCAGTTGCTGGGTTGCACGCTGCGTTCTCCGCAGAGCTACGCGCAGATGGACACCGGAACTTTTTTCGGACGCGCTTGGCGCTATTCGCTGGGGCGCAAGGTGCTGGGAACCGCCTTGCTGCCGTTCTACCGGCGCGGGCCGCATCTTTTGAAACCGGCGGCGTTGCACCGCTTCTCCCGCCGCAGGGAAAAGACGCGGCAGGTGTTCGATCAGCGGAGTCTGGGTGGACTGGTGGCGCGGGAACGGCGCGACGTTTGCGGCGAAATAAAACTTTGTCTGCGCGACAACGGCATCGTGCACAAGGCCGCGATTTACTATGAGCAGGAAGAATATTGGCGGACACGGGCGCGCTGGGACAAGATCCACCGCTGGAAAGGCTGCCTGAAAAGCGGCAACCGCATCCGGTTCGGGTTGCTGTGCTGCCGCCTGGTGCTGGCCGAGCGGTTGATGGGTTACGGCGAGCGGCCGGGCCGGATCGTGCGCTGGAGTTTTGGCGTAATCGCGCTCTGCGCGCTGCTGTTCTTTTACTTGGGCTATGAGATTGAAACGCCGATGGGGTTGTGGGTGCCGTTCGGGCTGCATGACCACCAGTTTTCCGAAGCGGGCGGTGGGGTGGATCTGGCGCGCTGCCTGCTGTTTTCCATCGAACGCTTTACCACGGTCGGTTCCAGCATTTTGCGGGCCGCGCCGGGGTTCAGTCATGCCATCGCCAGCTTCGAAGCGCTGGTGGGTGTGCTGTTTGTCGCGCTGGCTACGGTGACGTGGGCGAGGAAGGCGATCAGGGACTGAAGGGAAAACGCTGAAAGGCTGAAACGGGAACGGCATGTCCGGCGAAGCCGAGATCTTGCTTTGCGGACCGTGCCCCTACGGCGGAGCAATGCCTGATGGTATTGCTTGGGCTCCGCTGGCTGGCACTTAAACGATTGCGGATGTAACCTCTGAAAGGGTTCTTCTGTGGATACTGAACTTCGAACCTATCGTGTGCCGCTGGACGGCAAGGTCAGTCTGTCCGAATATGCGACAGATGACACAGGCGAATTTGGACGGACGGCGAAAGGGCGCGAGAAGGCGGAGCAACAGGGCGCGGAGCTGAAGGAGAAGATCGCCGACTTGCAGGAGCGGCTGTATGCCGAGGCGAAACAGACGCTGCTAATTGTGTTGCAGGGGATGGATGCCGGGGGCAAGGACGGCACGATCAAGCATGTGATGTCGAGCGTCAATCCGCAGGGGTGCGACGTGACATCCTTCAAGGTGCCGTCGTCGCTGGAACAGGCGCACGATTTTCTGTGGCGCGTTCACAACGCGGTGCCGCCGCACGGGTTTATCGGCATTTTCAACCGTTCGCACTATGAAGATGTGCTGGTGACGCGCGTGCATGGGCTGGTGGACGATGACCTGGCGAAACGCCGCTTCCGGCAAATCAACGATTTCGAGCGGATGCTCTCCGAGAACGGCGTGACGCTGGTGAAGCTGTTTCTGCACATCTCACGCGACGAGCAGAAGCGGCGGTTGGAAGCGCGGCTGCACGATGCGAAGAAGAACTGGAAATTCAATCCGGGCGACCTCGCCGAGCGCAAACTCTGGAAAGAGTACATGCGGATGTACGAGGACGCGCTGGAGCACACGAACAAGGACGGTGCGCGCTGGTGGATTGTGCCGTCGGACGTGAAGTGGTACCGCAACTATGTGGTGGCGATGATTGTCGCCCGCGCGCTCAAAAAGATGGACCCGCAGTTCCCGCCGCCGCCGGCGGGAGTGGACCTGTCTTCGATTGTCATCGAATGACAAAATACTGAAACGCTGAAATACTGAAAGGCTGAAACGAAGAGAATCGAGAATTATGGAACCGCGCATTGCCATAGATCAGGAGAAGATCAAGACCTTCTGCGAGAAGTGGAAGGTGGTAGAGTTCTCGCTCTTCGGCTCGGTGCTTACGGATGAATTCAGGCCGGACAGTGACGTGGATGTGATAGTGGAGTTTGCAGAGGACACTCACTGGACTCTGTTCGATATGGTAGATATGGAGGACGAATTACGTGTTATCTTTGGTAGAGACGTAGATCTTTTGACGCGTAGCAGTGTTGTTCGCAGCGAAAACTACTTGATGCGAAAGAGCATCTTGTCCAATGTGAGGACAGTTTATGCCGCGTGACGAGACGTATCTCCTTTATATGCTTTTGGCAGCTCGTCGAGTTGTCAGATCAACGTCGCAAGTCTCCCGTGCCGAGTTTGATTCGAACGTTGAGAAGATGGATTCGGTAGTTCTCCAAATAGGAAACATTGGCGAGGCTGCAAGCCATATCAGCAGCGAATATTGCAATCTTCATCCGATGATTCCGTGGGGAGAAATCATCGGCATGCGGCACAGGGTATTTCACGGCTATGAGGTCATAGACTGGAATAAGGTGTGGGACACAGCCACCATCTCTGTGCCGAAATTGATTCCGATGATTGAACCGCTGGTGCCACCGGAAGAAGAGACATAAGGGCTGCCAAATGTGCATCTGCATAATAAATGACTGGCGTTTCAGGCAATGGCACTATGGTGGCGGAATGTGATCGTTTGATTTTCATTTCAGCCTTTCAGAATTTCAGCGTTTCAGCGTTTTCTATACATGCATCCTTCACCACGTAATACCGGTTGGATAGAAATTATTTGCGGGCCGATGTTCTCGGGGAAGACCGAGGAGTTGATCCGTAGATTGACGCGGGCGAAAATCGCCAAGCAGGCGGTGGAGATTTTCAAGCCGCGGATCGACACGCGCTATGCCAAAACGGAAATCGTCAGCCACAGCAGGCTTTCGATTCCCACCGCGCTGATTGACTCACCGTGGGAAATTCTGGACCTTGCCAAAAACGCCGAGGTGGTGGGGATCGACGAAGCGCAGTTCTTAGGGCTGGATCTGGTGCCTGTGGTGCAGCAGCTTGCCGACGCGGGCAAGCGGGTGATCTGCGCGGGGTTGGATACGGACTATCGCGGCGTGCCTTTCGAACCGATTCCGCAGCTTCTGTGCATCGCCGAATACATCGACAAGACGCTGGCGATCTGCGTGCGCTGCGGCAATCCGGCCAAGCACACGCAGCGGATTATCGAAAGTTCGGAGCGCGTGCTGGTGGGCGAATACGAATCCTACGAGCCGCGCTGCCGCAAGTGTTTCGTGCCGCCGCAACCCGCGCCGCCTCCGGTGGAGCAGTTGACACTGCCCGATGTAAGAAAGCCATAGATGAAATTCGAGCACAACACTGAAAAGCTGTTGCCACGCACCGCATACTACCGCCGACTGCTGGGGGCGGTGCTGTTCGGCGTCGTGATTACCACGATCTCTCTCGGATTGGGCGCGCTCGGGTACTGCTATTTCGGCCGCCTAAGTTTTGTGGACGGGCTGCTGAATGCTTCGATGATTCTCTTCAGCGAAGGTCCGGTGGACAGAATGGACACCACCGGCGGCAAGCTGTTCGCGACCGTTTACGCGATGTTCAGCGGCGTGGCGTACATCAGCATCGTCGGAGTGATCTTCGCACCGGTCTTTCATCGCTTTATGCACAGATTTCATCTCGATATCTCAGAAGATGAGCAGGAAGAAGATCGGGAAGAGGATCGCGCCGATAAGAATCGAAAGCCTAACTCCCGCGCATAGGTCTCTCCATTTTCTCGTTCATCGTTCAGCGTTCATCGTTTAATCCTCATGGAACAACTTCTTTCCTTTGTCTGCATTCCGGTGTTGATGTGCATTGCCTGGCTGATGTCCGATGACAAGCGATTGTTCCCGTGGCGGGTGGTGCTGTGGGGGACGGGGCTGCAATTCGTGTTCGCGCTGATCATTCTCTGGTCGTCGTGGGGGCGGAGCGCATTCGAGTGGCTGGGGATGGTGATGACGAATTTCCTCGGCTTTGCGCAGAACGGGGCGGAGTTTCTGTTCGGCAATCTGGTGAAGCCGGAGTACACACAAACCTTCGGCTTTCAGTTCGCGTTTGCGATTCTGCCGACGATCATCTTCTTTGCGGCGGTGATGGGGGTGGGGTACCATCTGGGGATCATGCAGCGGGTGGTGAAAGGCGTGGCGTGGGTAATGGCCAAGAGCATGCGGACCTCAGGGGCGGAATCGCTCTCCTGTGCGGCGAACATTTTTCTGGGGCAGACCGAAGCGCCGTTTCTGATCCGGCCCTTTATCTCGAGCCTGACGCGGAGCGAACTCAACGCGGTGATGGTGGGCGGATTTGCCACGATTGCCGGCGGCGTGATGGCGGGGTACATCGCGCTGGGCATTCCGGCCAAGCATCTGCTGGCGGCGTCGGTGATGAGCGCGCCCGCGGCACTGGTGTTTGCCAAGATTATAGTGCCCGAGCGGGAGAAGCCGATGACGGCGGGACAGGTGCGGCTGCCGGAAATGCCGCGCAACGCCAATGTGATTGACGCGGCGGCGGTGGGCGCGATGGACGGTCTGAAGCTGGCGGTGAATGTGGGCGCGATGCTGCTGGCATTTATCGCGCTGATTGCCGTAGTGAACTGGGCGCTCAGCTATTCCAGCGATCAGCTCAATGTGCTGGGCTTCTCCTATTTTCCGTCCAGTCTGAAACAGATTTTTTCGGTGGTCTTCTGGCCGATTGCCTTTTTGCTGGGTGTGCCGCTGAAGGAGTGCATGGATTTCGGCTATCTGCTGGGGACGCAGATGTCGGTCAATGAGTTTGTGGCGTTTGTGGATCTGTCGAATATGATCAAGGCGGGCACGCTTTCGCCGCGGGCAATTGCCCTGGCATCATACGCGCTGTGCGGTTTTGCCAACTTTTCGTCGGTGGCGATTCAGATCGGCGGGATTTCCGGGCTGGCTCCGGACCGCCGCCGGGATTTGGCGCAATTAGGTTTGCGCGCGATGATCGCGGGGAATCTCGCCAGTTACCAGACGGCGGCGATTGCCGGAATATTGATAAAGTAAGTCCTCTTGCACTGTCACACGCGTGAATCCGGAGGTCCTGTGTTCTTTTTCTATGTCATCGTCGGTATGGCTACGCTGCTGCTGCTCGGCATATTCAACGCGCGCCCAAAGCCGCGGGAAATTGATTCAGCGAATGCCGGGATCAAAGGCTGGCTCGCCATCTACCTGGGGTTCGTGTGGGTTTATGCGGCGTACTATGCGTCGCGCACAGTAGTTCTGTTCATCAAGGGACACGACGCGGCCGGGACAGGATTCGACATGTTAGCCTTTGTAATGCTCCTTTTCATCGCCAGCGCAACGCTGGGAAGACGTCGTCCCTTCGGGCTTGTCGTCGCCAGAACATTTCACTCTCTCGCAATCCTTGTCGTCATTATTGTGCTCATGACCGACAGGGCGGAGTGGGTACGATGGAGTTATTATGTGAGCGTTATGGTGATTAATGCGGTGTGGCTTGCCTATCTGCTCCGCTCCCGGCGAGTGAACGCGACCTTCCATGATGAAGCCGTGACCCACGCGGCGGGTGTGAGCGGGGGTGCCGCACAGCTATAGCGAAAGTGCCCGAGCGATACCGTTTCCATCCTTCACTTAATCGAGGAGAACGCGCATGCATTGGTTAGTAGTTGGAGCTCTGGTAGTTGTGTTGGTGGTGCTGTTTGTCTTTAAGGGCAAGGGCAAAAAGTAGAAAAACAAAACAAGGGGCGGCAAAGCCCCTTGTTTGGGAAATGGACGCGCGAAGCGAAGCACCCCCCTTAGTCCCCCCTTATTCTAAGGGGGGAGACCCGACTGCCTTTCCCCCTTTGAAAAAGGGGGAATCGGAAGGGGGTTCTGCTCGGTTCCTTCCCCTACAGAAAAGGAGGAAGGGGAGGAGGCAGGTTACATCTTCACGATTTGCTGGGCGCGTTGGACGGCGTCCTCGAAAGAGGCGGTGACGTTTTCTTCGCCGAAGCGGTCGAGCAGGCCGGATTTCAGCAGGGCGGTGAAGGGCTGGGCATGGATCTCGGAGATGATCAGCGTGGAGCCTTCCTTCTTGCAGCGGTGGTAGAGTTCCTCGAGGGCATGCAGGCCGGTGCTGTCCATTACGTTGACTTTGCTCATGCGGATCATACGCACGCGCGGCTTTTTCGACGGCAGGCTGACGGCTTCGCGCAGTTTGTAGACCGCGCCGAAGAAGAACGGGCCGTTGATCTCATAGACTTCCACGCCGCGCGGGACGGTGAGCGGTGGGGCATCGTCGGCACGCGGCACGCCGGCTTCGCGCTGGAATTCGCGGGTGACGACATTGACGTCGGTGGCGGCGGCCATGCGCTGGATGAAGAGCACTCCGGCCAGAGCCATGCCGACCAGCACGCCGGTACTGAGGTCAACAAGTACGGTGATGCCAAGGGTGACCATCAGCACAATGATGTCGCTGCGGGGATTCTTGAAGATGGCGGAGATGGCGGGCCAGTTGAAGAGATTGTAGGCGACGACAAACAGAATCGCGCCCAGAACACACAGGGGAATCAGAGACGCCCACTTTCCCAGCACGAGGGCAATCAGCGCCAGCACGAGCGCATGAATCACGCCGGAAACGAAGGTGCGGCCGCCGTTGCGAACATTAGTCGCGGTGCGGGCCAGCGCGGCGCAGGCGGGCAGTCCGCCGAAAAGCGACGAGCCGATATTGGCCAAGCCTTGCGCCACAAGCACGCTTTTCGGATCGTGCGAGGTTCCGGTCATGCCGTCGGCCACTACGGCGGACAGCAGCGATTCAATGGCCGCGAGCAGGGCAATGGCCATCGCGGGCTGAATCATTTCCCGCACGATTTCAAAAGAGAGTTGCGGAAAGACGGGACTGGGAAATCCCGCGGCGATTTCCTTGAAGCGGCTGCCGATGGTGTCCACGGGAAGATTGAAGATGTGCACGGCCAGCGTTGCCAGAATGAGCGCGAGAAAGGACTGCGGCACACGCTTGAGCCACTTGACGCGGATCATGATGAGTAGCACACTGCCGCCGGTCAGGATTACCGCATAAGGGTTGATGGTGTCGAGGGCGGAGAAATAGGCCTGCCACTTGGCGAGGATATTTCCACCCGCTACGGCCTGCAGGCCAAGCATGTCGCCGAATTCGGTGGTGAAGAGCAGAATGGCGACGCCGGCGGTAAAGCCGGCGATGACCGGATAGGCGATGAATTTGATCAGCGAGCCCAAGCCCGCGCGGCCCATGATGATCAGCATCACACCGGCGGTGAAGGTGGCGATGATCAGGCCATTGATTCCCGCCTGATGCAGCACCCCGAAGGCGATGACCACAAAGGGTCCGGAGGGCCCGGCAATCTGCACATGGCTGCCGCTGAAGATGGCCACCAGAAAACTGGCGACGATGCCGGTGATGATGCCCTTGTCCGGTTCCAGCCCGCTGGCAATGGCAAAAGCAATGCACAAAGGCAAAGCGACAATGGCCACGATGAACCCCGCCGACAGATCCCCCATGAAGGCATGGCGGTTGTAACTCTTGAGGGTCTGGGCGATCTCGAGTTTCGGGAAAAGCATGTATAAGAAAACGATGTAGTTAGACCATTTGCGAAACTCCTAATTTAAGGGGTTTGAGGGGGAAATGCAAATGCAATCGTGTTTAGGCAGACCAAATGTGGGATCGAAAAAGGAGCGGAGATGCCTGAAAACTTGGTGATACCCACACAGATCCCTTGGCAAAATGTCAAAGGAAAGGATCTCGAAGAGCTACTGTTCTGGCTATTTGACTCGATGGGGGCAAAGGACTTGGTATGGCGAATTGGCGGAGAAGGATCGGGAGCGGCAGACCAAGGTAGAGACCTCGAGTTCTCTTTCTACACTTCGACTCCCGACGGAGATTTGGCGAAACAGATATGGTGGGCGGAGGCGAAGGGAAGCTCGTCAACCATACAGCCAGAGAAGGTGCAGCGGGCGGTATTGAATGCGTCGGGGAAATCGCACGTAGACATTTTGGTCATCGCGACAAACACCGTGTTTTCCAACCCCACGCGCAACTGGGTGTCAGAGTGGCAAAATAGTCATCCAAGGCCAATCGTCAAATTGTGGGAGAAGGTGGACCTGGAGAAGCTATGCAGCAGGCATCCTTCAGCGGTGCTTCGAGTCTGTCCCAAAGCGCTAAGTCCTCAGGGTCAACTCCAATTTGTGACAACCAGATACCTGGACTACGCTATTTTAGCTGAGGCTCCAATTCTCGAAAGACTGTGGGACGTGAGAGAAGACCTGGAACTCTCGCAGGCGTCATTGCTTGCCCTCATTGCATCCGAAACTCGCAACGGGGATCTTAGCCGAAGGTCTTGGGGAGCTTTCATCAGCAAGCCCATGCTTGCAGAAGCGCTTTCTAGCGCACTCTTGAATTTTGTCTTTGTAGTGACACGTACACGAGCGGCAGATAAAGTTGAAACACCTCTTTTGAAAGCCGTCGCATACCTTGTACTACTTTGCGTTCACAGAATTGGTGTCCACGACACCCATAAGATCATGGATAACGCTTGGAAGAGACTTAGAGATGCTGATCATATAGACTTGGCGAAGTCAGTCGTTCTCGAGTCGGTATTCAAGTTGCTGCGCAATGAGTTGCTCGATGCATGTGCACGTGACTGCCGTAAGGTGCTTCTCAGTAACAACGTGACGCTAAGCGAATATGAAGTGAACCACTACTGGAGTCGTCTGCGAATGAGCGACACATTGTCAGAAGACGACAAGGGTGCATTGGTTATCCAAGTGTGCGATCTACCGTGCAAGATAGGGCTTGCTGTCAAGGACTGTCCGCTGTGCGATCAAAATGGCGTGAAGGACCATCTGGAGTCAGGTTTGACAATTGTGCATGACCTTATTACTCGACGTAGCGGCTCAGACAAGGGCAATTGATTGAACGATCCGGCACGTGCAATTCAAACGGAAGATAGCAACATGTGCAACACATTGGATTCAATAGCATGCAGAATTGATTCCCCAGTAGACGTCGCCATTATCCTTGGTTCGGGATTGGGGGCGTTTGCGGAGACGTTTGAGGATGCGACGGCGGTCAGCACGGGCGAGTTGCCGGGGTATCCGGTGTCGACGGTGCCGGGGCATGCGGGGAAGATTGTCACGGGACGGGTGGGAAAGCTGCGCGTGCTGGCCTTTCAGGGGAGAATTCACCAGTATGAGGGCTATGCGCCGTCGGAAGTGGTGATTCCTGTGCGGCTGGCGCACCGGCTGGGCGCGAAAATATTGATTGTCACCAATGCATCGGGGGCGATGACCAGGCGGTTCTCGCCGGGGGATCTGCTGCTGATTGACGACCACATCAATTTGCAATTCCGCAATCCGCTGCGCGGACCACGCATGACGGGAGATCTGCGCTTTCCCGATATGGCGAATGCCTATGACCGCGAGTTATGCGATCTGGCGGAGCGCGTGGCCCTTGAACAACGGATTCCGCTGCAACGCGGGGTGCTGGCGGGAATGCTGGGACCGACCTACGAGACTCCGGCGGAAACGAGGATGCTGGCAGGGATTGGCGCGGATGCCGGCTGCATGTCCACCGTGCCGGAGGTGATCTGCGCGGCGGGGCTGGGGCTGCGGGTGCTGGGGATCTCCTGCGTGACCAATTGGGCCGCGGGAATCAATGATGCACCGCTGGACCATGAAGACGTGCAGCGTGTGGCGGCGGAAGCCAGTGAACGGTTTGCGGCGCTGCTTAGGGGAGTGCTGGGGGAAATAGGAAATAGGAAATAGGAAATAGGAAAGGAAGACTCGAGACCGGAGACTTGAGATTTGAAATCAGAAAATTGAGTCAACGGCAGGGTCCGGTTTCCTATTTCACATTTCCTATTTCATTTGGCGGCCCACTGGTTGGTGGCGTAGGCGGCGGGGGGGACGGCTTGCAGATAGTTCCAGATGGCGCGCAGCTCGTCGTCGGTCATGGTGCCTGCCGTGCGCCAGGGCATGATAGGGCTCACGCTATCGCCGCCGGGGCGCAAGCCAGTGCGCAGGAGCTTGAAGAAATCGGCTTCAGTGTAATGGGCGAGCACGCCGCCTCTGGTGATGTTGGCCGCGGGTGCCCAATCGGGCGGGGCGGTGAAGATGGGACCGCCGGAAAGATTCGCGCGGTGACAGCCGATGCAGGACACCCGCGCCAGATATTCTCCATAGGCAGCAGTGGTGTCGGGTTTGGGCTTGGTGGGAGGCGGCGCCGTCTCATCGACGACCGGCGCCGCCATCAGATCCAGTTTGCCCTGAGCCATCAGCATGTTGCCGATGGGACCCAGTTTGCGCTCGGGCCACTCCTTGTCCACCGGAGGCACACTGCTGACATAAGCCCACAGCGCGGCGACATCCTCATCGCAGATGTAACGGTAGTGATAGGCCGGCATCACCCACAGCGAGGTGCCATCATGCCGGATGCCATGCCGCAGGCCACGCTCGAAAGCGGCGATGTCATAGCCTTGGGGTAAGCCTCCCTTGCCGCGAGTGATATTGGGTGGATACAGCCTTCCAAAGGCGGGGTCATCCACCAGTTTTGTTCCCTCAAAGTGTGCGCCGTGACACTCCGTGCATCCGGCGATAGCCGTCGCCAGATGCTGTCCCCGCGCCCATGTGGTGCTGTCCGATGGCACATAGAGCGGACGCGACGCCGATACCGCAACCTGCTTACTTACGACACGGTGTGACCTGTAGTACACTCCGGCAACGGCCGCCACAACCCCAATTACGATCACGCCGAGCCCGATACCCGTCCACTTCAAAACTCTTTTGATAATGTTTCCAGCCATACATAGATCCTTTCCGATATGGTTATACATAAAATAAAGGCCGACTCAGTGAGTCGGCCTTCTTACGAATGATGATCAGCCCTTGGGCTTGGGATTCTCGCCGCTTTGCTGCTTTTGGATTTCGGTGACCAGCCACTTGACGGTGGCCAGCGTATCCTTGGAATGGCCCTTTACGACACCGCGAACGCGTGCCTGCGAGTCAATGATGTAATAGCTGGGCAGGCCTTTGACTCCGCCGAGCTGTTTCTCAAAGTCGGGGCTGCTCCAGACAAAAGTGAGCGCCCACGCTTTGCCTTTGGCATCTTTGCCGTTGATAATCTTTACCGCTTGCGGTTTTTCGCCGCCGCGATGGAAGGCGAATACCTGAAAGTTAAGCTGCTTGTCCTTCTGGGCCTGATTCATTTCCGGCAGCGACCGCTGCACACAGGTCCCTCAGGTGAAGGCCCAGTATTCGACCACGGTATTCTTGCCGAGCAGATCTGCCGTGGTGAGATGACCCTTGCCGTTGGCGCGGGGCAGGTCCATCGTGAGCGGCGTGGCCGGAAAGGCGGTCTGTGCCAGATCGAAATAGGCTTTGCCGTCCCGGAGCTGCGCGTAGGCGGTGAGCCGCTGATCGCGAGCGGTGGCGCTGGAGGGATCGGAAACGGCGGCGGCTTCAAAGGCCTGGCGCGCATCCTGCCACTTTTCCTGCTCCTCGGCAACGTAGCCCATGTAGATATAGGCTTCCGGGCGGGAAGGATCGACGGCGATGGCATCGGCAATGTGTCCGGTCAGGGCCGCGTAGTTGACGTTTTCCTTATTCCACTCGGCATCGGCGGCCAGCATGTGCCCCCAGTAACTCTTGGGGTCTTTGGCCAGAATCCATGCCGCTTCGCGCGCGGTGATCACACTGTCGCCGGCCAGATACCCATAGAGATAATGAGCGGAGATCGCATCGCTCTTTTCCGCCCGGGCTTTGAAGAAGGCCACCGGATCGGGCATGAGCTTGGTGATCACATCCTGCGCCATGCGGGCTGCAGGTACGTCCTCAGGATGCGCATTCAGAGCATCCTCCGCGATTTTCAGTTTGGCCGAGTCGGACGGCGCATGCTCGAGGGCAGCCGAGAGTGTTGTTTCGGCGGCGGACTTGGCAACAGGCACGGGGCTGTAAGCCCACGCCATGGAGGCAACCGCACAGAACAGGGCTGCCACGAAAAGGAATCTCATCACACCTCCACTATAGATGGATCTCAATATAGACAGAAAACCTTAGATAATCCAGTGAAGTTCCGCAGAGGAGGAAATATCCCCCAATTGCGGTGGTTTTGAACGAGGGTATTTGAGCCACGTGGGCGAAGGACGGACGGGTAAGTGCTATTATTCACGGTCCAATTGCGTGTATGTTTTGAAAAAACAGCGTAACAAAAGATGGGTTGGTAGCCCTACTATAGTCGGCATACTGCTTGCTCATTGACAAGAAGAGCAATTAGAAAACAATAATCCAATTTATACGAGGCGACTTATGAAGACTTTCAACCGATCCCTTGCCGCGATAGCCCTGGTGCTGCTATCGCTGGTTCTAATAACAGGATGTAACCGGCTCGACACGCCCACCTCCTCCCAGCCGACCACCGAAGATGGTATGGGGCTGTGGAATCCGGGAGCAGACGACCATGTTGTTCCGGGAGATCAGATTCCGATGTATCGCCCCGGATTTCTGGAGCGCGAGTGGGGCATGGCAGTCAATCCGCTGAACATACCGAATGCCACAGCGCACATTGGCCCGGAAGGCGGGATCATTCGTCTTGGGCGGCACAGCCTGACCATCCCGGCGGGCGCGGTCGACGCGGACATTACCTTTAAAATCTCGGGGGCCTCACTGACGGCGATTGCCTCCGATTGCGCCCCCAGCGGCCTTGTGTTCGCGATCCCCGCGACCCTGACGCTGTCCTACGCCGGGACCCAGTATGAAGATGCAGCGAATCCCGATCTAAGCATTTTCTACGCCCTGCCCGATGGCACCTATGAAGAGTACCCGAGCACGGTGGATCCGGTCAACAAGACGGTCAGCGCACCTTTGAATCACTTCAGCCGGTACATCCTGAGCGGCATGATGCTGTAAGCGGAGGGTCTCCAGTCAGATTATGCGCAAGCGCCCGCGAGTTCGCGGGCGCTTGGCGTTCTGCACATCCCCAAGAGAAAGCGGGACCTGGCGAGCCCCGCTTTGTCACGGATTAGACCGACGTAAGGAGACCAATTACTTCAGCAGCATCATCTTCTTCGTCGCAGAATAGACGTTGCCAATCTTGATGGTATAGAAGTAGAGACCCGAGGTCAAAGTGGTCGCATCGAAATTGGCGATATTAACGCCCGCCGCGCGCTCGCCGTTAACGAGGGTTGCTACTTCCTGTCCCGTAATGTTGAAAATCTTCAGCGTGACGAAGTTTTTCTCCACGAGATCATAGCGGATGCTGGTCGTGGGGTTGAACGGATTCGGATAGTTCTGCCGCAACGAGTATTCGGTCACGAGCGCATGTTCGGCGCTGGGCGTTACCGCCTGCGTGGCCACTGTCTGGCTGCTGCCGTCGGCGTTGATCACCACGAGGTTATACGTGTAGCTGGTGCCGTTCAGCGCGCTCTCGTCCACATAGGAGTACTCGTGGCCGGTGGGCGAATTGGTCGCGTCGCGGAAGCCGATCAGCTTGCCATTCCGCACAATCTCAAACCGTGAAATGCTGTTTTCCGACCGCGTCGTCCAAGCGACGTTCACCGCGTTGTCGCCGGGTGTAATCGCCACGTTGCCCATTTCAACAGGCAAGACGAAGTCGAGATCCACAGTGACACAGCCGGGCACGCCGTTAGGGCCGAGGGAAATCGTGTTGCAGTAGTAGTTGTTATTGTTCTGCTGCGTAAACTGCCACATGGTGGTGTCGAAGACCCAGCCAGCGGCCGGCATGCAGGTGTCATTCAGACAACCGGCAAAGATGCGGACGACGGGGAAGCGGCTGGCATTGGGAATCGGGCCGACACAAATCGTCGTTATGCTATCCATGCAGAGGTGAGCGCAGGTGTCCTGATCCTGATTGCCTACCGGCGGATTGGGCGTAAAGCTGATATGCCGGGTCGGAGTGCATTCCACCGGAGTTCCCACGACTTCGCAGGTCCAATTGACAAGGCGGACATCCTGCGGCCCGACGGCAACGGTGAAGACGCTGCTGGTCCACTTGATCGTGGGGTGGTTGGCCGGATAGTTAATCACGAGGTAATACCGCGCAGGGCTGGGGGTGATACCTGAACTGGTCAGACAGGGATCGGTCAGGAACATGCCCGCGCCGATGCCTTGGGCCACACCGTTGATCGGGCTCTGGTTCATGTTCAGCGTTCCCGGAGGGCCGGACGGGCAGTCGGGCGGCTGATCACACACCGTGCCGGGCTGGTCCGAAGCGTCCGGGCCGTTGCTGTTGGCGTCATAGTAGACCGTCATCATCGTGCCTTCGGGCAGGGGAGTGCTGCCGCCGCACGTGGTGGTCAGCGTCAGGGAATCATCGTAGATACAGGCCACGAAATTCTGCGCAGAGGCGAAAGCCGTCAGTGCCAGCAAGGCAAACACAACGGATAGGAATTTGCGATTCATAATGCGTGCTCCTTTAAAGTGAGTGTGTCCTCAGGAATTTTTCGAATAGATAAAACAGATCTCGTCACAGGGGATTCCGCGCTCTTCAAGATAGTAACTGCCATAGCGTACCGCAAGTGAATTCCCCGGCTAACGCAACGAGCCTGCACGGAATCATAGTCAGTATACGGAGAGTACTGTGAGTCTGTGCGACCAATCGGCAGCGCGACGCGCGGTACTCCTTCCTGATCGCATTGAAGGCGCAGCCGCGGCGAAACGACAGAATGCATATTTGTGCGAGAGGCAACAGGGGACACGGCGGAATAGACGCGGGGCTCCAGTGGAGCCCCGCGCTGTCCGTCACCGCAATCGATTGAAGCGCGGCCTCACTTCAACAGGAGCATCTTGCGGGTAGCGCTGAAATCATGTCCGATCTTGACCGTGTAGAAGTAAAGACCGGAGGGATAATTTGCGGCATCGAATTCGACGGTATGACGACCGGCGTTCATCGCGCTGTTGTTCAGCAATGTCTGCACCACCTGACCGTTCACGTTGTAGATTGTCAGGGTGACCGCGTTGTTGTCCTTCAGGTCATAGACAATCTGCGTGGTGGGGTTAAACGGATTCGGATAGTTCTGGTGCAGGGCATAGTCGGTAATCAGCGCATGGTCCGTACCCGGAGACACGGCTTGGGTGGCTACCGTTGTCTGGCTGCCGTCAGTGTTGACGATCACCAATTGATAGGTATAGGTGGTGCCGTTCAACGCCGTGCGGTCCACATAGGAATATTCATGTCCGGTCGGTGAGTTGTTGGCGTCGGCGGATGTGAGCCGCTGCCCGTCACGCAGGATGTCGAACCGCGTGAATTCCGATTCGGAGAGAGTATTCCATTTCAAGCTGACCGCGTTGTCGAGGGGAACGATGGAGACCGTGCCCATTGTGACGGGCAGGATGAAGTCGAAGTCCACGCGGGCACAGCCGGCTGTGCCATTGGGGCCCAGCGAGATCGTGTTGCAGTAGAAGTTCTGCCCGTTGATGTTCTGATACTGCCATGCGGTGGTGTCAAACACGAAGCCCGACGCCGGCGTGCAGGTGTCATTCAGACAGCCGGGATAGATACTGAAGGTGGGACGCATCGCCGGGCTGGTCAAGGGGCCGACGCAGACGTTCAGCACGCTATCCGGACAGAGGTGGGCGCAGGTATCCTGCTCTTGATACCCTACTCCATGCGGCGCAAAGGTCACCCGGCCTGTCGGGGTGCATGCCGGTGGAGTGCTGAGAGTCTGGCAGGTCCAATGGACAAGGCGAACATCCTGCGGCCCGACGGCAACGGTAAAGACTTCACTGGTCCACTTGATCGTGGGGTTGTTGGCCGGATAGTTAATCACGAGGTAATAGCGCGCAGGGCTGGGGGTGATACCGGAACTGGTCAGGCAGGGATCGGTCAGGAACATGCCCGCGCCGATGCCCTGGGCCACACCGTTGATCGGGCTCTGGTTCATGTTCAGCGTTCCCGGAGGGCCGGACGGGCAGTCGGGCGGCTGATCACACACCGTGCCGGGATGGTCGGTACTATCGGGGCCGTTGCTGTTGGCGTCATAGTAGACCGTCATCATCGTGCCTTCGGGCAGGGGAGTGCTGCCGCCGCACGTGGTGGTCAGCGTCAGCGAATCATCGTAGATACAGGCAACAAAATTCTGGGCAGATGCAAAAGCCGTCAGTGCCAGTATGGCTAAGGCAACCATCCATAGTTTTTTGGACAGCATACGTTTCTCCTTCACACTAATCACATCATAACTGAATGTTACACAACTTCATAATCACCACTTTTGAAGACACATCGCTGCCCAAAGATAGACGCACGACGAACGTTTTGCAAGATCCTTGTCGACTCTTCGAGTCAAATTCAGCGGTGTGTATAGTCACTATAGGTGGGTAATTGTGCGTGTGTTGGATCAGTCGCGGTCCAATAAGAGGTGCAGAACAAGATGGATCTTTCTGCTGGCGCTAAAGTCATCAGCTAAAAGTCCCCGAGTGTTCAGTGATTTGCCTCTCAAGAGCCAGTGCTATTCTGACGATATAACGAGAGACTGACCCAGCTTCAGCATATGAGGTGTAATGGCTTCCGCCGACCTGTTTGCATCGCGCTATAACATCCTCCGGAGAATCGGCTCCGGCGGCATGGGAGAGG
The DNA here is from genome assembly GCA_036504735.1 of bacterium. Taxonomy (NCBI): domain Bacteria; species bacterium. The sequence continues at coordinate 92,624 of DASXUQ010000008.1, forward strand.
TATGTCTCGTGGAGGATACTCTTAGAGACAACAAAATCATGGCTCTGAAGACCATGAAGAATCCCGGGGATGAAGCGGCCGCAGAGGGATTTCGCGCGGAATTCCGCAATGTGCATGGCGTGGTGCATCCGAATATTCCGGAGGTTTTCGACTTTGGAGTGTTGCCGCCTCCCAACCGGCAGCTCTTCTTTACCTGCGAATTTGTGGACGGCAAGCCTCTTGATACACTGGCCCAGACCTGGTCGCCCGCGCAGCTCCATGTGATCCTCGTTCGTCTGTGCCGGGCTTTGTCTTTTCTGCACAGCCGCGGGCTGCTGCACCGCGACATCAAGGCGCAGAATATTCTGGGCAGGCTTGAAGCAGACGGGCAGATTGCGCTGCTGAAGCTGGTGGACTTCGGTCTGGCGGCGATGCGCGGACAGGGCACGGAAGCGGCGGGGACCATCGAATATATGGCGCCGGAAATTATCGGCGGCAACGAAGCGACGGTGGCCTCGGATATTTATGCGGCGGGGATGCTGCTCTACCAGCTTGCCTGCGGACGCTTGCCGTTTGATAACGACGATCCGCTGGCGGCAGCGAAAGTGCGCTGTACAGCCGAAGCGCCCTCACCACTGCGGTTTCGTCCCGATTTGCCGGTGGGGCTTTCGGACGTGATCAGCGCACTGATCCGCATCAAACCCGAGGAGCGCCCGGCATCGGCGCGGCGGGTGATCGCGCTGCTGAACGAACGCGAGGGCACGGATTTCCCCTTTGAAACTCCGGAGAGCCGCACCGCCTATATCCGTTCCGCGTCGGTGGTCAGCAACAGCGAGGCGCGGGCGGTTCTGCAATGGCAATGCACGGAGCTGACCAAAGGCGGCGTACCGCCGGCGGTGCTGATTCACGCGGCGACAGGCTTGGGCCGCAGCCGGCTGGTGCGAGATTTTGTCTCCGAACTGACCCTGCAGGGCATTCGCTCCCGGCTGGTCAACAGTGACGCGGATCTGGTGGCGGACGATTTGCCGCAGGTGCTGGCGATTCCCAACGCCGACGCGATGGCCCAGGGAAAGCTGGCCATGCTGCTGGGTGCGGCGCGGGAGAGTGGGACGTGGTGCATCGTGGGCATGACGCGGGAAGACGCGGAACTGACGGCGCTGCTGGGTCCGTATGCGTCGATTACGCTGCGTCCGCTGGACCGGGAAGGCGTGCAGGATTTTGTGAACGCGACGTTCCCGGAGAACACGTTCCCCGCGGAGTTCGCAGAGAATCTTTACAGCCGGTCCCTCGGATTTCCCGTGGCGATTCAGCGAATGCTCGATGGGCTGCTCGAATCGGAGCAGTTGCAGATCGGTCTGTCGGGCTGGGAACTGATGGTTGCGGGCCACTGGAATTTCCCCGTGGATCCGAGCGTGGCGCGGCACATTGCCACCGCTTACGCGACGCTGTCTGAAGCGGCGCAGTGGTTGATGTGCGGTCTGACGTGTTCGCGGACGCCCCTGCCCGAGAGTGTGCTGGCGGCTTTTATGGCGTGCAGCACTGAAGATCCGCAGGCGCTCTCCGCAGCGTTGAGCGCTGTCGAGCACCTGGGATGGATTCAATCGGGTGCGGAGGGCTGGAGCCTGCGGTTTACGGCGCTGGCCGATCACCTCGACGAATCTTTCAGCGCCGCACGGCGTTGCTCGATTCACGAGGCGCTGACTCTCGGATGGTCCAGCGAGGAGCTGGCGGAGCATCCGCACCGCAAACGCGAACTGCTGTACCACGATTTCTATGCGGGCACTTGGAAGACACCGGCGGCGGAGGCCGAGGCCACGTTGCGCGACGCGCTGGAAAACGATGATGTGCGCTGGGTGCGACGGCTGATTGAAGGCTGTCTGGATCATCATCCGCCGGCGGATCTGTGGGCCGTGATGCTTGATGCGCTGGTGCAGGTGGAATATGTCGAAGGCAATGTGGAAGCATCTTCGGCGCGGCTGGGGCTCCTGCTGGACAACGGCAAGGCGCTGGTCAGCGAAGAGAACCTCGAAAAGATGGCGCGCTACGGAATGTTCGAGGAGAAGCTGGGACGCGTGGAACGCTCGCAGCAGATCCTTGAGCGCTGTCTCGAGGTGCTGCCTGCCGGGCATGATTCCCGCGCGGGAATGATCTTCGGCACGTTGGCCTGGATTGCCTTCAAGGGCGGCGAGGCGGAGAAGGCGCGCCGGCTGGCGGAAGAGGGACTGGTGCGGATTCCGCCGCAGTCCGCCGATTCGGGCCAGGCGCTGCTGCTGAACACCGTGGCGACGCTGGCGTTTTACCGCGGGGATAACGAGTCGGCGGCCCTGTTCTGGAAGCGGTGCCTTGAAGTCAACGAGGCGATTCATGACCGCAAGGGCATCGCCAACATGTACAACAATCTGGGCGTGCTGGCGGCGCAGAGCGGCGACCGGCTGCGGTCGCGTTCGCTATGGCAGAAGTGCGGCGAACTCTCGCGGGAGATCAATGACCTGCACCGCCTCGCGGGCATCAACAACAATCTGGGCATCGACTCTCTGGAAACGGGGCAGCTTCCCGAAGCCGAAGAATATTATCTGAAATCACTGGCGCTGTTCCGCCGCATGAAAAGCCCGCGCGAGCAGGTGGAGATCCTCAGCAATTTAGGAGAGCTGGCCTACTACCGCGCCGACTATTCGCGCGCCCAATCGTATTTGCAGGAAGCGGTGAGCCTGGCGGAAACGCTGAATGACCATGAAGCCGAAGTGGAACCGCTGGTCTATCTGGGCAAGCTGATGCTGGCGCTCGAGCAGCTCGACAAGGCCGAGACGGCTCTGGAACGCGCGCGCCAGTTTGCCGGTGAAGTGGAGGCGAAGAAGGGCGAAGGGCAGGCATGGGAAGGGTTAGCGGTGCTGCATTCCCGGCGCGGCGAAATGGAACAGGCCGAGCAGGCGCTGGAGCATGCTCATGCGGTGCTTTCGGAAGACATCGACCCGCTGGCTGTACTGCATCTGTACCTGACCGAATGCGCGATTGCCGCCGAGCGCAATAATGGATCAGCCGTGCAGGCATCGCTGGGCGAGGCGCGGAAGATTGCGGACATCAAGTGGGACCCGTTTACAGCGGCCCGGACGCTGGTGTATGGTCTTCTTTTTGCAGGAGAGAGCGTGGATGTCAGAGAGAGGCCGCGTGTGCTCAGGCAACTATCTGTTTATCCTGAGTTTTTGTGGAGGCTTCACTGGGCAACCGCTCGCCGGTTGACATCCGAAGGCGCGGCACGAAAGGCCCTCGATGAATACGGGCGGGGCGTATCGGTGTTGAAGGCGGTGGCGTCGCGACTGCCCGAGGACAGCCGTAATCTGTTCTTGAATTCGCCGCAGATTTCGCAGTTCAAGGCGGAAGCGGTTAGCATACGGAATACACTTAAGGGAAACGGATAGGCTGCACGTGTCGGATGATTTTTTCGACGATCTGGATGACATCACGTCCGGCGCAGAACCCGAGGGAACTCAGGAGGGCGCGGGCGGCGAAGAGCTGGGCCTGACCAAACTGGCTTCGCTGGTGGAGGATCTCAACCGGGATCTGTCTACCTCCACGATACTTGACCGCGCCATGAGCGCCGCCATTGAATTGACCGGGGCAGAGCGCGGGTTTCTGGTGCTCGTGAACGAACGGGGCGAGTGGAGTTTCGAGGTGGCGCGCAACATGGAGAGCGGGGAGATCGCCAATGCGGAGAAGGCGGCCTCGCATACCGTGCTCCGCCGCGTGCTGGAAGGCCATGAGCCGATCCTGATCAACGACGTGGTGGGAGCGTCGGATCTGACGCAGCAGCAATCTATCGCCAAAATGCAGGTGCGCTCCGTGATGGGCGCGCCGCTGGTGGCCAAGGGCAAACTGCTCGGCGCCGCCTATGTGGACACCTCGCGCCTGGCCGGCGTGTTCGACCAGGCCAGCCTGGTGCTGTTCGAAAGTTTTGTGCAGCTCGCCGCAGTGGCGCTGGAAAACGCGCGGCTGATCGAAGCGGAGCAGGCCTCTAAAGCGCGTTACCGTGATTTGCAGGAATATCTGAATACGGTGCTCAGCAGCCAGCCACACGGGATTATCATTCTCGATGACGCGATGCACATCGAGTACGCCAACCCGCAGGCGTCGGCCCTGATGGGATGCAGCCACTTAGCGCCGGGGACGCAGATCGGCGCCTGCGGCAGCCTGTCCGAAGAGACGATGCTCTCGATGCTGGCGGATATGCACGCGTTCATGGAGGAAGATGAGGTCTGTCATACCGTCTTCGAACAGTGCGGCCGCACGCTGACCTATTCATTCTTTCACGTGTTTCGCGCGCTGGAAAGCGGCGTGCGCATCGGCGTAATCCTTGAAGACATTACCGCGCGCAAGCAACTGGAACGGAAACTGGTGGAATCGGAGAAGCGTTCGACCATCAACCAGCTCGCCAGCGGCATCGCGCATGAGATCAACAACAGCCTGCAGCCGGTGAAAGGGCGGGTGGAACTGCTGGGCATGCGGCTGAAGCGCGCCAACGTGTCGCTGGAAGGCGGGATCGACAAGGATCTGGAAACCATCGCCGCCCTCTCGGGCCGGATTGAGAAGATTGCCAAGAACCTGCGCCACCTGACCAAGCCGGCCAAATCGGAGTTTGAGCCGGTGGACCTGTCGAGGCTCGTGCGATCGACCGTGGAACTCATGGACAGCACCACGGGCAAGCTCAAGAATTTCTCGCCCGATCCGGGATCGATCTACCGCCTCGAACTGTCGCTCGATGATACCTGTCCGCGGGTGATGGGCGACGCGCACGGCCTGGAGAGCGCGATCATCAACATGCTTTTGAATTCCTCCTATGCGATTCTGGACAGGGAAGACGGGGGCACCCTGACGCTGAGTACCCAGTGGGTAGACGGCAAGGTGCAACTGGTGGTGGAGGACACGGGGGGCGGCATTCCGCCGGAAATTCTGCCGCACATTTTTGAACCGTATTTCACCACGCGTCCGGAGTCGGGCGGCACAGGGCTGGGGATGTGCATTTTGCAGAACATTGCGGAAATCCACAACGCCAAGCTGGATCTGCACTCGGAGTGGGGCGTCGGCACCAGAGTTACACTGACCTTTCCCGCGATCAAAGAGACCAGGGGCTGAAAGCCCCGGCAGGAGCAGATCGCGGCCGGAAGCGTTAAGTAAGCAGCAAGGGCACTCGAAAGAGTGCCCTTGTGTTGTCGGGGAACAATAGGAGATAGGAAATGTGAAATAGGAAATAGGAAACCAGAGCAAGACGATTTTTCCTATTTCCTATTTTGCTTTGAGCCAATCGGCGATTTTGGCGCAGACGGCGGAATCGAAGGCATGACCGGTGCCGAGCTGAGTGAAGGTGACATTCAGGCCGGACTGTTTCAGCATGTTGGACGCGTACACGCCCTCCATGTAAGCCACAGCGGGGTCGTCCTCGGCATGAGTGATCAGCACGCGGACCTTCTGCGTCTTTTCGGCGGCAAGTTGCTTATCGGAAATTGCACCCTTGATGATATAGCCGCCATGCGCGGCATAGCCGGCGATACGTTCGGGATAGCGCGCGGCGGTGATGTGTGCCAGCGCCGCTCCCTGGCTGAATCCGGCCAGCCACACGCGTTTGTCCGCAATGGGATAGCGCGTCATGACGTCATCTGCCACGTGCATCACCCAGCTTGCGGCCTGTGCAATGGAGGCCGTGTCTTCCCGGTAATTCTCCAGTTCCCGCAAAAAGCAGTAGCTTTTGCCGTCCGAATCCAGCGCGGTATAGGGGCCTTGGGGGACAGCATAGATGAAATCTTCGGTGTTGATCATCTGTGCGGCTTTGGCAAACTCCTGCGGACTCTGGCCGTAGCCGTGGAGCAGAATCAGAAGCTCGTACTTGCGGTTGGGGTCATAGGAATCGGGGAGCACCACCACGTACTCGCCAAGCCGCTCCTGCGCACAGGAATGCACAATATACCCTCCGCTGCGGGAGGAGGCATTGCCTGCGATCTGCTCGAGGACACTTTGGAAATCCTTGCGGGTGCGCAGACTCTCCAGATCGGGATCCTCGGATGTATGGCCAGCGTCACTCCACCCTGCGGCGGCAGCCCGTTGCAGCGCTGCGAGGGCCTCATCGGGATGCTTGGCGAGGGCATAACAGCAGGCGAGGTTGTAAAGCGAGGTGGCATCGGTCGGATCGGCCTCGGTCCATTTTCGGTAGAACTCCGTGGCTTTAGCGATGTCGCCGCGTTTGATGGCGTCTTCGGCGATCTGCTTGTAGCTTTGGGGCGCGGCAAAGGCGGCCAAGGAGAACAGAAGCGCGCTCAGGAGCAGGAAGTGTTTCATAGGGATGAGATGTAAAAAAGGGATACGCTCGCGTATCCCTTTTGTGTGGCGAAAAGTGTGCCGGAAATATGGGGGCGGGCGGGCTCGGGCAGACGGGCACGGCATGCCGTGCCCCTACGGCAGATTCCTATCCTCTTTAGATTGTGCTGGCAGACCCCCATCCCCCCACCCCTTTCCCCATGAAATAGGGAAAGGGGAGCAGAGCAGGCAGCTACCTCGTCTCCATGTAGAATCCCTACGACGCCGAGCAGGCGACCAGTGATCCAACGCATAGCGTTGGGGTGCAGGGGTTACCCCTGCCGGCGCTTGGTCCACCAGCGTTTTAGCCTTTCGGCGATATCGCGCTCTTTGCCCTGATCGGAAGGATCGTAGAAGATGGTGTTGGTATAGGGATTGGGGAGGTTGTCAGATTCGACGAAATGGCCGGGGAAATCGTGGGGATAGACATAGCCTTCACCGTAACCTTCGGTCTTCAGAAGGCCGGTAACCGGATTGCGCAAGTGCAGCGGGACGGCGGCGGGGAAGGTTTCATTGTCGACAGCTTCCATCGCTTGCGTGATCGCCATGTAGGCCTTATTGGATTTGGGGGAGGAGGCGAGGTAAGTGGTGACCTGCGCCAGAATGATTCGCGCTTCGGGCATGCCGATAGCATGCACGGCCTGAAGCCCGGCTACGGCGATGACGATGCCGTTGGGGTTGGCATTGCCGATGTCCTCACTGGCCAGAATGATCAGCCTGCGGGCCACGAACATCGGGTCTTCTCCGGCGGAGAGCATGCGCGCCAGATAGTACATGGCGGCATCGGGATCGGAGGCGCGCACGGACTTGATGAAGGCCGAAATCGTATCGTAATGCGACTCGCCTTTCTTGTCATAGATCGGCATGCGCCTGAGGACGCTGTGCTCGATGAGCTTCTGGTCAATGATCACGCCTTCCTTCCTCTGCGGCGCGATGTTTACCGCCAGCTCAAGGGCATTGTAGAGCGCGCGGGCGTCGCCGCCGGAGAGGGCGAGCAGCGCGGTCTCGCCTTCGGGCGTGATCTCGATATGCTTCTCTTTGAGCTTGACGTCGGTTTTGAGGGCGCGATAAAGCAGCGTGCGCAACTGGTCGGCGGTAAGGGATTGAAACCGCAGCACGCGGGCGCGTGAGAGCAGCGGCGAAATGACTTCGAAGGACGGATTTTCGGTGGTGGCGCCGAGCAGGGTTACGGTGCCGTCTTCCACGGCGTGCAGCAACGCGTCCTGCTGCGATTTGGACCAGCGGTGGATTTCATCCACGAACATCAGGGTGCGGCGGCCCTGCGCAGCGGAGCGGCGCGCGCGTTCGAGAATCTTGCGCAGTTCGGGAACGCCGGTAGTGATGGCAGATATCTGCACCAGTTCATAGTTGGAGGAGTGCGCCAGAATCCGGGCCAGAGTGGTTTTTCCCGTGCCGGGTTCACCCCAGAAAATCAGGGAGGGCAGCGTGCCCCCGGCGATGAGTTGGGAGAGGATCGCGCCTTCACCGAGCAGATGCTCCTGCCCGGCAAACTCGGCCAGAGTCTTGGGCCGCATGCGCTCGGCGAGCGGCGCATCGGGAGTGGGCACCGCAGCATCCTGAAAGAGATCGTCGCCTGAATTGCCAGAATTCATGTGCTTAGTTTTCCTTGATCCGCCATTCTTCCAGTTTCCATCTTAAGTTAGGAGATTCCATCCTGAATTGCAAGAGGCAAAGCACAAAAAAGCGGGCTGTAAGCACAACCCGCTTTTGGATCCTGTCAAACCATGGCGCTCAAAGGGCCTTCATTCCACGATATCAATACCTTCCTCTTCACCACGATTCGCGCGCCAGCGCATATACGCACGCACGCCGTAGACCGCCGCCGTTGTGACACCCGCCGCCAGCAGACCCATGCCAACCTTTTTCATGGCCGAGCCTCTGCGTGACCGCCGTGATTTGTTCATGCCAAACATGGTCAGACTTCCTCTCTGATATGGTTCGTCGCCCCGTCGTGATTGCGCACCCTTTTCATTTTTACCTCACGTTCAGAGTGGAGGTTCCTCGAGGAACTGGAAAGATAACTGAGCAACGAGAAGCGCATGAATATGAAGAAGGTACTCCAGTCGAATGCCACGCGGCCTCTTGTGCAAAGTAGCACACGGTATTTGCGGCGACGAAGTGTATCAGACGGAGCTTCAATATGTCAGGTGATCTTTGTGAGTATAAGTGCAATCATTGTATGCACACGGCAGGATACCTATATTGGAGTCTCGTGTCTTCTTTGTTATTTGGGACTCTGTTTCAAAAGATGAAAGGCGGAAATGATGAGAACATGCTTGACGTTGTGGGCAGCGATGTTGTTGGCCGTGGTGTCGGCGGTGCCGGTGTGGGCAACGACGCGTTATGTGTCGGCCACGGGCGGGGGGCAGTACACACTGCCCAGCCAGGCGGAGGCGGCGGCCGTCAGTGGAGACACGATCCTGATCGGTCTGGGCACCTACACTGAGAGTAGCGGCATTACCACCAGCAAGCGCTTGAACTGGATCGGCGCAGGATGGGATCAGACGATCATCACGGCATCGAGCCAATGGAACATCAACAGTGCAGCCTCTAAAGGTACCACGATTGAAGGATTGCGCTGGGAGTCGAATTTCTTTCCGATCAACATTAACAGCAGTGCGGACTCGATCACGATCCGCCGCTGCATAATGCGGGCGACGGGCTCGACGCCGGTTATTTCTTTGCAGGGTGGCCGGCTATATATGGAGGATGGCATCATCACGCTGACGACCTCTCAAGTTGCCGTGAATATCACCACGGCGGGCTCGGCACTGCTGCTGCGCAACGTGGTGCTTGCCCCGGCGGTGAACGGCGCATCCGTGGCGATCAATGCTGTGGCTGGAATCGGGACAATTGAATTATACAATTGTGTCTTCCTGAACTTCCAGAATGTGTTCAATGTGGCAACCGGCGCGCAGCCGGTTATTGCAATCAACAATGTTTTCTATGACTGGAATGCATCTCCGGCATTCGGCACTTTCCCGCCGGCGAGCACTTTCGATTACAATGCATCGAGCGGACCTGCGGTGCCCGGAACCAATGGCGTGGTGATTGCGGGCAATCCTTTTGTGAACTATGATGGGACGGCAAACTATGTGATCGGGACATCGGATCTGCACCTGATCGGCGGGTCGAATCTGATCAACACGGGCAATCCGGGCTTGACGGACATTGACGGTTCTCGGTCCGACTTTGGCGTGTATGGCGGGCCGCGAGCGCTGGTGGACAACGGCGTGCCCAACTATCCGTGGGCGGTGAATATCCAGCTCAGCCCCAATGTGGTTGGACAGGGCACTCCTGTGAATGCGACGGCCATTGGCCGCGTTGGGCCGCAATACTAAACCGCGAGGAAGGCACATGATCAAGAGCATAGTTATTTCCGCGCTGTGTATTGCCGCCCTGATGCCCGCCGCTTTTGCCGAGAGGATTTCGCAGTGCGAATGGTTTGTGGGAGCGGATCCGGGGCCGGGCAACGGCACGGCTATCAGTGTCGGTTCTCCCGCGCCGCAGGTGGCGGCGAATTTTACGGCAGGAACGGGAAGCCTTGCCCCGGGGCTGTATCGAGTGAATATCCGGTGCCGCACGGACACGACGCAGCGCTGGGGGATGCCCAGTCCGGCGCTGCTGGTGATTGTCCCGGGTTTGCCGCCCACACCTATCGTTTGCACGCAGTTCGAATGGACGGTGGACAACGGTGCTCCCACGCCGGTGGACGTGACGGATGGTCAGATAATTACGCTGAATCAGATTGTAGCAACGAATGGATTGCCGGTGGGATTGCACCGGCTGCGGGTGCGGACCACGGACAGCGGAGGTCGCACGGCTCAATTTTCGGATAATTTCTTCGTGGTCACCTCTACCAACCCGGTTGTTGTTCGGCAGGTGACGTTGCTGGACTACTGGTTCGACACGGATTCACCGACGACGCTGGACGTGGCGGACGCGCCGAATGTGAGCTTCAATCAGATCCTCGCTACGGCCAATCTCTCCATCGGTCTGCACCGGCTGAATCTGCGGGCGCGAGATGACGTGGGGCGAAGCGGGCAGCCGTCGCAGGCCATTGTGATTGTGACGTCCCCGTTTGGGACGGCGCAGACGCGAACGATCACGGCGGCAGAATACTGGGTGAATGCGGATCCCGGCCCGGGAAACGGTGTGGTCATTCCGTTGCCCACTGACAGCACATGGAACAGCCCACAGGAGAGTGTGAGCACGGTGCTGACGGGACTTCCGGTGGGGCTCTATCAGGTGGGCTTCCGCACGCGGGATGACCTTGGGCGGTGGTCTCAGTCCACGACGGATTCCCTGATCGTGGGGCCGGTGCTGGTGATCAGTTCGGCGGGGAATGATATTGTGTTGAATTGGCAGTCGGGCGCGGGAGCGAGTCAGTTCAAGATTTACCGCGCAGCGGCCATGAACGGAAGCTACGCACTGGTGGATTCGACGACCGCACAATCCTACACCGATGTGGGCGCGGCAAGTGTGGCGGCGCGGCAGTTCTACCGGGTGACTTTTCAGACGACGGCACTGTCCGCATTTCGACTTCCCGAGGAAAGGCCGCTAAGGCCGTAGATGTGGACGGATTGCAGGACGAGAGAAAGCGGGTGACCCGATGGGGTCACCCGCTTTGTATTCGGACAGGAGCCAAGCGATGCGCTACGCTTCGTCATCCTTGGCTTTGTAGACGGTCTTGATCATCTGGTCCAGGAAGGCATCGGGGGAGGCGAGGATCTCGGGCGTAATGCGCAGATTGGTCAGACCGGCGAGCTTCATGCCGTATTCATAGTTCTGGAACATCTGCATCAGCAGGTCTGTGATGTGTGCCAGATCGGAACCGAAGTGTTCCTGAATCCACGGATAGGTCTCGGGGGTAAATTCGAGAATCAGGCTGCTGCGCTCGAGGAATTTCCGCTGGAACTGGGTGACGGCATCCTTGGTCAGCAACTCCTGCGCGACCTTCTCCGGATGGACGATCAAGTCTCGTGTCACGGTCAGTTTGCGGACAGAAGAGGTCGGCAGCAGCTTTTCGAACCGCATCAGCGAGCGTTCGAGCACGGAGGTTAGACCGCGCGCGCCGATACCCGCGAAGTGAGCGCGGCGTGCGACTTCCCGTAGCGAATCATCATCGAAGTTCAGGTCCACGCCATAGGCGGCGAAGTCCTGCTTTTTGCCGCGCGCCACCGCCGAGTGCGGATTCTTCAGCACATCAAACAGGGCGGTCTCCGATAGTTCACGGAGCTGGGCGACCACGGGCAGACGGCCCACGAATTCGGACTCGAAACCGTATTCGAGGAAGTCGCCGGTGGTGACACGGGTGATGACTTCTTCATCAACCACGGGAATCTCTTCGGCGCGGCGGAAGCCCATGGCACCGCGGGCAAGCCGGCGGCGGATGATCTCCGCCAAGCCACCGAAGGCGCCGGAGACGATAAAGAGCATGTTCTTGGTGGAGACCTTCTTGCGTTCCGCTTTGCCGGTGCGCTGGGTCTCGATCACGGCTTCCATCTGGCTGGCCAGATCATGCGGCGTGCGCAGATCCACCTCGGTGTCTTCCATCAGTTTCAGCAGTGCGCGCTGCACACCGCTGCGGGAGACGTCTGGGCCATACATGCTGCCGGAGGATGCGATCTTGTCGATTTCGTCGACGTAGATAATGCCGTATTCAGCAAGGGAAATATCTCCCTTGGCTTCGCGCACCAGCGAGCGCACAAGGTCCTCGACGTCGCCGCCGACATAGCCGGTTTCGGAGAACTTGGTGGCATCACCTTTGACAAACGGCACACCGATTTTGTCGGCGATGAGCTTGACCAGATAGGTCTTGCCGACGCCGGTGGGGCCGATCATCAGAATATTGCTCTTGATCCGGCCCACAGCCGTCTCGCGGTCGGGATGGTCCATCTCCCATTTGCGGCGGTGATAGTGGGTGCAGATCTTGGTGGCGAGAATTTCAACGGCCTCGGTCTGATGCAGCACATACTGCTGCAGGTAGGCTTCGAGTTCGGTTGGTTTGAGCTGAAAATCTATCTGATCCAGCGAGGAGTTGTGCGAGGTTTCGGTGCCTTCGTGCGGGATGTTCAAATCCACATCGGCCACGGCGACGGCATTGCCATATTTGCTTTTCAGAAATTCGGCAATTTCCTCGCGCACCTTCTCGGGAGAAGGCGGATTGGTCATGGTTTCTTTCATAGTAGTCTTCCTGTTCATGTCACAATATAACACTTCGGAAGAATAAATGTTCCACGAGGGGTGACCCCGCAGGGGTGGCCCTGCACCCGGGTCGCCTGCTCGGCGTCGAAATAGTCTTGCGGGGGAAAACAAGGGCAAAGCACACCTTCGCCCCCAGCACGCGGGAGCGTGCTGGCTAGTTAATTGGGGGAAGCGTGGTGCATCCGGGGAATCCGGCACACAGTGCGTGCTGGCCAGTGGGGTGGAGACGACGGGCACGGCTGCGCAGTTCATTTCGCAGTAAAAAATTAAGCACTTAGCTCCCGCAGAAAGGAGGACGAGAGGCGAGGACAGCCTCTCTTTGGCCTCATTTGGGGACGGCGTGGCGAGATTGAGGGAAAAGGTGCGATCTTGGTAAGCGCACAAAATTCAGCGGACTACTCTACACTTGAATTGAACATACGTTTAATCTACATCGCTGATAATCTGTAGGTTGTGACATTTTGGAAAACGGTGTTGTGATCGGCTGGGTCAGATCGTATATTATGGGTGTTGAACATGTGTGTAAAATGCTCGCACCAACCAACCGGACACGGCATGCCGTGTCCCACCCAAACAAAGAGAGGAACAGGTATGACCACAACCTACAAAGTGACCAATGACGGAGCGGGGGCCAATCTGCTGCTGACCTTCGAGGTGGACGCCACCGCCAACCAGGACTTCACGCTGACGGATCTTGATAATGGCCTGTGCGCCGCGGTGATTACCGGCGACAACAAGGTCGGGATGGGCACCGCGGGCGGGCGGCTGATCGGCAAGGTGGTTAAGGTCTCAGAAGAATTGCAGGCGGGCACGGCGATTCCCGCTCTATGCACGGTCCAGGTGACGGGCGTGGCCCGCTTCAAGTACGTGGCGACCACTCCGGTGATCGGCAACAAGGTGGAAGTGGACGGTGCGGGCAGGGTGCGGCAGGCCACGACGGCAACGGACGTTCCCGCCGGCGGCACCAAGCATCGCGGCTTGGTACTGGCGGTGAATACCACCGATACGACATGCGACGTGCTGCTGGACGCATAAGCAAGGATGAAGGCAAGGCGGGTGGGTAGCGGACTGCCTAACCCGCCTCTACAAACAGTTGTTCATTTCACATTTTGAGGTACCTATGACCCTCGATTTTTCCAACGCGTATCCGTTGCGGGAGAAGATCAACGATCACTCGCGCAGTGCGAATCTGGCGCTGTACGCCGAAGCGCAGGAACGCGGACTGTCGCTTTCCGAACTGCTCGAAGAGATGGATCCGTCGCCGCGCAAGCCTGACGGCACCCTCGATTGCCCGCTGGACGCCTTTGAGCGGCAACTCTATCTGGCCAACGTGATTGTGAGCGGACGCAGCGCAACCTCGCTGGAACAGTTTCTCAGCGGCGCGGGAATGATCCTCGCGCCCGAATATGTGAGCCGCGAAATTCAGCGCGGCTACCGCATGGTTCAGGATCCCTCCGAACTGGTGGCGGCCTCGGTTCCCGAGCGTGGACCTTCGGTCAAGCCGATCTACATCAAGACGGACCTGGCCAAGAAGCCTCTCGCCCGCCGCAATGAAGCCAGCGACTACCCGGTAGTGAAGCTGATGTACCGCGAGAAAGACGCCGCCATGGTGGACCGCGGGCGGCAGTTCGATTTCTCGTACCGTGTGCTGAAGAACCAGAAACTGGCGGAGTTCCGCGTGTTCCTGAACTGGATCGGCGCGGAACTGGCCTTTGATGAGATCAATGAGATCTACAGTATTATTCTCAACGGCGACGGCACTTCGCCTGCGCCGGCCAACAGCTTCAACGGCACGGCGGGGACGTTCACCTATGGCGACCTCGTGCACCTCGCGCTGGCGTTCTCGGGTCCGGCCCATATGACGCATCTTCTTGGCTCCAAGGCGGACATCGAGAAGATCCTCGGCATCTCCGAGTTCCAGGATCCGCTGGCCTTTCAGGGACATCAGGTCTTCACACAGAGCGGTGACTATCGGACCTTCCTGCCGATCAACACCCGGCTGGTGGTGTGTCCGGGCGCGACGGCCACCAAGTTTGCGGCCCTCGACCACCGCTTTGCGATCCGCGAGTCCGTGGCGCAGCCGCTGCTGATCGAAGCGGAGAAGGTGATCTCGCAGAAACTCGAATCAGCGGTGATCTCCAAGGAGAGCGTCTATACCATCATGGTGGATGACGCGATTGCCTTGAGCGACTACTAAGCAGGGGCGACCCTGCACCCGTATCGCTGCTTGGTGTCGTAGGAAAGCTGCATGCAGGCAGTAGCTGTAGGGGCGTCTTCTGCACCTGAGGCAGTCTCCGGTAGGGGACGGCGCAGAACACACGCATCTCTTTGAACCTCGCCGTTCCTCCGCCCATTAATCCCCACTCGTTGGAGTCAGGGGCTACTCTAAGACAAAGGGCGGAGGACGGCGGGGCAAAATCCAAAAAGCTAAAAAATCAACAGCCAAAACGAAAATACATGGAGTCCAGCCATGGTGAATAATACACAATCCTACTTGATGGCGCGGGCGCCGATCTCGACGATGGCGTTCTCCGGAGCCGTTACCACCGCGTCCATCACTCTGAACGGGGCAGGCGGTCAGAGCGGCACAGGATTTCCTGTGACGCGCCACGGATTTGTTACGGGTCTGACGGTGTGGGATGGTACGACCTTGCGTACAGACAGTACGGAACTTGCCCTGAGCGCCGGCGACCGGATTTCGGTTTACTGTCAAAGCACCGGCAGCGACTACACCGTCCGGGTGCGTATCAACGGCAGCAGCAGCACTCTGCTGCTGACCGGAGTGCCGTTCAATTCCACCTTGTTTGCGACCGTGGAATTCATGCTCATCCGCGACTGAGAGCCGTGGCCGCTGGTTTGATGTTCTGAACACTCACCCTATTCTGTCCTGAGGTCTTACCATGTCCTTTACAACCCTGTCTATCGTGAAAAAGCATCTGCTGTCCAGTGACGCGGGTGCATTGATAATCGAGAATGTACCGGTGACGCTGAGCGGCGAGAGCGAGGTGATGCTGCCGCACCAGAATCTGGTGGAGTCCAGCGGAGCCGTGAAACTGGATGCGACCGTGCTGCCGTATTGTGACGGTCCCGTGGTCTTGACGGACTATGACAAGACGCGGTTGGCCCTGGACCGTGTCGTGCCCGGCAGCGTGGTGGTGGCTCTCAGCGCCACTCTGGCGACGGTCTATGTTGAGGAGATCGACTACAAGATGAGCTACAGTGCAGGATCGTTGTACCGTGTTCCCGGGGGCAGCATTCCCAACAATCAGCCGGTGTACGTGTACTACGGACGGTACACGATCTACAGCGCGAGCAGCGATTTCGAAATCGACTATGTGCGCGGCACAGTGCGGCGCCGGGCGGGAAGCGCGATTCCGGACGGTGCGGACGTGCTGGTGGACTATTCGGTTGCCGCTGGTAGCGTTACCGATGAGCTCATCAGCCAGGCGATTGTCGAGGCGGAAGATCTGATCATGCGCGCGCTTTCGACGGATTACAATGCAAATTCAACCCAACAGGGTCTGCAGACCGGAACCACGCTGCTGGTGCTTTCCGTGGTGGCGCGTGACATGGCCACCGAAACGCTGGGGCGACGCCTGAGTTCGGATGCCAGCGGACGGGCCAAGGAGTGGCAAAACCTGTCCACGCTGTATGAATCGAGAGCGTGGCAGACGCTGCGGCCCTATCTGGACCGCTTTCCAATGCATGCTCCGGAGCGGCACACCAATGGCTAAGCGCATCATCGAGACTCACACTGCCAAATCGCTGACGCCACGGAAGGGTGTGAAGAAGAAGGCGGCGGATCCGGTCAAGGATCTATTAGACAAGCTCTATGAGCTTGCCATGAAAGACGGCAACACAACCGCGGCGAAGATTTACCTCGATGTCATGCTGAAGCAGAAGGGCGCCGATCCGGAGGCCCTGACGGCGGAAGAGGCGCTGAAGATTCTGCAGGAAAGCGTTTCGGATAAGCCGGATCACACACGATGAATGCGAAATGAGAGATCTATGAAAGCCTCCGATTTCTATACGATGATCCGGGTCTCGCAGGACCCTTGGGCATTTCTGACGGAGTTTGTGAAGACGCAGGATCCGGCGCGCGGTGTGGCGGCCTTTCCGGATTATCCCTACCTGCACGATCTGATGGAGGCAACATTGCAGGAGCGGTTGCTGCTGGTGCCCAAATCACGGCAGATGCTAGTGACATGGTCGATGGTGGCGCTATCCGTGTGGCGGGCGCTGTTTCGCGACGCGGGGTTGTATCTGTTTCTCTCGCGCAATGAGCGCTGCGCCGAGGAACTGATTGACCGCGCGCGGTTTATTGTCAGTCACCTGCCGCCGTACATGCAGCCGAGGCTTACCGTCAACTCACGCGAGGAGATTGCTTTCGGAAAGTACGGCGCGCGGATTTTGTCGCTGCCGGCATCGGCGAACGGGCCGCGCATGTATTCACCCAGCGGTGTGTTCTGGGATGAGATGGCCTTCACACCGTACGATGAGCAGATCTGGGCGGCGCTGAAGCCGGCGCTGGATAGCGGAGGGACGTTTGCAGGCGTATCGTCGTCGGGTGGAGCGAATAATTTGTTTGCGAGATTCGTGCTGGCTACACTGGATGATTCTGCCGCACGGGGTAAGGGCACCCCGCGCGGCGAGACCAGACCTCTCTTTCTCCATGAGATAGGGAAGGAGGAGAAGAGGACGAATGGGAGCGCACCGGGCTCGCCGTTTCATGTGCATCGGGTGCACTATCTGGATCATCCGGGGCGGCAGACGGAGGAGTGGAAGCAGATGGCGGCGGCGGGGTTGTCGCAGACGCGGTGGCGGCTGGAGCAGGAGATCTCCTTCGAAAGCATGAGTGACCTGGTGTACAGCGAGTTCGATCCGCAAAAGCACATTCTGGCGGAAGAGTGGACGGTGCGGCCCGAGTGGGATCTGTACCGCACGATAGACTTCGGCTACCGGCATCCGTTTGTGCTATGGATACAGAGAACACCGGAAGATGAGTTCATCGTGTTCGACGAGTGGCAGGGCTCTGACCGCACCACAGAAGAGATGGTGATTGCGATCCGGAATATCGACTTCGCCCACGGGGTGGCGGAGAACGACATGGTGTGGAGTGCATGCGATCCGGCGGGGGAGGCAAAGCAGGATACGGGATTGTCCCCGGTGGATATTCTGCGGCGAGCGGGGTTGAAAGTGCGGAATCGGCCGTCGCGAATTGCAACGGGAGTGGAATATGTCAAATCGATGCTGACGGATGGCCGCGAACGGGTGCGGTTGAGGATCTCGCCGCGCTGCACCAACCTGATTGCGGATTTTGGCCGCTACCGCTGGGCACCGACGGGAGACGAGCCAGTGAAGGACGGGCTGTGCGATCACAGCATGGACGCGCTGCGCTACTTCTTTGTGAACTACGAATCGACAGCAGATGAGATGCCCTATGCACCAAGGATGTGCGGTGTGGGTCGATAAGAAAGGGCGGGCCCTTGGAAGAGCCCGCCCCGAGTGAGGTGCTTTAGCGTGATGAGCCGCTACTGTGCCGCGTGTTCAACATCCATAGATACAGAGTGGAAGGGACTCGGCTGATTCAGCAGTCCGGGCGGCAGTTCGCCACACTGGCGGGTAATGGCGTAGCGCTTGTAAGGTGCGCTCGTTCCATCCAACCAATAGTAGGAGCCGATGGCACCCACCGAGCCGGATGCGAGCGGCACGAACGTGCTGGGGAATGACGCCGTGTGGCTTGTGGTGCCCCAGATCGTATAGAGGCCCAGTTGCGGTGCGTTGAACACAACACGCATGCTCACGCCGTCGGTGAAGAGATCGGCGGTCACTGAGGTCGCCGTGGGGCAACCGACGCCAAGGCACATGGCGAAGTCCAATGGGATGGCTGCCGGCACGTTGTTCACATACTGCCACGCGGTCCCGTCACCGGAATTGGCAGTGGCCCAGAAGAAGCTGCAATTGGGATCGCCATCGCCGGTGATGGAGACCCAACCCGAGGCGAGATTCACCGCCGGATAGAGTGTAGCGGAATACTCGAACAACGGATATGTGGAGCCGTAGGTGTAGCCCATCGTGCCATTCAGGGTTACATTATAGGTGGCCACGAGAGCGCCGACGTTGCCCGCGTTGTTCTGGTAGAAGCGGATGTGGAACGGCATGGGATCTTCTCCGCAGGGGGCGTTGCCGCTGTTGAAGTTGGCCCGGAAGCCCCAGAATCGAATTTCGCCGATGGGATTCGCGACGCCGGAGAAGTCCTCATAATTGGCAAACTGCGTTGCGACATCGCTGGCGTAGCCACCCCAGCCTTCCGTGGGAACGAAGGGACGCTGGCTGAACTGGCTGCCTTCGACGCAGTTGGGACGCAGATAGCATGCCGTGGTGCCGCAGGTGGCGTCTTCGGTGTAGACACCGCTCAGTGCCTGACAGGCTGCATTGGTGATGCCATCCTGGCATTGCGGATCGAGCAGCGTGCCGTAGCAGCACTTGCCCGTGCACTCGGTAATGTTCAGCGTGTAGGAGCCACAGGCGGAGCTGTAGGCTTCCACATTAAGATAGTAGGTGCCGGGCAGGAGATGAACGCAATGAATGGTGGAGACGCCCACGCCGCCGCAGCCGTCGTCATCCTGAGCGATAATCCCGTTACAGCAGGAGCTGGTGAGGTAGATGTAGCTGTCCCAGTTGGGAGACGTGCCGCACATGGAGAAAGTCCAGTCGGCTTCACGCGGGATATTGATGCGCCAGTTCTGATCTTCACTGGGACGCAGCGAACAGTTGTTGACCGCGCCGCAGGTGTTGCCCGTAATGCTGACCGGGGCCATGTAGGTGCCGTCGGTGTAGCAACCCGAGCAGGGATAGGTGAGCAGGGCGAAGCGATAGGCGCGCGGCGTGGCAAGACCGGAATAGACGCTGGGGCCGAACCACAAATAGTAATCTCCAGCGGGGAGACAGGTCCCGGTGGAGTAGGACATGAAGCTGCAGGGGATAGCCGAACCCTGCGCGAGGATTGCGCCTGCGGGGCAGTTCGCAGCGAAGATGTAGGATGTAATCGGGAATTCACTGAGGGCATTGACCTGCAGAGAGCAGGCTTCGCTCAGGGTGAAGCGGTACCAGTCCGTGTCACGGAAACCCGCGTTGGTTGGCGATACATAGGTGAATGCGCTGCCGCAGTAAACCTGCCACGGGAAGACATACCCAAACAGATTGGGCGGGTTGTTCCAATCGCCGGTGTTGTTGCAGCCGCCATCGGGATCGGTGGCGCCGAAGGTCGGAGACGGAGTCTCTGCGGCTTCCAGCAAGTCGCCGGCCTGGCATGCTTCTGAGCAATCGTCGGTGATGTTCAGGACATAGGCGCCCGCGTTGGCGTTATAGCCGTCGACGATGATGTAGTAGGTGGTGCCGGCGGTCAGGTTGAGTACGAGACTCGATTGCAGGCCGCAGGCGTCATCGTTACAGCTGAGCACCGTGGTGCCGGGGCAGGCGCCGCCGGTGCGCACGTAGAGTTCGGTGTCAAACGAGCTGCCGCAGAGGGAAATCGTATAGGATCCGGTGTACAGCGGGGTGAGGGTGTAGACCACATCCGGAGCGCCGTTGGCGTACCCGCAGGTGGGCTGAAAATCATCGGTCAGCCCCGAGGTGTTGCCGTAGTCTGTGTAAGGGACGCCGGGAACGTTGATGGCCGAGGAGCAGTTGTCGCCGACCAGATCCCGGATTGCCAGGGAATATGAGCCACTGTAATTGTAGAACCCGTCTACAATCACCCAGTAGGTCTGGCCGGCAACGAGGTTCAGATTCAGATAGGACTGCAGGCCGAAGTAATCATCATTACAACCGACTTCGGTAGTGCCGGGGCAGGCGCCGCCGGTGCGCACGTAGATTTCGGTATCGAACGAGCTGCCGTTCAACGAAAAGTCGTGCGGGCCCGAATGGATAGCTGTAAACTGGTAGATAAGATCCGGTGCACCTGCCGCAGTGCCACAGGACGGCTGGAAGTCGTCGGTGTACCCTGCCGTGGTTCCGGAATCATAGAAGGGCAGACCGACGATGACCGTGACGCTGGAGCAGTTGTCGCCGCCCTGATCGAGGGGATTGCGGCGGGGACGGTTCTCCGGGCGCTGCTCGTAGAGGGTATTGAGTTGCTGCTTGATGGTGGTCGAAGCGGCTGCGCCTTCGCGGTTAAGCTGCTCTTCAAGCGTGCGAATCTGGCGCTCCAGAGCGGTATTGGGCCGCTGGGGAGTCTGCGCGCTATGGATCCGGTTTTCCGGACGCTGGGAATACAGCGCATTCAGTTGATCTTTTAAACTGCTGCTGATTACCGGCATGGCACCGGAGGTCGAGTAAAGCTGGTCTTCGAGTGCGCGGATCTGCTGCTCGAGCGGTGTGCTGGGCCGCTCGGACGGCATGGTTGTGCGAGTGGTGAACAGAGGGTCGGTGCGAAGAGACTGAGGATTGACAGGGACGGTGGTCGCTTCCGCGCCGGTCAGGGGCAGGAGTTCATCGATGCGCGCGGTCCATGCCGGATCGGGAGTCTGGCCGGTGGCTTTCGCCGCCGCGATGCGGGCTTGCAGTTGCTGAATTTCCGCGAGGGGTGATAAGATAGCTCCCCGGTTTTGAGGTGTGTCGCTGGCCGCATAGGCCAGACACACTGCTGTAACTACCAAAGCGACCAAAATTACAAATCTCTTCATTCCAACCTCTCTTAATTTGGATAAGCGGATATATCATGTCTAAAAATAAGCAAGCCAAATAGGATTGTCAACAGAGTATTTACAAAAAAGCAAGAATTGGTGGGGGTTCAGCGACGGATTTGTGACTGTATCACTACTATTCAAAAGAGTTTAGATAATACAAAGATGCCACACGTTGCCGACTCGAAATCACGGTCTGATTTGATGATATAAGTTAATGCTCTGTGCTCGTTGTTATCCTAGAGCTGGTGGCCGTTCCGGAATGGGCATAGTCTGCCCATCTTTTGGCGGGGGAGATGCCTCTTGCTGGCGCTTAGGCGGGAAGAAAAGATACCGCTCTTCAGGTTGCGGGCAGCGGTTTAAGGCGACAATGCGGCCGGGAGGCCCGATGGACCAGAATTACCGCAACTGAAGCGGGTTTTTGGAAATCTCAAACTTCGGAGTTCTTATGCTACCATTCTTCAAGAAAGTTATTCAGCGTCCGCTGGTGCCGCCACGGATTACAGCGAAGCGGGCGCCGTCGAACCGGGTGCCGTTTCCGCGTGGGAATCCGGCGCCGGCCACGGAAAAGCCGACGGTGTCATCCAATCTGTTTACCACCACACTGGATGGGCAGGACTTTGTGTGGATGGGAACCAACCGCGCGGAGTTCTACCGCTATCTGCGGGATCATGTGCCGATCATTTCGGCGGCGGTGTGGTCGTGGGTGCATCTGTGCGCCACACCTCAGAGCTACAGCCTCGAAGGCAGTGAAGGCGACAAGGCGAGGGCGATCAAACTGCTCGACGAACTGGAGAAGCGGCTGCTGGAAAACCCGCTGATCCGGCGCGACGGCATCAAGCAGCTTACCGAGCAGTTTTTCCTTGAGCTGTTTACCGTGGGGAGCTTTGCCGGAGAGATTATCCCGCTGCCGGACGGGAGCGGGATCGACTATTTCCGCACGCTGGATCCGGATCTGATTCAGTGGGAGCGTGATGGCCGTTGGAAGCCGTACATCCTGAAAGAGCCGGAGAATCCGTTGCGCACGAACGCCAAGGAGAACCGGATCTACCTCAATCCCGACCGGTTCTTTTTTGCGACGCTGGGGGCGGACATCATGAATCCGCGCGGGATCGAGCCCTTTGCCTCCATTCCGTTTGTGGCGCAGATTCAGGAAGCGATGCTCTCGGACATGGCGCGCAGCGCACGCAACGCGGGCACGCCGCGCATGCAGGTAAGGATCCGTCCACCCAAGGCGCAGACGCACGAGAATGAAAAGGAATATCAGGCGCGGATCAACCGCTACTTCGACGACACGGTGCAGCAGTTCACGCGGCTGGAAGCGGACGACAACATCTTTACGTGGGACGATGTGGAGGTGAGTATTATCGGCGGCGATATGAACCGAAACTTTACCTGGCGGCTGAACCGCGAGCAGGTGATCGAAGACGTGGTGACGGGGCTGCGGCTGTTCCCGTGGGTGCTGGGACGGTCCCACGGCACGACCAAGAACTGGGTGGAAGCGCAGTTCAACCTCCTGATGCAGATCGTCGACAGCGTGCAGAACCTTGGAGCATCACTCGGCAACTGGCTGCGCAATTCGGAGCTGAAGATGAAAGGGATTCCGGTGAGATCGGAGCACGTCTTTGCGCCGAATCAGGATCCGTTCCTGCTCTCGCGGATGCAGGCGCACTCGGTGGAGTTCGACACGGTGGACAAGAAGGTCCGCGCGGGGTATATCTCCAAGGATGATGGTGCGCGAGAGTTGGGATACGCGGCGGCGTTTCGGAAGGAGATTGCAGAAGAGCCAAAAGATTAAGGAGCAATAAAGGGGCGCATAGATAGTATGCGCCCCTTGGAGAAGAGAAGATAGGTGCCACAGACGTCACCTTATCAGGAGTACTTTCGTCGTGGCATGGAAATAATCAGTCTCAAGTGCGCACACATAAATTCCACTTGGGAGGTTCTCGGCATGGAAAACGGCAGAGTGCTCTCCGGGTTGCTGAATTCCCTCCACCAGAGTCGCAATCCTCGTGCCCAGCAAATTGTAGATGGCGAGTCTGGCTGCGGCGCGAACCGGAACTTCAAAGCGAATGGTCGTCTCAGCGTTAAAAGGATTGGGAAATGCACTATGGAGTGCGTACGTCGAAATCGCCGTACCTGTGTCCCATCTCGGAGTGGCATCGGCGCGGGCCAATTCCTCCCGTTGTCCCGACACATCCACAGCCCAGAGAGTATAATGGTACGCTCGGCCATTGGTCAGATGCCTGTCTGTCCACCCATAGTTATGTCCAGTCGTGTTGTTGTGCTCACTCGGGACCAATCCCACGACCGCATCGTCCCTAGAGATTTCGAATCGCCTATTGTTTCGGTCGGATGCGGTTCGCCATGAAAGAGTAACCTCGGAGTTTCCAGGCACCGCAATAAAAGAGAGCAATTCAACGGGCAATGGTCCGTCTATGTCCTCGCAATACTCACCGACACAATACTGCACCAAGTCGCTGCACCACGGATGTGCGAGCCAGAATGTGCCAAGGGTGCCGCTTGCGAGCGGTTGGGTCGTGATGAAAATGATCGAATCACCGTCATTCCCGTCACCGTTATTCATTATTGACCAACTCGACGCCGCAGCACCGCTTACAGAGCCCACGGTTCCGGAGCAAAAATGCGTGAATATCAATCGGCTGATTGCTCCGGCCTCCCAGTCGAGTTGGTAGCCCCAATTCGGTGGCCCGGAGTGTGTCAACTCTACATATCCGCGGAATGATGGAGCGTTGCTGAGAGCGGCGGAACAATCGTAAGCGCGAAACCAGTCGTTGCCAACGGCGTAGACAGTGTTGCCGGAGACGGCCACTCCCCGTGCATCGTATGACATATTGTAGAATCCGACTTCCATTGGATGGGAGGGATCGGCCACATCTATGATCCGAAGTTCGCCGCGTGCATCAGCCGCGAAGACATAATGGCTCTGTATGACCAAATCCTCTAAAATGCTGGGGGTGTCGCAGTGACCAACTTCTCGCGGTGCAGCCGGATTGGACACGTCCACAATAGTCAGCCCGTAATCGCCAGCCCCAAGATAAGCGAGTGTTCCGACCACAGCGACACCTGCTACGGCGCCACGATCACCATAACGGCCTGTCTGTAGCGGAGCAGCCGGGTTAGTGGCATCAATGATGCGAAGGCCGATTTCAGGAAAATTATCGGCTGCATACACGATATTTCCCACAACAGCTATCCCAGTTACCTGTCCTGTAGGGCACGAGCCAACGAATGTGGGCGCGGCCAAATTCGAGATGTTGAGAATCTGCATGCTGTTGTAGTCGGCAACATAGACGCTGTTGCCGTAAACACAAACATTGTATGCGAAACCTGGAGTATCATACCTACCAAGTTGAACCGGGTACGCAGGATTGGCTATGCTGAGGATTCGCAATCCACCATACCCATCGGCCATGAACGCTACCGAGTCCCTGACTGCTATTCCCCATGTAAGGCCAGAGGTGTAATAGGCACCGACGAGCTGCGGGATCGACGGATTGCTAATATCAATAACTCGCAGACCTCCTGATAAGTAACTCTGAACAATATAGGCATAATGCCCGGCAACGGCCACATGTACGGCGTTACCCGTGAGCGCCAATTGCCCCAACAAACGCACATTCAGGCTATCTTGAGCCTGAACGGCGGAGCAGACAGTAAGCAACAATAACAATGCGGTTCTTCGGAAATACATGAAAGGACTCCCTGCGATTATAAAATTGCATCAATATACCACCAGATATTGGAATTGTCAAGACTTGTAATGGGTCAGGTTTATGTTACGTTTTTTTTTGCATAATCCGAATGGCAGGGATGTGGGATATTCGGAACTGTCCCAGAAGTAAATAGCAGCTAACTTGTTGGCAGGGAATGCCCACATTCAAGATCTTTGAATCGGGACTGTACGGAGCGCAGGCGGCAGGCCTATGAAGGCCTGCCGCCGGGAGATTGGTCGTGTATGGACTTCGTGGTTACTCTGCCGGTCCGCCGAGAATGTAGCACGAGAAGTGACTGGTGTAGACGATGAGGTAATCGTGACCGAGCCGTCCAGACGCCAAAACGCGGAAGACGGATTCACGGCGACGAGCAGATTTAGACGGCGGAGGAAGATCGCTCATAAGAAAGGGCGCACGGTGGTGCGCCCTGAAAAAAACGACCTGTGATTGGCGGCTTACTTCAGCAGCAGCATCGGTTGCTGCAAGGTGCGACCGGCATAGCGCAGCCTCGCCAGGTACGTTCCTGAGGCGCAGCCCGGGCAGGTCCATGATACCGAGTGGACACCGGGCTGCGCAATGCCGTCACGGAGTGTGGCAACCTTGCGGCCCAGCATATCGAACACCTCGAGGGAGACGTCGGCGGCCTGCGGCACGCCAAAACGCAGCGTGGTGCCGGGATTGAAGGGATTGGGGAAATTGGGTGCGAGGAAGAAATCGCCGGGAATGGCGGTTGCGCTCTTCACCTGATCGGGAGCCGGCGGAGTGTAGCGGAGAATTGTGCCGCTACTGCCGACGGCCCAGCCCATGCCGTTATTCAGGAAGGTGACATCGGAGAGAAAGGCCGTCGTTCCGCTGGGCTGATTCTCCCACGTGTCGCCGCCGTTTTCCGTGCGCAGAATGGTACCCCCATCGCCGACCACCCAGCCTGTAGTGTTGGCGGTGAAGGCGGCAGCGGACAGGTAAGCTGTCGAGCCGCTGGTCTGCTGAATCCACGTGTCGCCACCGTCTGTCGTGTGCAGGATGGCACCTTCATAACCCACAACCCAGCCGGTATTGGCGTTTGTGAACGCGCCATCGAAAAGATACCCCGTGTTGGCGCAGGGCTGTTGTTCCCAAGTGCTGCCGCCATCTGTCGTACGCATAATGGAACCGGAATATCCTACCATCCAGCCTGTGGTAGCATCAGCAAAGACAAACCCTTTTTGGTGGCTGACCTGTCCAACCGGTTGAGCGACCCATGTTGCACCTCTATCTGTGGTGCGCCGCACATCCCAACCGTTCTCCAAGGCTCCACCCATGATCCAGCCTGTGCTGTCGTTGGGAAAGGCTACATCCAAGCATCCGGCAGTTATGCCGAGATCCTGTTGTTCCCATGTATGTCCGTCGCTGGTATGAAGAATGGTTCCTTCCATACCAACGGCCCACCCGAATTGCGGGTTGGACATCGCGACCCGGTATAAGCCGAATTCCTGCTGGGGCAGCGGCTGCTGGTTCCACGTTGTACCGCCATCGGTGGTGCAGAAAATGCTGCCACCGTTGTTTCCGCCGCCGACGGCCCAGCCATGCAGGCTGTCGGTAAACGCGACACCTTTGAAGTCATCTGTTGTTCCGCTGTTCTGGATTTGACAGGTTTGTGCAATGGCTGGCACGCCTGCGCAAAAGACGATGAACAGCACGAGAAATAAGACTCGCTTGTCCATTGTTCCCTCCCTTTGCTGTTGCCGATCAGATAATCACGACTCTGTTCCAATATAAACATCGGCACATTGGAAAGCAAGATGAGTTCGCGTGCCCATGAGAAAGAGCGGCAGGCCTTCGTAGGCCCGCCGCTGGGGATTGATCATGCATGGACTCCGTGGTTACTCTGCCGGTCCGCCAAGGATGTAGCGCGAGAAGTGGTTGGTGTAGACGACCAGATAGTCGTGGTAGCCGATCCAGGTGTACTGCAGGGCGACATACTCGCCGGCTTCGGTTACATACCAGGGGACGATCCGCGAATAGTCATAGTCACGCGGCAGATTCAGCGAATGGATGTTCCAGGTAATTTCCACCGTGCCGTTGAAGTGATACGGGTGCGGGTAGAAATCCGCCGCCGCAACACATCCGCGCGGGGCGACGATTCTGATCGTGGTGTCGGAACTCAAGTCACCGCGCGAAACCCGGACGGAGACCAGAGTGCCGAGGGGCACAATCTGTGTCCAATCGTCACGGCAGAGGCGCGACGTAGAGATGGAGTCGCACCAGCCGTCCGTGGCGGTTTCCGTGGTGGACAGGACGCGGAAGCCTGCGGGAGCCTTGGAGAGCAACTCATCGGTCAGGGGCGGATACTGATAGGCCGGTGTCTGTGCAGCGATCTGATGTTCTGCCGGACTTGCCGCCGGACCAAGCGGGCTGTTTTCCGTCGAGCATCCGATGACGAGCAGCACGGTGGCCGCCATCAACAGCATCAGGATGCTTGCGTTCTTAGTGTTTCGGTCCATGACTGTCTCCTTACTGTATACTAATTGAGATTTGTTTCGCTTCATCGGCCCCACCATCAGTAGAGCAACGAGTATGCCGACTATAGTAAGGCTGGCAACAGGGTCTGCGATACTCGGGCAACATAGACGCCAACGGAAGTTAGCGAGACTGACCCTTTTGGGCAGCGGTTGACATCGGAAAACAGCGTGGGGGATATAGGCCACTTTCGCGAACAGGGTCTTCAAATCAACCAATCAAAGCCTTGGTCCACGGAGCGTATTTGAACCAGAGCGGATCTCGGGCGCATCGGCATCATAAAGAAAGGGCAGCCCTTGCGGGTGCCCTTTCGGAAGATTGTCGAAATGATGGAGTGAGAGGGTGGACAGGCAGGAGCCTGCCCGAGTTCCCTTCAGAATGCGTTACTTCATCAGCAACATTTTCTGCGAGGCGGTGTAGTTGCGTGCGTTCATGCGGCAGAGGTAGACGCCGGAAGGCAGCTTGGACGCATCAAACTGCACGGAATGGCTGCCACGCTCCATCTGGCCATTGACCAGCGAAGCGACCTGCTTGCCCATCAGGTCATAGACCTTCAGCGTGACGAAGCCGCTCTGCGCGACATCAAACGTAAGGTTGGTGATGGCGTTGAAGGGGTTCGGGAAGCTGGCATGCAGGGCCGACGACGTGACCAGGCCGGCGCTCTGCGGATGATCCACGCCTGCGGCGCACACGGGGACATCCACGCTGAAGTCGGCAGAGTTCTGGGCACAGTTTCCGGCGGTGACCTGCACAGTGAAGTTGACCGTACCGCCTTCGGGATTCGGAGTGCTGAGCTGAGCCGTGAAGCTGACGGCCGAGCTGTTTCCGGGCTGGATCGCCTCAATAGTCTGCGGATTGGTTCCGGTGATGGTTGCCGTACCGCCGATGCCGCTGCCATTGCTCATCAGGACGCTGATGGTGTTGCAGGCGATGCCGGCGCTGTCGGTGACATTGACCAGAATCTGGAAGGGATTGGGCAGGATCTCGCCTTCGATGCAGGCCAGCGACGGCTCGGAGACCGTGATATGGAGCGCACCCGCGGACGAGTTGATACCGCCGACACCGTAATAGGTCGCCACGTTGCGCGTCTGCCCCGAGGCGACCGGCATTTCATTCCAGCGATAGAGCACGGCGGAATCGCCGTAGTCCTGACCGTCACACGTGTCGTCCCAGCATGTCGAGTAGAAGTCACCCCAACCGCCGAAGGCGAGGGCATCCGGGGTCACCGCCTGGCCGCCCGTGATGGTGCCGCGGCCAACCAGCGAACCGGAATAGGGAATGGCATCCCAATAGGGATAGGGGAACGGCGCGGTGTAACAGGTGGCGACGGTGATGTGATTCGGGCCAAGGTAAAGCGTGGCGGCGTCGTCATCATCGACCATGGTGTCATATTCATAGAGCACGCCGATGTTGTGCGTGGCGCCGGAGTTGTTGGTTACTACGGTGCGCGTCAGCACGGCGGCGCTGGAATCGGAGAAGCTCACAACGGTATGGGTTA
This sequence comes from bacterium, assembly GCA_036504735.1. NCBI lineage: Bacteria > bacterium. The sequence continues at coordinate 121,591 of DASXUQ010000008.1, forward strand.
CCGTCACGGCGATATTGCCCGGCAGCGTGTAGTTGTCCGCGATATGGATATTATCACTGACTTCGTTGACGAAGGTCGCTACACCTTGGCAACTGGCTCCGTCGGAGCCTTCCTGCGTCAGGTTATACACCTGGCCGTCCAAAGAGACGCGGACGCTGGTACTCCACGGATCATTGGGATAACCGTACAGCAATGTGCTGCCGCCGGCTGTGCCAATATTAAAATCGCCGTCTTCGTCGGTCTGCACGCAAACCAGACCGTTACAGAGGGTCGCATCAAGAGTGCTGTGAGCGGAACGAGCGTGGGTTAACTTGGGGCTCACTCCATGCTTGTGACCTGTCAGCGGGGCGGCAATGACGCCGATCGCGAGAACCAGAACGGCCAAAATACTGTAAACGATTTTGCACTGTTTCATTCGAACATTTCCTTTATGAGTTACGGATTGTGCAGGTCGGCTGCCAAGCGGTCGAAAGACGTCCTTCTCGCCGTGGCGGTGAAAGTGCATCCGAAGGCAAAGCTGCAAGCAGTGTGCCGAACCTGCGCCGATGTGATCTATAATATACTAAATCGTACAGACTTCTGCAATGGATATGGGAGTAAAGAAACGGGCAACCTCTATCGAGACTGCCCGTTGCGCATCGGCCAAGTACAGTAGATTTTATTTCATCAGAAGCATTTTCCGGACGGCGGTGTATTCGCCCGTATTCAGCCGGTAAAGGTAGACACCGGACGGCAGTTTTGACGCGTCGAACTGGACGACATGATGACCGCGCTGCACTGGCCCGCTGGCCAAGGTAACCACCTCTTCGCCGACGATATTGAAGACTTTCAGACTGACGGGGCCGTCCCGCACCAGATCGAAAGCAATGGTGGTTGTAGGGTTGAAGGGATTGGGGTAGTTCTGGTAGAGGGAATAGGCCGTGACCAGACCGCTGTTTGGCGGATCACCGGCGGCCAGTTCGCATTCCGGAACATCGACGCTGAAGTTCAGCGAGTTCTGCGCGCAGTTGCCGGCAGTGACGTTCACGGTGAAGTTCACCAATCCGCCGGCAGCGACGGGCGTCAATTGTGCGGTGAAGCTGACGGCCGCATTGTGTCCGGGCGTAATCGAATCGATGGTCTGCGGATTGGCTCCGGTAATCGTGGCTGTTCCGCCGGGTCCGCTGCCGCCGCTCATCTGTACGCTAATAGAGCGGCAGGCGATGGCCGCGCTATCGGTGACACTAACCAGAATCTGGAACGGATTGGGAGTGATCCGGTCATCGACACATTGCAGCGACGCCTGCGATACCGTAATTCGCAGCTCGCCCGCGGAGGTCTGGAAGCCGCCCACGCCATAGTAGGTGGCCACGTTGCGGGTCTGGCCTGCGGCGACCGGCATTTCATTCCAGCGATACAGCACGGCGGAATCGCCATAGGGGTCTCCGGTGCAGGAGTCCGCCCAGCATGTGGCATAGAAATCGGGCCATGCGCCGAAGGCGAGAGCATCGGGCGTGACGGCTTCGCCGCCGGTAAAGGTTCCGCGTCCTACGAGGGATCCGGAACTGGGAATGGCATCCCAATAGGGATACGAAAACGGCGCGGTGTAGCAGGTTTCCACGGCGATCCGGCTGGGACCGAGGAAAAGCTGTGCGGCATCATCGCCGTCGACGGTGGTGTCGTACTCGTAGAGCACACCGATGTTGTGCGACGTGCCCGAGGTGTTGGTGACCACCGTGCGCGTCAGCACGGCGCCGCTGGAATCGGAGAAGGTAACCGGTGTATGCGTGACGACGATGGTAAGACTTGGATTGGACATCGAGTACGTGTCCGTGATGTGTGTGGCGTCGTGGGTCTCGCTGACGAAGGTCACGACACCGGCGCAGTCGTTGCCGTTCTCACTGGTGAGGTTGTATTGCAGGCCGTCCACGGAGACGCGGATATCGGTGCTCCACGGGTCGTCGGGGTAGCCGTAGAGCAAGGTGCGCCCGTCCGGAGTGCCGATCGTGAAATCGCCGTCCTCATCGGTCGTGACGCAGACGTGGGCACTGCAGAGCGTATCGGTATCCAGAGTGTGGTGGCCGCCGCGCGCGGCTTTTTGCCGGGCATATTCCCGGCTGACCGTGTGGCTTGGGCTCACGGTCAGGCCGCCGGCAGCGTAGACCGCTGCGGCGGAGACGATAAGCAATGCCCAAACCCATGCGAATCTCTTCATGGTACTCATCCTCTTGCGCTTTGTTGTTCGGAGTATAGGTGACGGAATCCAAATCATGCTTTCTTGCAGATGCGCCGGAGTGTCACACCGGGCGCTCTTTGAGAACGCGGCAGGTGCCGGACAGGAACCGTTGCCTTGCTTGATCTCTACGGCACGGAGATGATCCGGCGGCGCGTGAACGGCGAGGACGAGGTTGGCTATAGTGCGTGCATCAAAAAAGGGCGGCCCGGAAATGAGCCGCCCTGAACAAAGATCGAACGGAAAAGAATGCTATCGGCTGCCGGTTTCGCTGCTGGCGGTCGTCTTTTTCGCCCAGTTGACGATTACCGGGAGCACTTGATCGCTGAAGGTCTTGAACGCGGGGCCGCTGTTCAGGCTGTCGAAGCTGGCCTGCTGCGAGGAGACCTTGTTGAAGAAGTGATCCATATCGGGCACCTCTACGAACTCGGCATGGCCGGGATGGTAATGATTGATCTCATCGGCGGTGTACCGGTGCTCGCGCGCGTCGGTGACGAAATCGGATTTGCCGTAGATCAGCAGGACGGGAGCGGTAACGGTCTTCCACTCGCGGGCAAGATTCAGACTGTCAAGTTGCTGCATGAAGCGGTAATCCACCGGATAGTCCACGTACTCTGCCAGCGTGGAGTCTTCGGCGATAATCTGCGCAGGGGATTTCTGCTCCACAAAGAGCTTGTGCGCGGCAAGTTCCTTTTTGTGGAAGGCGAGTTCGATGGAGTCGTAATCCATGTGGGAGAGCAGAAGCTGCCGCCGCTGATTGATAAGTTCATATTCGAACCAGGTGATCCCCGAGGTGGCAATCGCGATGATGCCTTTTACGGGCACGCGGTTGGCTACCACGGGAGCCTCGATGCCCCCCATGCTGTGGCCGAGCAGGATGACGCGGCTTGTGTCCATGTAGCTGAAGTTCGTGAGGGCGCGGATGGCGGTGACGAGACCGTTGACTTCATCATCAAAGCTCATCCGGGCGCAGGGCGGCCCTTCGCTGTCCCCCATGCCGGTCTTTTCAACGCGCACCGTGACGAATCCGTTGCGGGTGAGATCATAGAGAATGGTGCGGTAGGGCTGGGGCTGGTCGGCGGGAAGATCCAGCGAATAACAGCCGAGACCGCCGAGCATGACCACCACGGGGAGCTTGCCGGGAAGACGCGGTTTGGTGATGACAATCCGGCGCAGAGAGTCGCCGATGGAGACGGCTTCATAGAGCACATCAAAATCGGGCGGCGTCTCTTTAGGAAAAGGTTTCAGGGCGACAGCGCGGGTCATGCGCTTGCCGCCGCGCAGAACATCGAACGCAAGCTTATCGCCGACCTTGTGGTTCCTGAGTTCGGCGGCCACTGCGGGTGCATTGCCTGCGAGCTTGCCGTTAAGGCGCAGCAGAATATCGCCGGTTTGCAGTCCGGCAGCTTTGGCGCTGGCGTTGTCGTAGATTTTGCCCAGCAGCACGCCACCGCTGTCAGGGACGCCGCCTTTGCCGCGCAGACTATCGGGTACCGGTTGCATCTGCGCGCCGAAAAAGGCGCGGCGGGGAAGCTGACGCGGTTTGGCGGGTGCGGCCACGGCCGCAAGGGCCAGAGACAGCGCCAGCAGTCCAACAAACAAGGGTCTCATCTATCGTCATCCTTCAGGTGGGGGTGATGCCTTTCTGACGTTAGAGCCGGACAGGCAACAGAATGTTGCAGGGTGGCACCCGCTCGCGTCACCGTGCGGCTTGCGGCTTCTGCGCTGAGGGCGCATAATCATAAGGTATGAGCGGACGGAAGGTGACGGGTTGCGATGCTATGCGCGGGACCGGCAGTGCCTTGCCGGGCAAGGACATGGCCGGGGGCTGACCGGAATTGACGGCCGTTACTTCATACATCCGCACCGTCTCCGGGCCGCCAAGGCTGGCATCATCGGCAAAGGAGTTGCCCTGTGTAGTGCCGATCAGATGGCAGGGAACGCCGGGGCTGCAGTCGGCGCCGCCCGCGTAGACATTATAGGCTGACGCGCCGGGCACCGGGCTCCAATCGAGCTGGATGACGCCGATATCCGGCTGGGCGGAGATCACCAGATCGGCAACCGCAGGCGGCGGGCCGCAAGGCGCAGAACTGCAACTGAGCACATAGGGGCCTTCGCTGCCGCCATAGCCCTCGACGATGATGTAATAGATGCGGCCGGGGTCTGCCTGCCAGGTGACGGTGGGATTGAGGGTAGGCGAACCGTCACACAGGCCGTCATCGGCGCAGGCAATGAGGGAGTCTGGCGGGCAGGTGGGGCCGGTCCAGACTTCCATGACGGGGTCGAGATAAAAGTTGCCGGTTCCGCAGAGGCTGGCCGTGATCTGGGAGCACTGCTGTACATTAAAGAAGTACCAGTCTTCCTTGCTCTCTCCATAGTTGCATTGCACATGGTCATTGTTGCCGCAGCGCGTGTCACCCGTGATGGTGAGGGGGAACGCGAGCAGATAATCCCCGGCGCAGGAATCATGGCCGGTGGTGGCCGTGACATTCAGCACGTAGTAGCCGTTGCTGGTGTTCCAGCCGTCCACGATAATGTAATAGGCTTGATTGGCGTTGGCGCCGAAGGACACGGAACTCTGGTTGTTGGGACACGCGTCGTCGTTGCAGGCGACCGGAGTGGATCCGGCACAGCCGCCGCCGGTTCGCACAAAGAGCACGGCATCCATCAGCGGATGACCGCAGGTGGTGGCCGTGACCCAGGCGTCGCAGGGCAGTTGCAAGGTGTAGACCACATCCGGCGCATTGCTGAAAGCACAGGGTGGCGTGATGTCATTCAGCGCGCAGGCCGTGCTTCCGAAATCGGTGTAAGGGACATGGTCTATCAACCTGCTCCCGGAACAGTTGTCATTGGATGGCGGGAAGGATGTGCCGGTTACCACCAGCGAGTACGCGCCACGATCACCGTTATAACCGCTGATGATAATGAAGTAGTACTGGCCGACCTCGGCTGTGAACCCGACGGTGCTCTGGCGGCCGATGGGTCCACAGGCGTCATCGTTGCAGGTGATGACATAGGACCCGGGACAGTCGCCATAGTTCGTACCTCGCCGCACTTCCACCACGGTGTCATAAGACGATCCACAGAGTGCGACACTGACGCTGGTCAGGCAAGCAAGGGACAGCGCGTAGATGTCATCGGGCCCTGTCGCCGGGTTGAAATCGGGGCAGGCGAGCGTAAAGTTCGACGCGCTGGCAGTCGTGTTGCCATTGATCGTGATGGGCAAAGACACGATGGTGGACGGCGGGCAGGCGTCCTCATCAAGGGAATGGGACTCCCGCAACACAAGCGCGCTCGTCGGGTCGGCGGAAATCATTCGGGCATAGAGGGGAATGGTCAGAAGAAGCAGCGCGGCACAGAAGAAAGCCTTACGCATGGCAGGACCTCATATGTAAGCGGTTTTAGGGGATAGCCGGAAATAATCTCCATATAGGACTCATCGCGCGGTGTAATGACTCGCGGAGAGCAGAGGCTTTTGTTCCTTCGCGGCAGCAGATGGTAAGGTGTTCGCGCCGGCGCGGTGTGCAGCAAAAACCAACATCGGTCAGGCTTGTCATAGCACGAATCCTTTACCACAATCCCCACTGCGACTGACCGAGTGCCCCTGTGGAATATAGGCTGCGGGATGTCTGCGCGCAAGACGCAGTGGCTGTGAGCAAAAGATTTCGGATATTCAGGCGGTGAGCAAGATAGACCTCGAGAGCAAGACCCTACACAGTTCTAAATCATCTTTCCCCTAACTTCAAAAGGAGTCCAGCAATGCTTTTTCAACTTTTATCCGGACCGGTGGTGGCGATGAAGGAAGCCGCCGCGTCCACGGACATCGAGCAGATTAATGCGTTGCCCAACCCGCCGCTGTCGCCGTTGAATGCGGACGATTTGTACATCCGCCGCTGCCGGCTGGCGGGCGATGCGGTGGATTCGCAATGCGGCTGCTTCCGCACGCCGGACCTGCCGCGGCTGCTGGAACTGACGCACGGCGCACCGGCGCTGATCGGGCACAACCGGGAGAGCATTGCCGTGGCGCGGTTCTTCGGCGGTGCGGTCGATGAGCACGAAGGGCACCGCTACATTGTGCCCAAGTTCTATTGGCCGAAGGCGCACTCCGCAGCGGAGGATTTTCGCGTGCTGCTGGATTGCGGAATTATCAGCGAGGCCTCGATTGCCTTCACCTTCAGCAAGCCGAGCTGTTCGATCTGCGGCAAGGATATCCGCGAGTGCGAACATGAGCCGGGAACGATGTACGGCCTCAGGCTTTGCTACTATCACTATGACGGCATCGACCGCGTGCTGGAGGGGAGCTTTGTCTATCGCGGCGCGGAACCGGGTACGGGAATTCTGGCGGAGATCTCGGAGATGAAGCGCTCGCTGAAAGGCAAGAAGACGATGACGGTGCGGATCGGCGGGCGGTCCTATGAAGCCATGGCACCGTTGCAGCAAGGATGAAGGCGGAAGGATGAGGGATGAAGGCAAGAAGGAGGAGCAGATGAGAATGATCCGCAAGATCATCGTGCATGCATCGGGGAAGACGGGTGACGATGCGTCGCAGATTGACGTGCGGCACCGGAGACGGGGATTGCGGCGCATCGGGTTTCACTATGTGATTGGCGATGAAGGATCCCTCGCGCGTGGCAGAGGGCTCGATGAGGCGGGAGCGCATTGTCTCGGGTACAATGCCGATTCGGTGGGGGTGTGCCTGTGCGGAACGGGACTGCCGACCGTGGCGCAGATGCGGAAGCTGCACGGTCTCACCTGCCGCCTCCTGAAGAAGTTTCCCCGGGCGGATGTGGTGCGGGCGGGCGACCTCGATCCCTGGCTGCCGGATATTCTGAAACTGGATGTTTCCCTGCTGCGAAAGGAGCGGCCATCATGACCGATCATGAGACCTCGCTGGACCGGGGACTGGGCAGAGTGGAGGCGCGAGTGGCGGATCTGACGGATCAGATCAGCGGCCTGCGCAAAGAACTTTCTTCCGTGGTGAAGACGCTGGAATCGGCGATTGCCGGACACCGCGAACGGATCGCGGCCTTGGAGGCGTTCCGCCGCTGGATGATCGGTCTGATGACCGGACTGTTTCTGAGCAGTGTGGCGGCGGTGTTCGGGTATCTGCTCAAGTCGTGAAGGCAAAATAGGAAATGTGAAATAGGAAATAGGAGACAAGACCCTGTGCTTGAAAGGAGAGTCACATGTGGCAGTTCTGGAAGAGTAAGACGGTGTGGACGGCGCTGATTACGGGAATCGCCGGATTGGGGTTTTATTTCACCGGGGAGATGAATCTGGTGGACCTGGTGAAGATCGAGAGCCTGTGTGCGCTGATGGCTTTTTTACGGCACGGCGTGGCCAAGGCGGAGTTGTAAAACGCAAGGCGGGGCAGACTTGATGAGTCCGCCCTGCTGCTTTTCATCGTCGGATGGCTGACACACCGTTTCGCGATTCCGAGAGAAGAGGCGGGCCTTGCGGCCCGCCTCTGTTGCATACGGAAAGTCTGTCCAACGCAGACTATGGGGGTTATCTTACCGGATTGGGTGCCTGCTTGTTGGGATTGGGAACATAGACCGTATTGAGCCTGCTGTAGGCATTGATGAAGACCGGTTCCTGCCGCGCTGCATCGAGCTTGGGAGCATCCGGTGCGGACTCGGTGCCGGCGAACGGATCAGCGGCAAACCACGGCTCGGACGTCGGCGCGGCCGTGGCCTTGTCGACGACGGGACTGACGGAGCCGCTCTCGCCCTCCACAAGCGTCGGCAGTTGAGCGGCGGTCACGGCGTAATAGTAGCGGTCCGCAGCGGTGCTCAACACATTGACGTCATAGTAGCCGAGGGACAGGGTGGAGTCAATCTTGTGGACCGAACTGACCAGACCTGTCGGCGACGTCCAGCGGTAGATGTTGTAGTAGTAGGCTGGTCCCTGCGACGCCCACTGCAGATACATATGCGGGGCCATGGGCAGAATCACCAGCGAATCGACACTGGCAGGTGTGCTGCACGGCTGTCCGGTAACATTCAGCACATAGGGGCCGGCGTTCGAACTGTAGCCGTGTACAATCAGGTAGTAGGTGACATTTGCGCTGGCCTGGAAGTTTACCGTGCTTTGCAGGGTGCTGTTGCCGCCGCAGAGGTTGTCATCATTGCCGACCACCAGCGTGGTGCCGGGGCAGGCGCCGTTGCGGTAGACACTGATGCCGGTGTCATACCCGCTGCCGCAAAGGGAGACGGTTACGCTCTGACAGGTTGCCGAGTTCAGAGTATAGACGGCGTCGGGGCTGGTATTGCCCTGGAAATTCTGGTAGTTGTGGTTATCGCAGGCTGTGCTGCCAATGTCGGTGAAAGGCAGGCTGGCGATGGCCGTGCCGGGGCAGACGTCATTGGACGGAGTGAATGCTCCACCGGCGCTGGCGTTGAGCACAAAGGCTCCGGCTGCTCCATTGAAACCGCTGACGATGAAGTAGTAGGTTACGCCGGCATAGGCGCGGAAGGTAACCGTGCTTTGCAGGCCGAACGTCGCTCCGCAATAGTTGTCATCATTGCAGGCCACGGACACCTGACCGGGACAGGCTCCGCCGGCACGCACATCCAGCACGCAGTCATAGGTCGAACCGCAGAGCGATACGGTCAGAGATTCGCAGGAGGCGGGCGTGAAGTTGTAGACCACATCGGGTGAAGACGTCACGCGACAGGCTACAGCGTAATCATGAGTGCCGCAGGCCGTATTGCCGGCATCAGAATAGGGCAGGCTGGCAATCGTTGTTCCGGGGCAAACATCATTGGGCGGAGTGAAGGGCGTTCCGGTCACGTTGAGCGTATAGTTGCCGGTCAGGCCGAAATAGCCGCCGATCAACACATAATAGTTGGTGTTGCCCTGCGCGAGGAAACTCACCTGGCTTTGCAGACCGCAGTAATCATCATTGCAGGCCACCAGCGTGTTGCCGGGGCAGGAGCCGCCCGCATAGACGCTGATCTGCGTGTCGTAGTTGGAGCCGCACAGGGAGGCGGTGACCGTCTGGCACGACGGGACATTCACCGTGTAGACCACTTCGGGAGACGAGGTGGTCACGCAGTTGGAATAGTTGGCCGTCGCCGTGCAGGTGCTGCCGGTATTGCTGTAAGGCAGCGCGGAAATCAGCGTGCCGGGGCAAGCGTCATTAGCCGGCACAGGGTCACTCGGGGTGCCGGTGACACTCAGCGTGAAGGCGCCGGAGTTGGAGCCATAGCCGTATACCAGAATGAAATACTGCACGCCGGGCTGCGCGGTGAAAGTCGCCAGGCTGTTGTACGGATTGCCGTTGACATTGCCACAGTAGTCGTCGTTGGACGCCACCAGTGTGGTGCCGGGGCAGGCGTCGCCCGTGCGGATTTCAATACCGGTGTCGAACGCCGAGCCGCAGAGCGATGCGGTGACGGCGGTAGCGCAGGTCAATTGCAGGTTATAAACCACATCGGGTGAGGTGCCGAAGATCGCGTGAGTGTAATTATTCACTGCCAGATTGGTATTGCCGTTGTCGGTATAGGGCAGGCTGTAGATGCCGTAACCGGGGCAGGCATCATTGCCTGAGGCGGACGGATACGCGCCGTTAACCACACTGGGATTCGAACCCGACGGGTCGAGCCAGTTGCTGAGACGGGTGGAATTGCTGCCGTTGCCGGGCCAGGAGACGGAGAGCTTGCCATAGAGGGCGAGCGGGCCGTTGGGATTGCTGCAGCCCGGATAGCCGCCATGAAGCTGGCCAATCACGCGGCCATTCTGGTCGTAGCCGGGCGAGCCGGAGGAACCCGGTTCCATTGCGCCGCTGGTCCACCACATGCCCCAATGGGAATTGGGACCGACGCCGTTCCAGTCCGAACTGAACATGGCATTGGTCGTCCAATAGATCTTCTTGATGTCACCGCGAGGATGGGAGATGCCGGTGCAATTGGCCGGGGTGCCGCCGGAACGATCCCAACCGGCCCAATAGGGACTATAAGCCATGGGAACCGGCGTGGACAGGCGCAGCAGGGTGAAATCGGAAATGCTGTAGTTGGACACCAGCGTCGCGTTGGCGACGGTCTGATTGCCCGGCCCGTTGATGTTCGAACAGTTCGGGCTTTCGTAGTTGAAATAGAAAATGTACGTATCCGACGGGTTGCTGGTGCAGTGATTGGCCGTCAGGAAGTACGGCGTGTAATCCTGCGCGGTGTTGTTGACCAGAGTGCCCGAGCACTGGCCGGAGTTGTTGATGAAGTACATGGCCACGCCGTGCTTGTGAGCCTGCCAGCTCGCTCCGGCGGGGCAATTGATATTGATCTCGCAGGGTTCCGAATCGCCGAAACTGTCGGTTGCCCGGGCGCGCAGCACGTCGCGATATGCATGGCAGACCTTGGAGACCGAAAGACGGCTCTGACCGCTCAATGCGGCGGGTTCCAGATATTCGAGGGTAATCGCATCACCGGGAATATGCTCGGTAATATTGTTGGGACCGTCCCAGTTATTGGCCGAGGTAAAGGCGCCGATGACTTTGCTGCGGTTGTCATTGTACAGATAAAGCTGTCCGCCCTTGGGAATAAACCAGTCGTTATACAAGAGGCCGATGGAGTACGCTCCGGGCGAGGAAATCCGCAGCCTCCACACATGGTCGCCGTTGGGCAGCGTGGTCCAGACCCCCGAGTTGCGGAGATTGTAGGCCACGTCCAACTCCGCGGCAAAGCGGAAGGGATGCGGGCCGTCCACAACGGAGTCTTCGCGCATCAGGCTTTGCGTGTCCACGGCGGGCATTTGAATGGTGGGAACGGTCCCGGAAATGCTCGAGGAGAAGCTCGGCGGCGTGCCTCCGGAACTGATCTGGGCCAGTGCCGGAGAGGTACACAGACCGGCGCAGAACAGCAGAGCGAGGCATAGCGCCAGCGCTCCCGTACAGCGCAGCTTAAGCAAATTGCCAGTAGAGATATTCATAGTGTTCCCTTTCAGTTTTACTCTTTACAGATACTTATTGCAGTGGACTGCGTAAAAGATGATATTCAGGATAGAAAAATCCCATTAGAGCTAAAGATAAGCAGGTCTGAAAAAGAATGCTACAGTTGGCGGGTATAAATATGAGAAAGTTGATCTTTTTTGACGCTATAGCGTCTAATTATTCTATCTCAACATAAAACAAAAAGAAGGCGAGTCAAAAAGACTCGCCTTCTGTATTCGGTCCACTATGGCTGAGACCTCAGAGCTTCACAGGACCTCCTGCCTGAAGGTTCAAGCAGAAGATTACCGTTCGTCCTACCGCGTGGGCTTCACCTTCGCTTTGGCCGGATCAGGCTTGTAGTGAGTATTGAATTGATCGTAGGCCGGAAGATAGAAACCTTGGGGCATGCTGGTCTCCGCAGGTTTGGCCACATCAGGTTGCGGAACCGCCGGATAAGGATCAGCGGCGAAGAACGGTTCGGAGGCCGCTGCTGCCGTGGCCTTGTCCACGGTCACCGTTTGATTGGGTTCGCTGCCATCCGCCAGCAGAAGAGTGGGCAGGGTCGCCGCCGACACGGCATAGAAGTATTTCGTGGCGGGCGTGTTCAACACATTCGAGTCGTAGTAGTAATAGTTCGTCGTGGAGTCAATCCTGTTCGCCGGGGCGACCAGCCCAGTGGGGGATGTTGCACGGTAGATGTAATACTTGTAGGCCGGGCCTTGGAATTTCCACTGCAAGTAGACGTCGGTGCCAGCGGGCGCGATAACGAGGCTGTCTACGGCGGCGGTTGTTCCGCACGGCGTGCCGGTGACATTGAGCACGAACGGTCCCGAGTAAGTGAAGTAGCCATGTACCAGAATATAGTAGGTGACTCCCGCGCTGGCCTGGAAGCCGAGTGTGCTTTGCAGCGTCCCTATGCCGCCACAGAGATTGTCATCATTGCCGGCCACCAGTGTGGTGCCGGGGCAGGCGCCGTTGCGATAGACGCTGAGGCCGGTGTCGTACCCGCTGCCGCACAGAGAGACACTGACATTCTGACAAGTGGCTGATGTGAAATTGTACACCGCGTCGGGGCTGGTGTTCCCCTGGAAGTTGGGATAGTTGTGGGTATCACACGTCGTGCTGTTGATGTCCGTGAAGGGCAAACCGGCAATGGTTGTGCCTGGACACGTATCGTTAGACGGCGTGAACCCTGCGCCCGCCGACACGTTGATCACAAACGGTCCGGCATTCCCGTTGAACCCGCTGACGATGAAGTAATAGGTTACACCGGCATAGGCGCGGAAGGTGACCTGACTCTGCAAACCGTTGCCGGTGGGGCACGCGTAATCATCATCGCAAGCCACCGACACCGCTCCGGGGCAACTGCCGCCGGCGCGGACGTCTATCAGGCAATCATAACCCGAGCCGCAGAGGGACACCGTCAAGGACTCGCAAGCCGCAGGCGTGAAGTTGTAGACCACGTCCGGCGACGTCGTGACGCGGCAGGCCACGGAATAGTCGTGGGTTGCGCAGCCCGTATTGCCGAAGTCAGAGTAAGGCAGACTGGCGATGCTGGTTCCGGGACAGACATCGTTGGGCGGCGTGAAGGGCGTGCCGGTGACGTTCAGAGTGTAGTTGCCGGTTTCACCGTTATAGCCGCCGATCAGGATGTAATAGTTCGTGTTTCCCTGGGCCACAAACGTGGCCGTGCTTTGCACGGTGAAATTGGGGCCGCAGTAATTGTCATCATTGCAGGCGACAAGAAACTCGCCCGGGCAGGCACCGCCGGCGTAAATGCTAAGCTGGGTGTCGAAGTTGGAACCGCAGGTCGACACCGTCACCGTCTGACAGGACGGGATATTCAACGTATACACCACATCCGGCGACGATGCAGTGACGCAACCCGTGTAGTTGGCGGTAGCCGTACAGGTGCTGCCGCTGTTGGTGTAGGGCAGTGACGTGATGGACGCGCCCGGGCAGGCATCGTTTGGCGGTACCGGAGCGGTGGGCGTGCCGGTCACATTGAGGGTATAGTTGCCCGAGTTGGCGCTGTAGCCGTAAATCATGATATAATACTGTACGCCCGCCGTGGCGGTAAAGGTCGTCTGGCTGTATCCCGGAGGAAAGCCGCAGAAATCGTCATCGTAGGCGACCAGTGAAGATCCCGGACACGACCCGCCGGTGCGGATCTCCATGCGGGTATCGAAATTCGTTGTCCCGCTGCACAGCGAGGCGGTGACCGTGCTGGTGCAGGTGAGGGGATAGAGCGTATACAGCACGTCCGGCGAGGGATCCCCGTTCAAATGCGGGTAGTCGGCATGAGCGGTACTCGTGCTGCCGTTGTCGGTGTAGGGCAGACCGAAAATGGTGAATCCGGGGCAAACATCATTGCCGGGCGGGTTGATATAGGCGCCGTTGAGAACGGACGTGGTATTCGGCGGGTCAAGCCAGTCCCGCAGTTCCGTTGCGGGTGTGCCGCCCCGCGCCCAGGACATGGAAAATTTGCCGTAGTAATCCGATCCGGTCGGATTGTTGCATGCCGCCGGGCCGCCGTGAAGCTGGCCGCTGATATGAAAATTCAGGTCGAAAAGAGGCGATCCGGAAGATCCCGGCTCGGTGGTGCCCACATCGTAGGCGCCGATTTGCCAGTGGGAATTGGCGGGCGTGCCACTCCACGTGCTGCTGGTTACCGCGTCATTATCAATCGCCAGCTTCTTGACGTCGCCCGAGGGATGCGAAATATTGTAAGAATGGGTCCATGTCAGGTCGCGGTTATCCCAGCCGTTGAAGAAGGGACTGTAGGACGCGGGCACGCCGGAGGACAATTGCAGCAGCGCGAAATCGGAATCCAGATTGTGCGCCAGCAGCGTCGCATTGGAGATGGTCTGATTGGTCGGACCATCGGTGTTGGGCGAGCAGGCCGGACTTTCATAATTGAACACAAAGACCCAACTGCCCTGGTTGCCATCGAGGCAGTGATTGGCCGTCAGAAAGTAAGGAGTGCCGTTCTGCGTGGTGTTATTGATCAGCGAACCGGTGCACCAGCGTGAGCCGCCGTTGATGATCATCGCCACGCCGTGTTTGTAATTCTGCAGGGTCGAGCCTGCCGGGCAGTTGATGTTGACATTGCAAGGCCCGGAGTCACCGAAATTCTCGGCGGCGCTGGGCGGACCGAACAGATTGCGGTACGCGTGGCAGACCTGGAAGATGGCGAGCACGCTCTGGCCGCGCAGGGCGCGGGGTTCAAGATATTCAAGCGTGACCGCATCGCCCGAAACCGGCTGCGTAATGTTCGTGCCGTCGGTCCAGTTGTTGAACGAGGTAAAGGAGCCGATTACCTGGCTGTGATTGTCGTTGTAGATCCAGAGTTGGCCGCCCTTCGGAATGAACCAGTGGTTGTAGACCAGACCAATGGAGTAGGCCTGCGGGGAAGAGATGCGCAGACGCCACACACGGTCGCCATTGGGGAGTGTACTCCACACCCCGGAGTTTCCCAGATTGAGATTTACGTCCATGGCGAGCGCGAAACGGTTGCGCTCTTCCTTGGGCAGTTGTTCATCCTCGCGCAGCAGCGCCGCGTGATCGACGGCGGGCATCTGAATGGTAGGCGCCGCCCCGGAAATGCTTTGCGAAAAGCTGGGCGGTGTGCCGCCGGAGCTGATTTGTGCTACGGCCCGAGAAACCCACGGCCCGGCTCCGAGCAGTAGGGTTAGACATAGAACCGCGGCCAGCCGCCTCTTGCCTCGGAGACAACCTCTTGACATCTCATTCATGGAGAACCTCTTTAACTAACGTTTTGAATTTGAACGCAATTACGGAAGGTAAAAAAAGCCCGTGCGGGAGGGAGACCGTAACTGAAAAGATACCCATAAAAGTGCTGAGGCCCTAAGAACATGCGTATCAATCGACAAAGAGGTCCGAAAATCCCCGCGAGGCACAAGTATACCTGTCACACGCTAACCTATACGCAACGAGCACGGCCTTGACCGTGCTCGTTGTTTCAAGAGGACGAGAAGCACTGTGCTACTTCAGAAGCAGAACCTTGCGCGTGAGCACCGCGCGAGCCGTCATGGCGCGCACGAAATAGAGTCCGGAAGGCAAGGCGGCGGCGTCGAAACGGAACCGGTAAATTCCCGCGTCGTACACCCCGCTCTGCAGCCGTTGAACTTCCCGCCCGGCGATATCGTACACCGCCAGCGACAGGTCACCGCGCTGCGGCAGCGATAGCGTGAGCGTGGTCTGCGCGTTGAAGGGATTCGGATACGCGCCCAGCGCAAAGGCAGACGGCAGCACCGTGGCGCGCGGGGCACCGGCATCCAGCACGCTGGCCATGACCGTGACACGGGCGACGCTGTCCGGGCAGGTGTTCATGTGCACGGTCAGATACCCGAAGTAATCATAGATGCCATCATTGGTAGTATCGGCCAGCACCTGCACGGCCACTCCCATTCTGGTACCGGGAGCAATGGAGCCGCTCTGCGGAAATGCCGAAAGCCAGGTGCCGGAGGGAGCGGTGGCAAAACAGTCGACGGAATAGTCCATCAGGCCCACGCCGCTGTTGTCCAGCCACAGAGTATCTGCGGTGGGCAAATGGTTGTGCGCGGGGAAATTCAGCGACGACTGCTCGACCACACCGGCGGTGAGACCCACCTCAACGTCCAGTGTAGTAATGGAATCGGCCAGCACGGCAATGGCGGGGAAGGTATCGCGCGCGGTGCAGGGACCGTAGGTAACCACGTCATAGGTGCCGGGCGGCAACGGCAAGGCGTAATGGCCCTCGATGTCGCTGCGCACACGGCTCTGTCCGACGGAGGTGGACATCACCACGCCGGCGAGCGGCTGATGGGTTATGCGGTCACGCACGTAGCCGCCGACGCCGGCAAAGCCCGGCAGGCGCACGGCGTAAAAATCGTCCGATCCATGCCCGAAGGAGAGGGTGTATCCGACCGCGATATAGCCGCCATCGGCCGTCAGCTCCAGAGCCGACAGCCAATCATCGGCATGGCCGCCTTCGGTGAGCGTCCAGAGTTGCGCGCCCTGACTGTTGGTTTTGACAAAGAAGAAATCGTAGGAATTGCTGTAGTGATCGGTGACGCCCGCGAGCAGAAAGCCGCCGTCCGTCCCTTGACGGATGCAGTTGGCGCGGTCCGCGCCGGCAAAGCCGTAGGTGTTGTACCATTGCTGGACGCCGCTGGAATTGAGGCGGATCAGGTAGCAGTCATTGCCGCCCGCGCCGAAAGACTGCGTCGTGCCGCCGATCACATAACCGCCGTCGCTGCACTGCCGGACAAAGTTGCCGTAGTCCACGCCGGCGCCGCCGTAGGTGTGCGTCCAGAGCGTATCACCGGCGGAGTTGGTCTTGACAAGGTAGATATCGGGATTGAATGCCCCGCTGCGGAAGGTGGTGCCGATCAGCGCAAAGCCGCCGTCGGCGGTCTGCTGCGCCGCGCCGAAGAGTTCCATGGCCGAGGTGCCGTAGGTGCGTGTCCAGAGGGCATTTCCCGCCGAGTCGGTGCGGACGAGACAGAGATTGGTGCTGCCCGAGATGTCAGCGGTTCCGGCGATCATCAGGCCGCCGTCGGCTGTCTGCTGCACCGCATTGGCCACATCGTTGCCCGCCGCGCCGTAGGTGCGCGTCCACAGAGTGTCGCCGCGCAGGTTCACCTTGACGGCATACATATCCGCGGCGCCCGCGCCGAAGGACATCGTTGATCCCACGAGGACAAACGTGCTGTCGCGGGTGGAACAGACGGCATTGGCCGCATCGGAATTGGGGCCGCCGTAGCGGCGCATCCACACCGTGTCGCCAAAGGCGTCGGTGCGCACGCCGAGAAAATCGAACTGGCCGGCCTGGCGCGAGCGTCCGGCGATCACAAAGCCGCCATCGAAGGCACGGCACACGCCCGCGGCGTCGTCGATGTCCGGCCCGCCGTACGCGTGGGTCCACATGGTATCGGGCGGCTGAGCGAAACAAAACGAGGTGAGCAGCAAAGCCGCCGCGATCAAAAGAGTTTTCATGAGAGAGCAGAAGGGAAAGTCAATGGTAATGGACGAAAGAGGACGTGGAAGATGCTACTTGATGAGCAGCAGCTTCTGCGACAAAGTGCGGGAAGGCGTTTGCAGCCGCGCGAAGTACAGGCCGGAGGACAATGCCCGGCCATCGAAAACCATACGATGCGACCCGGCGGATAACATCGAATGGACCAGAGTGCCGACCACGCGGCCCTGAATATCATACACCATCAGGGTGACGGCTTCCGTGCGGGGAAGTTCGAACGTGATCGTAGTCAGCGGATTGAAGGGGTTGGGCTGCGCGGTAAGGCTGAACGCTTCCGGCGTGGCGGCGCGGTCACCGGCCCGCAGCACGGTGGCGATCAGCGGCAAATGGGCGAGACTGTCCGGGCAGGTGTTCATGTGCACATCCACCGCGCCGTAAAAGTCGAACACACCGCCGTTGGTCGTGTCCGCGTCCACCCAGATGGCAACCGTCTGGGACTGCCCGGCGGCAATGGTTCCGTGAGTCGGCACCGCCGACAGCCACGCCCCGGCTGGCCGCAGTGTGGAACAATCGATGCGGAAATCCATCACGCCGGCCCCGGTGTTATGCAGATACAGGGAATCGGCGGAGGCCATGTGATTATGCACCACCGGATTGAGCGACGTCTGATCCACGACGCCGCCCGTACTTCCCACCACCCAATCGTGGGCGGCCAGACTGTCTTCGAGCACGGTGATGCCGCGCACGGTATCGCGGCCCGTGCATGGACCATAGGTGATCAGATCATACGTGCCGGGAAGCAGCGACAGTGTGTAGCGACCGCCCGTGCCGGACCGCGACCAGTAGGGCTGGCCCAGCGCTCCGATGTAGGCTCCGACAACGGGCCTCTGCTGTTCATCCAGAATAGTGCCCCGGACGCCGGATGGCACCGCAATGCGCGCTACCCAGAAGTAGCTGGTGTTGCCATTGGCGTACTGATATCCGGCTGCGGTGATCCCGCCATCGGCGCTCACGGCCACCGATCTGAATTCCGCGTCGCGTGACGAGGGAAAGACGCGGGTCCACATGGAATCTCCGGCGCTGGTCGTTTTGAGCAGCACGGAATTGGCCTGGGATCCGGCGCGGCTGTAACCGCAAAGAATAAAGCCGCCGTCCTGCGTAAATTCCATGCCTTCACAGATGTCTACCGAGCCGCTGCCGTAGTGGTGACTCCATTCGAGAGTCCCCGTGGCACTGAGCTTGATCAGCAGCATGTCATTGTTGTAGGTTCCGGTCACGCGCGTCCATCCGGCGACCACAAAGCCGCCGTCAGGAGTCTGGCGGATGGCGTGGCCCTCATCCCAATCCCCCGGTGAGAAGGACTGGCGCCAGGTCTGTACGCCGGCGGCGTTGGTGCGGATGACCAGCACCGTGTTGGCATTCTGCCCGGAGGAATCGGTGGCTCCGGTCAGAACGAATCCGCCGTCGGACGTCTGCTGCACGTCGAAGGCCTGGTCGTTGAACGCCACCCCATAGGTGTGTGCCCACTGCAGCGCTCCGGTGGAAGTGGTTTTTATGAGGAAGGCGCGCATAAGCTGACCGCTGTCGCGGGAGCGTCCGGCGGCGACATAGCCGCCATCGGCAGTCTGCTGCACGGCATAACAGACGCGGGTCGGATCGTCCGGGAAGGTCTGCGTCCAATCCGCGTGGCCGCTTGCATTCAATTTGGTCATCAGCAGGATGCTGTTGCTGGCGGCAAAACTGCGTCCGGCGGCAATGCATCCGCCATCCGCGGTGGCGTCGACCGCATTGTAATACATGGTCGCCGTGTTATCGGTCAGGCGGAACGTATCCTGCACCGCGCCCAGCAGATCAAGATGGTACACAAGGGCGCTGGCCAGCTCGCCGCCGGGCTGGCGGAGCCCTGCCACCCACACGCTGCCATCCAGCGATGGGGAGACACCCCACGCTTCCTGCGAGCCACCGTTGGCATCACCCAGCATGCGCGTCCAGAGAGTATCCGGCGGCTGCGCAAAACACAGGGAGGACAGCAGAAGGAACAAAGCCAGAATGCACATTCTCATGATCGGATACTCACCCTAAGTGAAATAGCTCGTCGAACAGGCCTACTGATTTACTTCTTCCAACCGAAGTGGTTGAGGTCGATGCGGTGCTTGTGGTCGAAGGTGATGCCTTCGGACATCAGCAGGGCGCGCTGGAGATCGGCGCCGGAAAATTCAGGGAGGGAAATCTCGCCACGGGCATTGATGACCCGGTGCCACGGAACCGAAGGGTCGATCTGTTCGCGCAGCGCGTGCAGCGCGTACCCCACCAGCCGCGCATGGCGCGGAAAACCCGCGAGCCGGGCGATCTGTCCATAGGTCGCCACGCGGCCAAGCGGAATGCGGCGCACGGTGCGGTAGATGCGGGAATAGGTGGTGGACGTCACGGCGGCCTCAGATTTCCGGCATGGCTTCCGTCAGCAGCAGATTGGTGCGGCCCGACCCCGGCGGAACTCCGCCGACGATCACCACGGCATCTCCCGCCTTGGCAAACTTCAACCGCGCGGCTTCGATGAGTGCGCTATGAATGCGCGCGTCGAGCGAATCTCCCAGCGGTCCGAAACAGGGATGAACGCCACGGTAGAGCGTGAGCCCTCCCAGCACTTCGGGCACATCGGACACCACCACAATCGGAGCGCGCGGGCGGAAACGGGCCACCGCGCGCGCGGCGTTGCCGCTGCGTGTGGCGCAGACGATCACCGTGGCGCCGACATCTTTGGCCAGTATCGCCGCGGTGTGCGCCAGCGCGGTCTCTTCCTTGTGGACCCGGTGCAGCACGGGCGGATCGTCAGTGCCCATGGTCTCGGCCTCGCACGCTACCTTGGCTACGGTTTCCACGGCCTGCACCGCAAAGTCACCGATGGCGGTCTCTTCCGAGAGCATCAAGGCATCCGCTCCGCCGGCCACCGCATAGGCAATGTCGGTGACCTCCGCGCGCGTGGGGCGCGGATTGTGAATCATGGACGTCAAGATCTGCGTGGCCACGATCACGGGTTTGCCATGGGCGCGCGCCGCCCGCACGATGCGATCCTGAATGACGGGCACTTTTTCGAATTCCACTTCAATGCCCAGATCACCGCGCGCCACCATCACGCCGTCGAAGGCGATGACGATTTCTTCAATCCGGTCCAGTGCCTGCCGCCGCTCCAGTTTGGCCAGCACTTTGCGCCGCACCCCTTTGCGCGCCATGAGATCGCGGATCGGCGCGGCATCCTCCGGCGCGCCGACAAAACTCAAACCGATCCAGTCCGCTCCGGCATCCAGCGCGCACTCGGTGTCGAGCAGATCTTTCTCCCCGACCGTGGGCAGCGGCTTGCGCAGATTGGGAAGATTGATCCCCTTAAAACTGACCACCGGGCCGCCCACTTGAACGACGGCTTCCACGGAGCCGTTCTGGCAGGACACCGCCAGCAGGCGGCGCGTGCCGTCGGCAATATAAATCGGATCGCCGGGATGGACATACTCGTCGAAGTGCGATAACTGCACGGGCCAGACGCACTCGCCGGCTTCCAGACCGCAGAAGGTGACGTGCTCGCCTTCGACGAGCACCGCGGCGTCGCCGGGGAGTTTCCCGAGACGGATCTTGGGGCCGGAAATGTCGGCGAGGATGCCAACGGGCCGCCCCGCATGCTGCGCGAGTTCCTTGACTTTTCGCATCCGTGCCGCGTGGGCTTCGCGCGTGCCGTGGGCGAAATTGAAGCGGAACAGGTTTACGCCCGCGGCAATCAGCGCGGACAGACTCTCATCGGAAACAGAAGCCGGGCCGACGGTGGCGATAATCTTTACGGCGCGTGGTGACAAAAGCAAATCTCCCGACAATCGCGGTTAATCCAACTGAATTTCCGTGCCCTCGCTGCGGGCAACATACATGGCGGCGGTGATGTCGCCGGTGACGTTCAGCACCGTGCGGGACATATCCAGAATGCGGTCCACGCCGAAGATCACGCCAATGGCTTCCCCCGGAACGCCGACGGATTGCAACACCAGCACAATCACTGGCAGCGATCCGCCGGGAACGCCCGCCGTGCCGATTCCCGCCAGCACCGCGGCCAGCACCACCATCACCTGCTGGGACACGGTCAGGTCCACACCGAAAAACTGCGCGAGGAAGATCACGGTGACGCCCTCATAGAGCGCGGTGCCGTTCTGATTGGCCGTGCTGCCCAGCGTCAGCACAAAACGGCTGATGCGGCCCGGCACGTGCAGCTTCTCTTCGGTCACGCGCAGCGCGGTGGGCAGCGTGACGTTGCTCGAACTGGTGGAAAAGGCGGTGATGATCACCTCTTCGATCCGCGTGAAAAATTTCCACGGGCTGACGCGCGCGCCGTACTTCAGCAGCACGGAGTAGACCACGAACATCTGAATCGCCAGGCCCGCCAGCACCACCAGCACGAACTTGCCCAGCAGCAGCACCACGTTGACGCCGAGCCGCGCGGTGACGGCGAACACCAGCGCCGCCACGCCGATGGGCGCAAGCTTCATGGCGATGTCGATAATCTTCATCACCACATCATAGAGCCCTTGCAGCCACTGCTCGAAGACCACGGTGCGTTCGCTGCGGACCAGCGCCAGCGCAATGCCCACGAACAGCGAAAAGAACATCAGCGCCAGAATGCCGCCGCCGCGATAGTTCTCATCGAACGCGCCCACGGCATCGGCCAGCGGATTCTTGGGAATAATATCCAGCAGCATTTGCACCGGCGTCTTGGCCGCCTGCGCGTTCTCCACGGTTTTGCTCACTGTGGAGGTGCTGATGGTGCTCATCAGCGATTGCCGCTGGGCATCGGTCAGGCCCTTGCCCGGCTGCACGGTATTCACCAGCACCAGGCCGATAACCACCGAAAGCGTGGTGGCAATGAGCGTATAGGCAAAGGTCTTGGCGCCGATGCGGCCAAGCTGCCGCACGTCGCCCAGTTCGGCGACTCCGAGCGCGAGCGCGGAGAAGATCAGCGGAATGACCGCCATGAAAATGATGCGCAGGAACACCTGCCCGAGCGGGGAGATGACATTGCGCAGCAGCCAATCCAGTTCCGGATAATCGTCGAAGAAGAAATTGGCTGCAAGGCCAAGAGATACGCCGACGGCCAGGCCGATGAAAATTTTCGTGTGCTGCGCGAGCGGAGCTTTGGGCATTCTAACCAGGGGCTGAAGGATGTTGGATGATGGATGAGGGAAAGCCCCCGGCTCCGTTCATCGCTATTTCAAGAGAACCAGTTTATGGGTGCGGGAATAGGCCGGTGTTTCCACGCGGGCAAAATACAACCCCGACGGCAGCGCCGAGCCGTCGACCTCAAATCGCTGCACTCCGGCCTCCCGCACGCCATCACAGAGCGTGCGGACCACGCGGCCCGTCACGTCGTAAAGCACCAGGGACACCAGCGTGCGCTGGGGCAGCGACAGGGACAGCGCCGTCTGCGCATTGAACGGATTCGGATAGACCGAAAGATCGTACTTCGTCGCCACCGCTTGGGGTGAGGCATCTGACGACAGCACAGTGACCGCAATCGAGACACGATGCAACGTATCCGGGCACGAGTTCATCGCTACAGAAATAGAGCCGAGATAATCCGGCAAGCCGGTATCGGACGTATCCACGTCGATGCCGATCTGCAGTGCAAAGGAATCGCCGGCCGCCACCGAACCTCTTTCCGGAGTCACGGTCAGCCATGTCCCCGCCGGGTGCAGACTCTGCGCCCCTGCGGAGAAATCCAGCACTCCCGGTCCGTCATTATGAACATACAGCGGTACGGTGGAGACGACATGATTATGCACAACCGGGTTGAGAGAGGATTCGACGACTCGCCCGTGTGGCAGACGCGCCGTCACGTCGAGCGCCATTACGGAGTCTGGGAGCACGTTAATGTCGCGCAAAGTGTCGCGAGCCACGCAGCGGCCTCCAACGACAAAATCATAGGTGCCCGGAAGCACCCGGAACACGTAATGTCCTGTCGAATCGCTCAAGACGGAATCTGCTGTCCCCGCAACGGATATGCAAGCGCCTGAGACCGGGAGGTTGGTGGTCAGGTCGCGCACCGTGCCTACAATACCGCTTCCAGGCGGAAACCGCATCAGATGCAGATTCAACGAGCTGTCGGAACCCTGTCCATAGCCCGCTGTGTAGAAACCGCCGTCCGGTGCCGGCGCGAGCGCCGTCAGCACGTCGTCGCCGCCTTCTCCAATCGTCTGCATCCACTGCACGTCGCCGGATGAACTAAGTTGCGCAAGTACCCCATCGGATGGCCCATTGCCGGATGAGCGTGTCCATCCCGCGACGATAAACGCGCCGGTCGGGAGTTGCAACACTGCAGTGGCACCGTCCGCAAGATCACCCCCGAAATGCCGCCGCCACAACGGAATAAGCTGCGCGTCCATGCGCACCACGTACATGTCTCGCCCGTCTCCGGCACCCCATGTGCCGGCCAGAATCAGCCCGCCGTCACTCGTGCGCTGCAGGGCAGCGGCCTCAAAGGAACTATCGGCATCGAGAAAGCTCGTCCCCGTCAGGGCTCCGCCTGCGCTTACCTGAAAGAGTCCCGCACCGTAGTGTCCGTTCTGTGACAGCCTCCCGGCAAGGATGGCACCGCCTTCTGCCGTTGCCACGCCGCACAGGGAATAGCTCGAGTCCTGCGAGGCGCTGTAAGACAAGGTCCACGTTGTTTCATGCGTGACGCGCGTTCCCATGGCAAACATTCGTGTCGAACTCAGGGCAACAAGGCCAGCCAGCATCAGGGTCGAGTCGGACGTCTGCACGACGCTGCGGAGGGTAACGGAAGGGTTCATGGAGTACCAGTAGTACAATGCGGTTGCCCCAGACTCCGTCAGCTTCATCAGCAGGGGAAAATTCTGCGCGATCGGGTACGAATATGACCCGGCCACGAAATATCCTCCGTCCGGGGCAGGAATCACAGAATAAGCGACTACACCAATTTCCAAGGGTGGGTATGCCGGCGACCGGCGTCCCCAAATGCTGTCTCCGCTCACCGTAAACTTCATGAACAGGGCCTGCGCCCCATAGGTTGAAGACAACTGCGTGGACCCCGCCATAATCACGGAACCATCCGCTGCGGGACAAAGCGCCAACGCGCGTTGATCCCCGGCAGCGTCATACGTGTAGGCCCATGCCGCCGGTGGAACATCCGCCCACACTGCAGATGTAAGCAGAACTGTGCACAGGCTCAGTAAGCCGAGGGCCTTCATTGGGCGAGCCGCTGCGTTCTTTGGCTGATCATCATCTATGGAATTATTTCAAGAGAACCAGTTTCTGGGTACGGGAATAGGCCGGGGTTTCCACGCGGGCAAAATACAACCCCGACGGCAGCGCCGAGCCGTCCACGTTGAAGCGCCGCACTCCGGCCTCCCGCACGCCATCGCAGAGCGTGCGGACCACACGGCCCGTCACGTCGTAAAGCACCAGGGACACCATCGTGCGCTGCGGCAGCGACAGGGACAGCGTCGTCTGCGGATTGAACGGATTCGGATAGACCGACAGATCATAGCGGACGGGTCTCAGATCGGGGCGGCTGTCCGTCTCCAGTATACTGGCAGACACGGAGACATGGCGCAGCGTGTCCGGGCAGGAATTGGCGTCAATGAACACCGCGCCAAGATAATCGAACACT
Source organism: bacterium (assembly GCA_036504735.1). Taxonomy (NCBI): domain Bacteria; species bacterium. Next base: position 146,369 of record DASXUQ010000008.1, read on the forward strand.
CCGCCGTTGGTCGTATCCGCCTGAACACGGACCTGCAGGGCGAGGGAATCGCCTGCTGCAATCGAACCGCTGAGGGGCGCGACCGATAACCACGGGGAGCGCGGAGCAGACACCTGCGACCACGCGGTAAAGTCCAGCACGCCGGGGCCGTCATTGTGCACGTAGACCGGTACCGTGGTGGGGATATGGTTATGCACCACGGGATTGATCGAGGACTCGGCGAGGCGAATCTGCGGCAGCCGCGCGGCCCAATTCTGCGCCATCATGGAGTCGGGCAGGACTTCCACGCCGCGCACGGTGTCGCGGGCAACGCATGTCCCGTTGATAATGAAGTCGTACGTGCCGGGAGTGGTATATAGTGCGTAGCGTCCGGCAGAATCGCTATGCGCTTCATCGGAGGAACCTGGCCGCGAGACGCGCACGTTGGGCACAGGGCGTCCGGTGACGCTGTCCCGGATCACGCCTTGAATGCCGCTGCCGGGAGGAAAGCGGAGCAGGCAGATGTCGGCGGTTTGATCAGCCGGAGACTGAAAGGTGCCGGCCGCGTAGAAGCCGCCGCTGTCGGCCAGCGCCAGAGCGGTAAGAGCATCGTCGCTGGCATCTCCCACCATTTGCGTCCAAAGCACCGAGCCGTCCGGAGCCAGCCGGGCGAGCAGTCCATCCAATTGCCGGCCTGACGTTTCCGTGTTGCCGGCCACGATGAAGCTGCCGTTCTGAAGCTGCAGTACGGCATGGGCTTCATTATTCAGATTGCCGCCGAAATGCCGCCGCCAGACCGCATGTCCCACGCTGTCGGTCAGCACCACATACGCGTCACGGTCCGAACTGTTCCATGTGCCGGCCAGCACCATCCCCCGATCCGCGGTGCGCTGCACAGCGGCGATTTCCAGCGTGCTTCCGGCGTCATACACCCGGGACCACACCGTATCGCCGCGAAAATTCAGATGCATCAGAGCCGCGCCGGTACTGCTGCCTTCCAGCCTTCCGGCCACGGTCGCGCCGCTGTCAGGGGTCGCCAGCACCGTCAGGCCGTAGCCGAAACCATAGTTGGTACGGCTCCAGCGGATACCACCCGTGCGGCTGGTGCGCAAGTTAAACAGACTGGGGGTCGACACGCCGTTCCACCCCACCATAAGCAGCGCCGTATCGGCCGCTTGCACCACACCGCAACCTTGGGCAAAGTAAAATGTAGTGTAGCTGTAGCTCCAGCCGATAGTACCCGTGGCCGTCACCTTGAGCAGAAAGGGGCAACTGCCGTTGCGGCCCGTGAGAATGTAACCTCCGTCGGTCATCGGGGCAATCGCCAGAGCGACCACACTGTCGTAGGGATTGGGCTGCGCGGGATAGAGCAGCGACCAGAGGCTGTCGCCATTAGCCGCCACCTTCATCACCAGTGCCTGGTGTCCCAAGCCGTTCGGAATGGACGCCGAGCCGCCGATGACCAGCGAGCCATCCGCTGCGCGGTACATACAATAAGCCCGCTGGTCTCCCTCACCCCCATAGGTGCGCGTCCACAAGGGGCGCGGCGGATCGGCCAGCGCGGCACAACAGACAATCAGCGTAGTCAGCAAAACCATCGAAGCACGTCTCATAGCCATCTCTCCCGTAAACAGTGAAGCAGTGCATAAAGGTGAAGGAAACCGGCTGAAGACGAAAACCTTTCCGGTTTACTTGAGAAGAATCAGTTTCTGTGTGCGCGAAAAAGCGGGGTTTGCAAACAGCTATAGTGATCCCCGAACAACAAGAAAGCGCGCGGCGCTCTGCTAAATATCGTACTCCAGCAGTTTGAAGATCAGATCCCCGCGGAAGGTCCACTCGACGGGGAAATCATCGATGCGGCTGGTCTCCAGCGGGAAATACCACGACGCTTCCACGTCGCCGCCCGTCTCAAAGCGGAACCAGCCGTCGGCATCCTGCCGCGCTTCCAGTTCTTCAAGCAACCAGCGGGTGACGTCCAGGTCGCGAGTGATCCCCAGCCGCGCGGACAGCTCCAGTTCAAACAGCAGATCCTGCGGTCGTGCCAGATATTCCCATTTATCGGACAGTTGAAACAGATGCGGCAACAGCAAGGGATGCACCGCCGGGATTCCGCCCATCTGCCCTTCGGCGTGCTTGACCATGCGCACGACAATCTTCTGCACGCGGTCGAAATCATCATCGCTCCACGGGAACCAGCAGATCGCGGCATACGCATCGATGGTCGGCGCGGCCACGGCCTCACGGGGCCGAACCACATACTGTTCCCACTCGGCCAGCACCAGTTCCAGCATCGGCTTGATCACCTCATCGGTCTCGCGCGTCGCGCGGCAGACCATGAACAGCGCCTTGTCCCGCACTACCTGCCGCGCGGCCCGGTGCGCCGCCTCATCGTGGGTGTGAAATTCCCACAGCACATCGCGGCTGAACAGCGTGGGCATCAGCGCCTTCTCCAGACACGCACCCACGGCCTCGCTCTTTTCCATCCCCAGCTCGCACAGCCGCAAAAAGGCGCGCTCTGTGGTGAGCTGATCGGCGGCGGTGGTGGCGCACAGCACGCCGTTCCACGAGCCGTCGAGTTGCTGCGCGGACAGGAGCGTTTGCGGTTCGGCAAGGCGGGGAATCTCCAGACCAAGGTGCATGGTCTGGATGAAAGTGTCGTCGCGTCCGAGAATGTCGCGCACAAGGCGGTAACGGATCACCGGCCCCGCCGCATCGTAGATCGCGCGTAAGCCGGGAGGAATAGTCTCAGGCATGGAAGGAAAAATCTGAAAGGCCAAAAATCTGAAAGGCTGAAAGAAGAACACCGCACCCTTCGCCGCGGCATGCGTCTTAGGAATTCGCTTCCCCGGCCAGTTTGCCGCTCATGAAGAGGGCACAGCAAGCTGTGCAACTACGGTCCGATCCTGTTCTGGAGTAGTTGCGCAGCTTGCTGCGCTCTTCTCCGATCCTTCCCCCTTTGCAAAAGGGGGAAACAGAAGGGGGTTCTGCACTGGTCCCCTTCCCCTACTTTAGTGGGGGAAGGGTTAGGGTTAGGGGGAAGTTAGATGGGAGCAGGATTCCCCACCTCGGCGACGGCCCAAGTCCTTCCCCCACTTTGTGGGGGAAGTTAGATGGGGGTGGCGGTGGCGTCTGTATGCACTCTCCGGCCGTCCAAGAGTATCAGGCCAGAGGCAGGGTTATTCCGCTGGCATGAATCCTCGCGCGGGAAGCTGCGCAATCAGAGATGAGCGTTATATGGCGGCCGGAGACTGACCGCAGATCACCACTAATCAAGCAGATATTATACGCATTCAACCACAGAATAGCAATGGATTTCACTTCAACAGTACAAGTTTCTGAGTTTTCGAGCCCGCCGTGCCACGCCATTGCGCAAGCCAAATTCCGCTGGAAAGCTCTGTATTTTTTCCTCCGAGCGAGGGCCTTCTGAATGGGCACGCTTTCAAAAAGCACATCCTTGGTCCGCAACCGCTGCTGAAGATCTGAACGATGCCGTTCAGACTATGCACAGGGGAATGCTCCCCGCAAAAAATGCAGAGCCTTCCGCCGGAAGACGAAGGAATCGCATCCGGTGGAAGGCTCGGTAAAGCAAAAGAATTCAAAAGGTTCGGTGGCTGTACCAAGCCCGAAAGGACAGTACACCACCTACCTACCATGCAGTAAATGTGCCGGAAGCAGAGAATTCGGAAATGTGAAATAGGAAAAGGAGACCGCCGTCCACGCGGCCCCTATTTCCAACTCATCCCTTATCCGTTATCGCTTAGCCCTTTTCCGAGAGCGCGTGTTCAATCACGTCGCGCAACTGGTCACCGGAGACCGGTTTGGCCAGATAAGTGTAGCCGCCGGAAAGGATCGTCTGCCGGATCGTCTCATCGGAGGGGAAGCCGGTCAGCACGATCACCGGAAGATCCGGCTGCGCGTGGTGAAACTCCTTCAACAACTCCGTGCCCAGGCCGCCGGGCATGTACAGATCGGTGAGCACCAGATCCACCGGCTTCTCGTGGAAGCGTTTGCGGGCTTCGGGAGCATCGCCGGCAAAGGTGACCTCGTAGCCGAGTATTTCCAGCAGCATCCCGATTTCGGCGCGCACTGTGGCGTCATCTTCAATATAGAGGATTCGCTTCCTGCGAGTCATAAGTGCACCTGAATTATTTGACCGCGCTGCGCGGCACGATTTTCACCGACGTCATCACCACGGACTTCTGCGGAGCGGAATTTTCCCCGGACGGAGACGGCGCGACCGGCACGTCCAGCACCTTGTCCAGCACGTCGATACCCTTGAACACCTTGCCGAACACCGTGTACTTGCCGTTCAGAAAACTGGGGGTGTCGTCGCAGACAAAGAACTGGCTGCCCGCGGAGTTGGGATCACTTGCCCGCGCCATCGACAGAATGCCCTTGACGTGCGGCGTGTCGTTGAACTCGGCGTTGACATTCCAGCCCGGGCCGCCCGTGCCGTTGCCGGAAGGATCGCCGCCCTGAATCATGAATCCCTTGACAATGCGGTGGAACTTCACGCCGTTGTAAAAGCCGTGATCCGCCAGCCATTTGAAATTGCGCACGTGGTTCGGAGCCTTGTCCGCATAGAATTCCGCCACCATGTCGCCCGCGGGCTGGCTGTCGATCGACACGGAAATCACGGCGACGCTGTCACCGGTCACAGGGTAGTCGGCGGGCCACTTCTGCAGCTTGCCGGATTGATCTTGTTGCACAGGAGTACTCGTTTGTTTTTGGGGTGTGGTCTGATCCGCCGCCTGATTCTTCGCCGACTTGCAGGCCGAACACAGAATCAACACGGTCAGGGATAGGGTAACCAGGGTTTTCATTTCGTTGCGGTCCTCGGTTTGTGGTATGTAATGTATGAAGGTGTGTGTGTTACAGATCTTTTCGTTTGCGATACCGATGCAAAACAGCCTCGGGTCTCCCCCTACTTTAGTGGGGGGATTAAGGGGGGTATTTTGCCGGGAGCACTTACCTCCCGTAGAATCACCTCCACTACGTGTGCCAGATCTGAGAGAACTTCGTCGTTGGAAAACCGTATCACCCGACAGTCGGAAGCTTCGAGGGCGACGGTACGCTCCTGATCGCGCTGGGCATTTTCTGATCGTCGGTGTATGCCGCCATCAACTTCAATAACCAGTTTGATGTCCGGCGCGTAGAAATCTACGATGAAACGCCCAATCAGATGCTGGCGACGAAACTTGACCTGCGTACGGTAGCTACGCAGTGCCTCCCACAGAACCTTCTCGGCCTGCGTGGGTTGGCCGCGCATATCACGGGCGCTCTGCCAGTTCGCTTTCGGTATGTTCCAAAATCGGGGCATCAGTGGTCGAGGGTAGCGACCCCCATCCCGGCCTTCCCCCACTAAAGTAGGGGAAGGAGGAAGATTCATGTCTCCATACTCCTGCATTCGGTATCACGGCAACGGCACAATTTCTACTTCAATTCCAGAAACGGCCCCGAAGTCGAGCGCGTCGTCACGTGCAGCTCCGCGCCGGTGTCTTTCAGCGCGTCGTGCGCCGATGCCCGCGCCAGTTCGGGAAGGTTGTTCTCATCGGACAAGTGAGCGAGCACCACGGCCTGCAAGCCATTGCCTTTGCACTTGGCTAAAGCTTCCGCCGACTGCCGGTTGGACAAATGGCCGTTGCTCGAAAGGATGCGCGTCTTCAAAAAGTCCGGATAAGAGCCGTCGCGCAGCATCTGCTCATCGTGATTGCTTTCGAAGATCAGCGCGGTGCTGTGCGCCAGAATTTCGGAAAGAGCGGGCGGGACCTCGCCGAGGTCCGTGGCCAGCGTGATGCGGTGCGTGCCCGTTTGCAGGTGATAGGCCAGCGGTCCCGACGCGTCGTGCGGCACGGAGATACCGTGCACCGCAAACGAGCCGATCTGCACCGTCTCGCCGTTCATGGCCGTGGTGCGCACCCGCGCCGGTGTCATGTAGTCGACCGCCGCCAGCGTGGCCGCACTGGCATAGAGCGACACGTGGGAGCGCTCCAAAAGCTTGGCCAGCCCGCGCACGTGGTCGGTGTGCTCGTGGGTAATCAGAATCGCCGTCAGGTCGGTCGGACGCAGGCCGACTTCCGTTAGCGCCGCCGTCATATTGCGAATGCCGAGACCGGCATCAATCAGAATCTTGGTCTTGTCCTCGCAGATCAGTATGGCATTCGCCTTGGAGCCGGACGCGAGAACGGATAGGGTTACAGACACAGGGGGGAACTCGAAATTGGAAATTAGAAACGAGAAATCAAAAAGAACACATCAAGCGCACGAAGCGAGGTTTTTCATCCTTCCGCCCTCATCCTTTACTCGTATCTCAGCGCCTCAATCGGGCTCACCTTCGCCGCGCGAAATGCCGGATACGTGCCGGACACGATGGTCACCAGCGCGATGAGGATCACCGAAATAATCATCGTATCGACCGAGAGCACCGGCGCGGACAGCCCTTCGGGCAGCTTCACGTGCTTGAGCACACGAATCAGTCCGATGCCGATCCCGATGCCCGCCCCGCCCGCCACAACGGTAATCGCCAGACACTCGAGGAAGAACTGCTTGACGATGTTCCAGCGCGTCGCCCCCAGCGTGCGGCGCACCCCGATCTCCCGGGTACGCTCCACCACAGAGACCAGCATAATGTTCATCACACCCAGACCGCCGATCATCAGTGTGATCCCGCCAATGGCCAGCATCAGGTAATTCAGCCCGTCGAACATCGTAGTGATCTCGTGGGCGTTCTTCATCGTGTCCCAGAGGTTCACCGCCTCCTTGTCGTCAGGATCGAAGCGGTGAATCTTTCCGGTGATGGTTTTGAACTCGCGCACGGCCAGCTCGTGGTCGGCCACATGGTTCGGCGAAAAGACAAAATTGCCGAACCATTGGCGGTCGAACATCGCCATGTGCGAGGTCCACGGAATAAACACGCGCTCGTTGTCCGGCGAGCCGTAATTCCACGACTGCTTCTTCTCGGACTTCCAGCCGACGATCATAAACTCCCGCCCGCCGATCAGCATCGTGCGGTGCAGCGGATCCGATCCTTCCCCGAAAAGCTTGGTGCGCACCTTGTCGCCGATCACGCACACCCGCCGCAGCTCGTCACAGTCGCGCTGCGTCAGCCAGCGGCCATGATCCGGAATCATGTTGCGCATGTCGCCGTAATTAGCTCCGACACCCGAAAGCTGCGCCGCGAAGAACCGCGATCCCGCCTTCATTGAGGTGTTCCAGCCGGAGATCTCCGGGCTGAACTTGAACAGCGTGGCCTTGGCATTCAAGGCCTTCACGGTAGTCTCATTCCAGCGGATCCACTCCCCCTGCCGCTGCGAGCCCACCGCCGTCGTGCGCCGCCCGCCCCAGGCCACAATCAGATCCTTGCCCATTCCCGACATGTTCTGCATCTGCTCGGCCTTGAAGCCGCTCACGATCCCCGAGAGCAGCATCACCGATGCGATTCCCCACGTAATGCCGAACATGGTGAGCACGCTGCGCAGCTTGTTGGCGCGCAAATTGGACAACACTTGCCGTACGAGGAGGAAAAAGCCCATGGCCTTAGTCCTTCTTTTCCTCAACCGCGCCGAGGCTGACCGTCTCGCCGCCGTTCAGCCCTTCCATGATTTCCGTGCGGATCCCGTCGGAGATCCCGACCTTCACGACGCGGTCCTCGGTCGTGGCCTTGACGGTGTCCTTCACCACCTTCACCGTTACCGTATCGCCTTTGAAACTCAGCGCCATCTCATCGACAATCGCCACGCTGTCCCGCTGATCCACTACCACTTTAGCCGTGGCCGTAAGCCCCACCCGCAGCAGTTTGTCGGGATTCTCCATCAGGGCGCGGACCGAAAACACCGTCTGCTTCTCTTCTTGATCCACCTTGCCCACCGGCGATATGTGCGTCACCGTCCCCTTGAAGCTCTTTCCCGGATAGGCCTGCACACTCAAATTGACCTCGAGTCCGACCTTCATCTTGCCGATGTCGGCCTCATCGATGTCGCCCTTGAACTCGATTTCGCTGTCGTCGCCCATCGTCATTACCACCGTGCCGCCCGAAGCCGACGTGGTCGGGGTGACGCTGGCGCCCACGTCCACCGAACGCGTAAAAATAATTCCGCTGATCGGCGCAAGGATCGTCGTCGACGAGCGCACAATGTCCATGCCCTTGGTATCGGGCGCATTCTTGCCGATCTTCTCCCGCTGGATCAGCGCCCACTCGGATTCCGCCGCGGAAAGCCGTGCCTGCGCGCGTTCCACATCCCGCTCCGCGTCCAGATGGTTCTGCTCGGGCACCAGCTTCTTCTCGTAGAGTTCCTTGGCAATCCGCGCGCGGTCCTGCGCCTGCTGCAATTCCACCTGTGCCGTGGCCAGTTCCTGCCGCGCCTGTACCTGCTCCGTGGGAGAAGATTCCGGAGAAATCTCCATCAGCTTCTGGCCCTTGGTCACCGCATCGCCTTCCTCCACAAAGATCGCGCGCACGGTTCCGCCCGACTTGGAGCGGATTTCAATCTGGTGCAGCGGCTGGATCTTCCCCGTCGCCACCACCGTCTGCGCAATCTTCCCCCGCTCCACCTTCCCCATCCGCATCTTGGAAGCGGGCGTAGGCTCCTTCTTGCAACCGATGGCAAGCAGGGCAAAGAGACAAAACAGTATACAGGAGTACTTCATGGAAAGAATAGTTAGATGAATTCCCCTAGCGGCGGCCTCTGGCCGTCAGTCCGAAGGACAGCACAAACCTATTCAAAACCGTCAATCAACACTTTCGCTCCGTCCCCGCTCCATTCCCGCGCCGATGACCAGCGATAGGCATTCCGCTCGACAACGAGTTCCGCGCGCACAGGGTTCTCGTGCAGATACGTCAAACGGCTCCAGAACATCTGCTCTGTGACAATGACCTCGGACCAACATCCCTTCTGCTAAATCGAGCCCCTGTCAAGCGAATGTGCAATAAACGTCTTGAACCGCCGCATAAACTTCGAGAGTGTCAGTGGAGCGAGCGGCTTGACTATGAGGTGAATGTGGTCGGGCATGATTACATAGCCGTAAAGTGCAATTTCCTTGGTGCGGCGGAAAAATTGCAGAGAGTCCAATGCGATCTGTGCGGCTCGCTCATTGGCAAACATGGGCGTTCGGTCGTTCAATGATGCCGATACAAAGAACAAAAGATCTGTTTCTGAGCGATTGAATGGAACAGTACGCATGACATGTTCCCTCGGAAATGCTTCGAGTCCTTCGGACTGACGGTCCGCTGAAGGCGAGATCTCGGCTTCGACGGACCAGAGGCCGCCGCTAGGGCGCGTGTGAGGTCAATACCTCGTCGGGTGCTTCATCACCACCAGGCAGTCGGCCAGCATGTCGTGCAACGCCTGCTGCTTTTCGGTAAACGCCGCCATCAGGAAGCCGATGTAGAGGATCATCTTCGAAAGAATCTTGCCGACATTGCGGCCCAACGAACGCGCAAAGGAGATCCGCCGCCCCTGCATGTCGGTGACGATGATCCCCAGCGCCATCTTTCCGGGCGTAGCCTGATATTCCGAGCACTCGAAGGCGCTGAAATAAATCAGCGGAATCAGCGACAGCAAAATTCCCATCCAGACCCAACTGAAGATCGAGGAGAGCACCATGCTGGCAATCATGTCCGCGTCTTCGGTATGGATCGCGGCGGTAATCGTTGGCAGGATGAACAGCAAAAAGATCAGTCCACTGGGAACGCTCAGAATCAGACTGTCAATCACCATCGCCAGTGCCCGCCGCCCGAAGCCCGCGTATTCCACGCGCGGCGCCGCAGGAGGCGCCAGCGGTGGAGACGTCGGCGTGACCGGAGGTGCCGCTACGGTTGTGCCACCCGCCGGCAACGGATTGCCGCAACTGAAACAGAACTTGGCGTCCTCGGGGTTCTGAGCCCCGCATTGAGTGCAGAACATGGATAGTTTCCTTGGCGTAAAATCCGCCGTAGGGGCACGACATGTCGTGCCCGTTCTTCTTCAAACCGCCCATGGCTTCATGGCGTTATTCTTCCGCGGCCGTCGCCTTATGGTCTTCCTTGTGCTCGTCCTTCTCACTGCGGCTGCCGCGCTTTTCCAGCGCCACATTCTTCTTGCAAAGCGGACAGCGCTCGGCAGGGAAGCTGGCAAGGTTCATCGAAACCACGGCAAACGGCTGCGGTTCGAGATCGATCTTGCCCCGGCAAATCAGACAGCCGATGCCCACCACTTCAGCGCCGGTCTTCGCTACCGCGTCCATCACCTCAAGAATCGTCTTGCCGGTGGTAATCACATCCTCGACGATCAGCACTCTCTGGCCGGGTGTCAGCTTGAAGCCGCGCCGCCAGTCCATGTGATCGCGGGAGCGCTCGGGGAAGGCAATCGGCTTGCCCAGCACCTTGGCGACTTCATGGGCCACCAGCACGCCGCCGGTCAGCGGGCCGACCACGATGTCTACATTGGCCTCGCGGAAATGCTCGGCAATCGGCTCGGCAAACTGCGCGGTCAGATCGGGATGTTCCAGCAGGCGGAATTTTTCCACATATACTCCGCTGTGCCGTCCGCTGGTCAACAGAAAGTGCCCTTCGAGAATGGCTCCGTTGTCGCGGAGCAGGTTCAGCGCGTCGTTTCGGTTCAGCATGATGGTTCCTTTGCCCCATCCAAGGTGAGTCTCGGCGGTCCAAAACCGCCTCATGAATTTTGCGGTTGCGAATATCCTTGCAGCCGCCTGAAAATGTTCACAGATGAGTGCTGTGCCCGGAGAGGTTCAACTCAGCGCAGCGGTCCGGTATTGTTCAATCACGGCTAAATCCGGCGCGCGATTGCCCACCGGCGGGTACGTCAAGGTGCTGTTCGGATCCCCGGTCAGAATGGGAGCCGCCGCGGCGGCCGCTCCGGGCCGGAACACCTGATTCCACAGCGCGCCGTTCGCATGATAAGCCTTGACGCCGCGCAATACTCCCCATCGCCGCCCGCCCTGTTCAACCCACCGGCGATAGTAGGCGTCATGGAGAAAGGCTCGCTTGTGGGGCCGGAAAGGAAAGCCGGGAGTCGAAAGATAGAAGGCGCGCGGAGTGATGGAAACCCAGCCGCCGCAGGGACCGAACTCTACGGTGATCCCGTCGCGGGTCTCCGGCTGATAGTGCACCGGCAGCGGCTTTGCCCCGTCGGTGTACTCATCCTGAATCACGTCCAGTGCCAGATAACCCAAATCCGGAAAAGCCGCGAAGGCCGCCATCACCTTATCGCACCAGTGGCGCGGCAGCACCACCACATCGTCATCCATCGCCACAAGATACGTTCTTCGGGCGTGAATCGCCAGCGCGGCATAGCCGCTGGTGCCGATATTCGTGCGGCTGCGAAACGCGCGCAGATGCAGCCGGGAATCCTTCTGCCAGCGCGCAATCACGTCCGGCGTTTCATCCGTCGATGCGTTGTCATGCACCAGCACGTCGTGGTCTTCGGGCAAGGTCTCGGCAAGGGCGCGCAGCGCCAGATCGAGAGCGCGGGAGCGGTTCCACGTCGCCAGCAGCACACTCATCCCCGGCAGCGTTTTGCCGGGAAACCGGCGCTGCAGTGCATAGCGCATCTGGAAAGCCGCGCGCGCCCCAATCGAATGTTTACTCACCGAACAGCCTTTCGAGTTTCCGCCGGTCGTGTCCGTCAGGCTTCAGTCGCGCCGCTCACTGGGCAAACATCCGCTGCAGCCTCAGCACTTCTGTGCGCGCCGCGTCCGCAAAATCATCCAGCTTGGACGCGTAAATCACGCTGCGCGAGAAGGTGAACAGGCCTGTTGCCCCTGCCTTATTCAAGACTTGATGGACACGGAGTGTCTCGCCGCCCTGGGCTCCGCCGCCGGGCAAAAGCAGCGGCAAGTCGCGAACCGTGTGGACTACCTGCTCCACCGCTTCCGGCTTGGTAGAACCCACCACCAGCCCCACATTGGGATGCAGACTCCACGTTGCCGCCTGCCGGGCGATTTCCAGATAAAGCGGTCCGTGCTCGGTCGGCAAATTCTGAACCGCTCCCGCTCCGGGATTGGAGGTTGCGCACAGCACAAACATCCCCCGCGACGCCTCCCGGCAGAAGGGTTGAAGGGGCTCTCCTCCAAGGTAAGGCTGAACGGTCACGGCATCGGCCTTCAGCCGCCCAAACAGTGCCCGGGCATAAGCTTCATTGGTGTGCAGCACATCCCCCCGCTTGGCGTCTGCAATCAAGAGAACATCTGGACCCATAATGTTGCGCAGGGATTCCAGAACGGCAAGTCCCTCTGGTCCATAAGCTTCGAAAAATGCGAGATTTGGCTTGTAGGCCGCCACGGCATCACGCGTCGCCTCGACAATTCGGGACAGAAAAATTCCCAAACCGGCGGCGTCCGCTGCCAAATGCGGCGGGAGCAGGGAAGGGTCGGGATCGAGGCCAACACAGATGGGCGCGCGGGCGCGGGAGATCGCGGTGTGCCACCGCTCGAGGAAGGTATTGGGCATAGGTGATCTTTTCACGGAGTCATTGGAAGGTAAGCATTTCGACGGGAAAGCGCAAGAAGAAAGGGTGAAGGCAAAATCGAAGAGCGGGTCCATCTCTGAGCCCGCTCCTCATCAAACACGTTTCCGGAAATTCTACCGCACTCGGGTATGGCCGCCCGGGGCGGCGGTTGTCCGGTAAAGGAATCCGGCCAAACCCGCGCCGAAGAGCACCGTGGTGCCCGCGTGTCCACCGAGACTCTCCAGATTCACCGCGACCTCCGGCGTCACGGCCAGATGCTCCGTTAGAAACAGAGACAGTCCGCCAAAGAAGGACAACGCCGTGCCATTATCACTGGTGGAAGTATTTTGACCACCGGCCTGACTGGACAGAGTCCGGAAGAGCAGCGAGGTCCCAACATAAGGAATCGTCTTGGCATCCAGGTTTCCGAAGTAGTACGCGCCGGACGGCCCCAATTCAAAGTTCGTGCTGTGGGCCGGACCTTGTTTAATATAATTCAGATACATCTGTCCGCCCAACGCCCAGTGATCGGCAATAAAGTAGCGGACGGCCGGTGCCAGCACGAAGTTCGTCACGGTGGCATTGTTGTACAGGGCGCCGCTCGAGGAAGACAAAGATGCATTGCCCTGCAAAACTGTAGTACCCTGCCGGATATGCGCGCTGGCCGGGAGCACGAGCGCGAAGGATAAGAGAAGTAGCGCGCTTATGGACATCAAATTTAGCCGTTTCATAGAATCTCCTTTTCGAACCTATGCCATCGTTTTCACATTTAATCTTTACCATTCTGGCTGCATCATAATTATGTATCGTCTGCTATGGAAAGCTCTTATGTACTGCTTGAACCTCATCTGATATAGAGAAGTTGCCGGTTTCGACCGCGCTGATGAACACAGAAAAGGTGCGCTTAGGAGCGCACCTTTTCCGGTGATCGTCGCGAAGCTGCTGCCCCGCCAAATTCCGCACGGTTACTTCAGCAGATTCATTTTCAGAACACGCTGCTGGGCACCTGCGGTTACCCGCGCGAAATACATTCCATTCGCCCAGCGCGATCCATTGACGGCAAGCTGCTGACGCCCTGCCGTAAGCATGTGCTCTTCATGCGACACAAGCTGGCCGAGTTCGTCGAAAATATCCAGGGCCACAAGGCTGCTCTTATCCAGCGTTACCGGGATCAGCGTCACCGGATTGAAAGGATTCGGATAGTTCTGGCTCACCGAGAAGTTTTGCGCCACCGAACCTTGCGTCGGATCCGTGGCCAGCGGTACGCCCGCCATGGTCATGTACCCATGCGTGAAATTGGGATTGATGCTGTTGGGCGGAGAGGTGAAAGCCATGACCGGATTGGCGTGCTGATCTACCCATGTGTAGTTCAGATACTGGTAGCTAATAACCGGAACGGTAAAACCGCCGATCGTGATCGTTACCGTCATGTAATGATGCGAGAAGCACCGGATGGACTGCCAGGTCCCATAGGGAGTGGTCACCGTTCCCCATGCATCCGCTGTGCACACCGCGGAATCGGTGAACATGGCCAGGGTCGTGTCGGAGTAGTGCATTTGGAAACGCCGCAGGGAGACCCAACTGGCCGGATAGGTGAACGGCAGGGGCATAATCTGATCTGCCGTCATATAATTGGTAATTGAATCACCTAATCCCGATCCCAGCAGTGAATAGGAGGTGGCGGTGATGCTCTCGTAATCGTAACTGTCCGTGTCCGCGCTTACGACGTGCATTACACGTGTCGCATTCGGAAAATCAGAACCGTGCGGCGCGTCGGCCGGAGATAGGAAGGTGTAACGGTAAACATCATTCCAGATGGCCGCGTCAAAGGTCCATGTCCGGTTTGCCCCGGACTGTCCGACACTGACCGTGGCGCTGGTGTCATTGCTGAGACCCATCGTGTAGCCGCCGCCGACCGGAGAAAAATCTGTGTTGTGAATCGTAATCTGGGCAACGGCCGCCGTGCTCAAAACCAGTGCCACGAACAAAACGGTAAGAAAATGCTTCATCAAAACCAGTGCTCCTGTGTAATGGATAGGGCCGGAGGATGTCCTGCCGGCCCCTGATTCCAAAAATGCAAAAAGACAATTACTTCAGCAAATTCATCTTCAACACCTGCTGCTCGGCTCCGGTGGATACGCGGGCAAAATACATTCCCGTTGCCCAGCGCGAACCATTTACCGCAAACGAGTGACTGCCGGCCGGAAGATTATGCTCTTCTCGCGAGACAAGCTGGCCCAATTGATCGAAAATTTCCAGCGTCACTTGGCTGTTCTTCGCAAGGGTCACCGGAATATCCGTCGTCGGATTGAACGGATTGGGATAGTTCTGGCCGACGGCAAGCGACTGTGCAACGGGGCCGCGAACCGGCTCGGCAGCCAGAGGCGCACCCATCATGGCGATGGTGCCCGTCGTGAAATTCGGATCGGTGTCTTCCGCATTGGAGGTCAAAACCACCACCGAGTTTCCCGCCTGATTCAGCCACGCGTAGCTGATAAGTTGGAAAGCCTGCAGCGGGGTACCATTCAGAGAGACGGTCAGCCAATGACGCGTGAACACGCGCAACGCGGCTTGTGTTCCACCGTAGGGTGTAGTCACTGTGCCCCAGCCGTCCACCGTCCAGAGGGTCGAGTCTCGGGTGCCCATAATAAACCCCGGAACCAGCGCGCGCTCATAGTACATGACAGATGTCCAGTTTGCGCCGTAGGTAAGAGGCAGCGGTCCTACCAGCCACGCCGGTTGGAAAGTGACGATCGTGTCCGTGAAGGCTTCGCCAATTTGCAGAAACTGGGAACTCGTTATCTGGTGGTATATGTAGGATTCTTCGCCGCTGCCGTGAATAGGTTCAACGTGGTCCGCCCGTGTGGCGTTGGGGAATTGAGTGCCATGCGGCGTCGACGAAGGGGCAACAAATGTGTGGCGCTCCGTCGCATCCCAGTAGGTGCTGTTGAACGTCCAGGTCTGATTGACTCCCGCACTGCCAGAACTGAAGCTGGCCGTATCATCGGACACTCCCCAGGTGTAGGAATATCCGGCCGAAGAAAAATCCGTGTTGTGAATCGTGATCTGCGCGAACGCCGTGGCGCCAAACAATAACAGGGCTGCAAAAAGAGTAACAAACAATTTCATGAGCTGTGATCTTCCTTAGTGTAATGTAAGCGGCGGCACGGCTCGTATCCGCCGTACCGCTATTTGAAAAGTTCGTTGAAAAACGTCTGCATCGCTTCCCATGACCGCCGGTCCGCCAGTGCGTTATAGGAATACCCGCCCGATTTGGGGCCGGTCGCCGCCGGATTGGTAAAGCCGTGTACCGCGTCGCCGTAGACGTTGATCTGGTAATCCACCTTCGCCTTGCGCATTTCGTCTTCGAAGGCGGTAATGTCTTCGGGCTTGACACTCTGATCGTCGGCCCCCGTACAGATCAAAACTTTGCCCTTGATGTTCTTGGCATCATCTGCTGTGGGAGTGGACAGATTGCCGTGGAATGTCACTACTCCTGCAAGATCCGCGCCGCTGCGGGCCAGCTCAAGGGCGGCCGTCCCGCCGAAGCAATAGCCGATCGCCGCGATCCGCCGCGTGTCCACTAAGGGATGATTTTTCAGAACTTCCAGCCCAGCTTGTGCCCGCTGCCGCATCAATGGCCGATTGGTGTAAAAAGCTCGGGCTCGGGTCTGGGCATCCTGCGGTGTCTTGGCCGTGACTCCTTTGCCGTACATATCCAGAGCAAAGGCCACATATCCTTGCCCCGCCAACTGTTCGGCGCGGTGCTTGGGATAGTCTACCAAGCCCCACCATTCATGACACACCAGCACCCCCGGACGCTTGCCCGCCACCGAGTCATCATACGCCAGATAGCCTTCGAGCACCGTGTCGCCATCCTTGTACTGCACCGTCTCGGTCTTGACTTTGGCCAAGCCAGTCCCCGCCGCCCCCGACAGTGCCACTAAAATCAGCAGCAGATTCCGCATGATAAACCTCATAAATATGAAAATAGGACATAGGGAATTTGAATTAGAAAAGCGAATCCCTTGGTCCCCGTTGATGCGGGCAAGGGGCTTTCAGCCCCTTGTCTCTGACCTTCCCCCTTTGAAAAAGGGGGAATATGAAGGGGGTTCTGCTTTCAGACGTTATTTACTTCGCTGCGGTGATGCAGTCGGAAATAATTTTCTCCGCCACCCACCGGTCCTGCCATCCCATCGTACGCACGGATTTCCCTTCGAGTTCCTTGTAGATCCGGAAAAAATGATCCATTGCGCGCAGGAAATGTGGAGGAATATGCGACAGACTCTGGTAAGTTTCGTAGCTTGGATCGGTGGTGGGCACGGCGAGAATCTTCTCATCCACGCCCTTCTCATCTTCCATCACCAGTACGCCGAGGGGGCGGCAGGAAATCAGACAGCCGGGAAAGCTCGGCTCTTCCATCAGCACTAAAATATCCAGCGGATCGCCGTCCGCTGCCAGAGTGCTGGGGATAAACCCGTAGTCTCCCGGATAGTGCATCGGCGAAAACAGCGGGCGGTCCAGCCGCATTACGCCCAGGTCATGGTCCAGTTCATACTTGTTGCTGCTGTTCTTGGGAATCTCGACCACGGCCCAGACATCCACGGGCGGGTTCTTCCCCGGAGGCAAATGCAAATAGTCCATATCAGAGCATCTCCGCCATATCCAGCAGAATGCGGTCCACTTCCATATTGCCCACCAGCGGATAGGCATTTGGCGCCAATCCCGCGCGGCGCAGCAGCAAGGTAATCTCCGCGAGCTGGTCCGCGTCGTCCAGATCCACAATGAAAACCATGCCTACGCGGTCGGCGTAAAAATAGTGCACGTCGCAGCGGTAACGCTTGGCAATCAGCTTCGCCACCTGGCTGCGCAGCGGCATTTCGCGCTCGATGTCGATGGTCTCTTCCACCGGACGCTTGGAATCAATCAGATACTTCATAGTTCAGTCTTGGTAAAGTTGGCCAATCGGATTCTTTATTTTGGCTTTTTAGTTTTTTGGCTTTTCGGATTTTGATCGCGCTCACTGCCCGCAGCACCCCAGCCAGCACAGCATCACGCCAAGGAACGTAAGGGAGGGGAGAGTCATCATCCCATCGTCTCCCTCAAGGCATGTCCGCAGTGAAAGCATCCATCAGTTCTTGGGCTACGAAGATCTGTCCGCGCTTCTGTTCCGGATGGAGGGGAACCAGTACCCTCTTCTCCTCAAGCTGCATAATGGCGTGCTTGGCAGAGGTGTATCCGGCGTTGAGCAGTTCGGCTGCGCGGGAAACCGTAATGTACGGATTGTGGAGTAAGTGATCGAGCAGCCGCAGCGAGGGAGCGGACAAACCCAGCTTGCGGTAGCGATCATATAGCGCAAGCACGGTTTCCGAACGCCGGATAGCATCCGCTGCTTGATCGGCGACACCGTCCAGGAAGAACAAAAGCCACGGCTCCCATTTACCTGTCTGGGTGACGCCGAACAATTGGTCGTAATAGTCGTTCCGGTGCTTTTCGAAATAAGCGCTCAAATAAAGCAGAGGATTGCTCAGACATTTCCGTTCCAATGCAAGAACGATAACCAGTAATCTTCCCACCCGGCCATTGCCATCCAGAAAAGGATGGACGGTTTCAAACTGGTAGTGAAGGAGTGCGCTTTCGATCAGTGGGGGTATCTGCTCCTGCTCAGGTCTATGGAGAAACTTCTCCATATCATCCAGTGCAACGGTCATTTCTGGCACGGGGGGCGGAACGAATCGGGCATCAGACGGTGTCCTGCCACCGATCCAGTTCTGCGACGTCCGAAACTCCCCCGGCGTCATGTTCTGACCCCGGACGCCTTGCATAAGTATACCGTGAAGTTCTCGAATGAAGCGGAGGCTCAGAGGCAAGGTTTGGCGACGTGCCACCGCATAATCCAACGCCTTAACGTAGTTCTGGACTTCCTGAATGTCTTCCGGTCGCGGACTGCTTTTGGCGTCTATCTCAAACAGATAAAGATCCGGCTGCGTGGATTGCGTTCCCTCTATCCGGGAACTCAAAACGGCTTCGCGCCGCACGTACGCACCCGAAAGGAGATACGGATTGGGGAGAAGACGACACAATCCTTCGAGATTCCCCACTTTCTGCACCGCAGCATTCAGTGCCCACACGATGTCATTGGTGTATTCCACTCGGCGGGGCATTGGCGGAGGGACAAAAGCCCAATACCCTGTGGGATGACGCACCAAGTGCGAACGCCTGTTTTCTGAAAGATCGTGCGGATTCAACTCGCCTGCCCTCCGCCAGTATGGAATTTGGTTTGAATCGCGGCTCTTTGATGCGCTTATTCTCGCCAACTAAAATAAGAAAATTCTTTATTACAAAAAAGAGGCAAATTCAAAAATAAGCACTTCATATTACCTTTGTCTGCATCAAAATTTTCAGATGTGTGAGTGGCTTGTAGGGTAACAATATGTGATAGATATGCTTACATTTGACAGTCACGTTTTCGTCTCCACCAGCCTCTCCAACCTGTAACTCTCCTTGTTCATCAAAAAGCTCTTCATCGCCGCTTGGCCGCGCAGCATCCCACCGCGCATCCGTGCAGGATCGAAACTGCGGGAGTTCTCCGGCATCGCCAGCACATCTTCGCGGGTCGGGCTGATCACATAAATGGCCACTTTCCCATATTTTTCATGCAAGGCGGCAAATTCCTTGATCAGTACCGGATCGCTGCAACTCATTACCCGCGCCGTCAGATCGGCCAGCCGATTGTAGAAGAGCGCGTTGGAGAAATCCTCCTCATCGGTGTGGTCCAGCATAATGTCCAAGGTGCGCGAGGTCACCACGGGCAGGGTCGCATACCGCTTGCCCGTCTGGCGGTGATCGGGAAACGGACTACAACGATAAACGTGCAACTCTTGTGGCCGGCCGGGCTCTGCGGCGCGCAGCTCCCGGAAACGGTTGAACACTCCTTTGAGCGGGGTAATATCCATCACACCGCCATCGACCAAGGCCGCCACAGGCGGAAAGGCAATGGGAATAGCGGTCGAGGCGACAATAGTCTCTGCCCAATTGGCATTGTTCCCGAGGGAGATTTCTTCAAATACTCCGGTTTCAAGGTGTACCACTCCCACGCAGACCGATGGATGCCACTTCTTCCCCGCCAGCTCCCGCTTTACCAGTTCCATCAGAGGCCGTGTGTCGTAGACAGATGGCTTCTTTTCAAGCAGTGCTATAATCGCCTGCTTGGCTTCCCGTGGGATAGGCATCAGGGAAATGGGACCCTTCAGCAGCCAGGAGGATAGCTTGGAGGCGGACCACGGTGTGTAAATCGCCTCGTTGCCCGAAAGGCTGCTGAAAATCTGGCCCAGGCGGCGAGCATTCTCCCGCTGGACGTCAAGCGGCGGAATGGTGCCATTATCGGACGCCATCAGCCGCGACAAAATGAGCGCTGAAACCGAGACTCCAAAGCCGCCATCGTATGCGGGCTGATTCTGCTCAAAGTATTCAAGCAAGGCCCCTACAGGAAAGCAGCCCCAGGAACCGCCGCCCTGTCCGGCTAAAAGCAGGTGTGGTTTCATCTTGCAGAAATTTGCGGTTGTGAATTGGGAATGACCCATGTTACCGCATATTTTTCACATAATCAATAATTCAGGCGAACAAAGACAAAGCGGCCACTAAGCGCAGCTTGAAAATCGGATACGGAATGCGTATCTTAAGTGATTACAGGATGAATGATAAGGAAGGTCCGGCGGGATGATGGATTTGATCTGGCGGTTCTTATCGGAAATGCTCACACTTCTCGGTGAGATGGCTCCTTACTTGACGCTCGGATTCATCTTTGCCGGGCTGCTGCACGTTTTCGTGCCCAAAAATGCGGTTGCGCGGCACCTTGGGGGAGAAACCGCCGGTTCGGCCGTGCGCGGTGCGCTCATGGGCATTCCTCTCCCGTTGTGTTCGTGCGGTACCGTCCCCACGGCTATGGGCTTGCGCAAGCGCGGAGCCAGCCGTGCATCGGTGGTGTCGTTCCTGATTTCTACTCCACAGACGGGACTTGATGCCATTCTCGCAACCTACGGCTTTTTCGGATGGCTGTTTGCCATCTTCCGGCCCGTGGCAGCCTTCATCAGCGGAGTGCTCGGCGGCATTGCGACCCGGCTCTTCACTCGCGGATCGGCAGCCGAAGATGATCATTGGATGACCTACCATGTACGGGCCGAAGATGCTTTGGAAGAGAACGGCGGCCGTTCCATCGGGCAGAGGTTGGCAGGCGGAATGAACTTCGCCTTCCGGGAACTGCTGGGCGACATCGCTCTGTGGCTGGTGGTCGGTCTCGCCGTCGCGGCGGCCATGGCCTTAATCGTGCCGGACGATTTCTTCGCGCGCAAGGTTCAGGGTGAACTGCCGCAGATGCTGATGATGATCGCCCTGAGCGTTCCGCTCTATGTCTGTTCCACGGGCAGCATTCCCATTGCCGCCGTGCTTATTGCCAAGGGAATTTCGCCGGGAGCAGCCTTCGTGTTTCTGATGTGCGGTCCGGCTTCCAATGCGGGCACGCTCGTGATCATTGGCCGCGTGATGGGTGGCCGGGTGCTGTCGCTGTACCTCGGCTCCATTACGATCACGGCTGTCGCTATGGGGTTTATCCTGAATGGAGTGATTGCGCAGACGGGCTGGGCCGTAGCCGCGCCGATGACGCATGATCATTCCATGCTCCCTGCTTGGCTCACCTATGGCACATCGCTGCTTTTGGCGGCACTTATGGTCTGGCATTTTGTGGAGTGGTTTCGGATAAAATTCAGCGGAAGAAACATTATGACGTCCAACGGCAAAGGCTTCGATCTGACTGTGGAAGGCATGAACTGTTCGCACTGTGTCCGCACCGTCACCGAGACACTGAAGAGCGTCCCCGGCGTGAATGTGGTGAACGTCACTCTCGAAAACGGCCTCGCCCACGTTGAAGGCGAGAACCTCGACCGCGCCACTCTTGCCAACGCCGTTACCGGAGTCGGTTACAAAGTCAAAAGTTAAGAAGCACCTTCCCGACGGAATAACACCGGAGCCGCCGATGAAATGGTTCTGTCTGTTTTCACTGATGGCACTTTCCACGATGTGCGTTGCCCAGCCTGACACCCTCTGGTCGAGAACTTACGGCGGCAGCGGCGATGAATATGCGGCAGGCATCGTCGCACTCTCCAATGGCACCTTCGCGGTTTCTGCCACCACCAATTCCTTCGGCGTCGTCGGCATGGATTTCTACGTGGTGTGCGTCAACGGCGGCGGAGACACGCTCTGGACACGGACGTTCGGCAGGGGAACCGGCGACGACTGGTGCACGGGGATGGCGAAGACAAATAACGATGAGATTATCGCTTCCGGATACGGGCTCCGGAGTGGCGGCACGGAACAGGCGATGCGCGAAGTCCGTTACGATCTTTCGGGAACGCTCATAGAGTGGGTCGAAGACTACTCGCCGGGAGCGGATATGATCGGGTATGGCATCTGCATGAATGCTCTTGGTCACAGTGTGTGCGCCGGATACTGGACGGATACCCCGGAGCAGGGAAGGGTTACGGTTCTCGAGCGCGACTCCCAGCACACCGGCTTCAGCCTGTATGCCCAGTGCGGCTATTTCAGCGATGCGCGTTCGATTCAGCCCACTCGTGACGGCGGTTACATTTTGGCCGGATCCACCCGGGCAACCGCCAATGCCCATTCCGATTATCTGCTGATGCGCCTGAACAGTCTTGGCGACACCGTGTGGACTCGCACCTTCGGCGGCAGTGCCACGGAGGATATTGCCAATTCCGTCGTGCAAACTTCTGACGGCGGCTTTGCCTTCACCGGACCTTCCGAATCTTACGGTCCGGGCGGTGACGTCGTGCTCATCAAAACGGACACCCTTGGCCGCCAGCAATGGCTGCACACCTACGGCGGCAGCGATGAAGAGCACGGCCACGTGGTTCTGGCCACTCATGACGGCGGATTCTTTCTTGCCGGGCACACGAATTCCTTCGGAGTGGGCGGAGATGTTTACGTTGTCAAGACCGACGGTGACGGCAATCTGCTCTGGTCGCGTTCCTGGGGCGGTGCCGGCCTCGACGTCGCCGAGAGCGCCGTGGAACTGCCTGATGGCGGTTTCCTCGTCGCGGGTGAGACCACATCCTTCGGCGCGGGCGATGCCAACATTTGGCTGCTGCGGATTGCCTCGGATCTGGCCTCGGATCAGCCATCGGTCGCAAGCCCCGGCGAGTTTTTCCTCGCGCAAAATTATCCGAATCCCTTCAATGCCGTAACGGACATCCGCTTTGAGCTTCCGCATGCTGGTCGCGCGACCTTAAGTGTCTATGACGTTCTGGGGCGGGAAACGGCGACACTGCTCGACGGGCAACTGCCCGGAGGCCCGCACACCGTTCACCTCGATGCCTCCGGCTGGCCGTCCGGCGTCTACTTCTGCCGCCTGTCGGCGGGCCAGAGCACAGGCGTTCGCAAGCTCATGCTCCTGAAGTAAGCCTGCTTTTTCGTAATCGATTCTTCCGCATCATGGCGGCAGGGCCATCGCTGCCGTTTACAATAAACTATATTTATGACCACTCCCTCGTCTCCCGAATCCCATGCGTCGCGGCCACAGGTTCCGCTGGACCCCGGTCTGTCGCAGACCTATTACGGCGACATCCGCCGCATTATCAATAAAGACGGAACCTTCAATGTCCGCCGCTCGCAGACCGGCACGCGGCTGCACACGCTGCATATCTATCAATATCTGATCGGCCTGTCATGGTCTCGGTTTATGTTGATTGTGGTGGCGGGCTACTTCGTCGTCAACACGTTTTACGCGCTGGTGTACCTGCTCATCGGGATTGGCCATCTGACCGGAGCCGATGGCGCTTCGGGCATCTCGTCCTTTTTCAGCGCGTTCTTTTTCAGCGCCGAAACCTTCACCACGGTCGGCTACGGCAATATTGCGCCGCAGGGATTTCTGACCAATCTTGTGGCGTCGCTCGAAGCGGCATCCGGGTTGATGGCCTTTGCGCTGGCGGCGGCGCTGTTCTACGGACGCTTTTCCCGGCCTCATGCCAAGCTGGTCTACAGTGAATGGGCCATCGTCGCGCCGTATCAGGGCCGCACCGGCCTCGAATTCCGCATCGTCAATTCGCGCCGCAACCTGCTGATGGAACTGCAGGCCCGCGTGCTGCTGATGACCGTGGAAAAAGCCGATAGCGGACTCAAACGCGTCTACCGCCTGCTGGATCTGGAACGTCCGTCCGTAGAATTTCTGCCGCTCACCTGGACCATCGTGCACCCCATCGATGAGACCAGCCCGCTGCGCGGTGCCACGCCCGAAACTCTGGCCGCGCTCAAGGCGGAAATCCTGATTCTGATTCGCGGCTTTGATGACACCTTCAACCAGTGGGTTCACTCGCGCTATTCCTACCGCTACGATGAGATCGTGTGGGGCGCGCGCTTCCTGCCCGCCTTCCGTGTCGATGCCCGCGGCGACACCATCGTGGACATCGATCTGGTGTCCCGCGTGGAAGCCGCCATCCTTCCCACAGAGGAGAACATGCAGGCTTCAGACGGCAAAGTTGGTAACGAGGAAGAGGACGGCAGAGTGGAGATAGACAAAAGGAAATGAGTGGCGCCTGTCGTGCCGGTGGACCCCGGCACACAAAAAAGGAGCGCAGCTCGCGCCGCGCTCCCTTTCAGCCTTTCAGATTTTCAGCGTTTCAGCCTTTTGCATTCAGCTTCTTCCGCCGCTTCAACGCATGCATCCGCGCCAGAGTCTTGTTGCCGATCTTCATTTCCGGATCACGGGTGACGTCCGTGTTGTCCCCGTGGCGGCGGTAGCGGTAGCAGATCTCATGCACCCGGCCCACTTCATACTTTTCACCGCACTTCAGCACCAGGTCGTAGTCCTCGCCGTAGCCGCCCAACTCTTTCTCATCGAAGCCGCCGAACTCTAAGATCACGCTGCGGTGCCACGTGCGCGGCGCGCCCGCCCCATCTACCCGCAGGATATTGTTGCGGTTGTATTCCAGATGCTTGATGATCCCGAACTCCGGCAGTGACGTGCCGCCTTCGTCCATCAACTCGTAATACGCAATCGCCACGCCCCAGTTGGGATGGGCTTCCAATCCTGCGGTCATGTGCTCTAAGGTGCGCGGCAGATATTCGTCGTCGCTGTCGAGCTGCGAGATGTATTTCCCCTTCGCCGCGCGCACTCCGATGTTCAGCGAGAGCGCGATAATGTTCACGTTGTTCTCGATCAGCCGCACCCGGCTGTCTTTCGCCGCGTAGCTTCGTACCACCTCGCGCGTGTCATCGGTCGATCCGTTATCCACGATAAGGTATTCCCAGTCGTCAATCGTCTGCCCTTGTACGGACTCGATTGCTTTCCCGATAAACCGTCCGCGATTGTACACCGGCGTCACCACACTCACCAGCGGGCAAGGGGGATGGAGTTCGGAGCGGCGGGAAGGCGTCGCCGTCCGCTCGTCTTCCAGCCACACGTTTTCGCGCTTCAGGAAATTATAGAAAACATTCTCGGTGTGGCGCTCATCTTCCGGGTCCATGAACAGATACGAGAATCCGCCCAGCTTGCCGCGCCCGGGAAAGAACAGCTTGTCTTTTAAAGCGGAGGCACCGCTATCCGCTTGCGGTGCGGGAATCAGCGCCAGCGGCCCTCCGACGTGCACGCGCCGTCCCTCACCCCAACTCTTCAGCAGCAGATCATAGAAGGCTGCACGGTGATTTCGCTCGTCAAGGCCGCCCAGCCCATTCAACCACTCCACACGCACGGCCCACACCGGACCCCAGTCTTCGCGCTCGGTAATATCCCCGATGTCCCGGCGTACCGTTTGCAGCTTCTGACAGTCGTCGTCCTGCAGGTGGTAATCTCCGTAGAAGAAGACTCCCTCCGGATTCTGCCGCGCCACGCCCAGCAGCCGCTCTTTCCACGCCGCATCCAGCGTCTCCGTGTCCGGCGGCAGCGTCAACAGCAACCCGTCCCCTGCGGCACGCGCCGCCGCGTTCAGGCACTGAGCAAAATTCTTGGGATCGGCGGCCAGCGTCTGCCCATGCGCCGGATTGAGAAATCGTACGATAGGGGGGAGGGTGTCCGCGTCGAGCAGTACGGGCTTTCCCTCAAAGGTGGTCCAGCAGGTGAGTTTCATATCGGTGGGTTCGTTTAGACATGCAACGTCCGGTCCTGCCGGGCGTTTGCGAGTCGTGATCGATGGCGCTTGCCGCCAACACGCATATCAGAAAAGCAGAATGACTCTTTCCAAATACCTATTCCTGATCTTTGCCGCTGTGCTGCTGTCCGGCACGGCGCGCGCCGAGACCGTGGCCCTCGCTCTCTCCGGAGGCGGCGCCCGCGGCTTTGCCGCCATCGGTGTGCTGCAGGCGCTCGAAGAGGAGCATCTGGAGCCCGACCTGATTGTCGGCACCTCCATCGGCGCGGTGCTCGGCGGACTCTACGCGGCCGGCTATTCGGCCACGGAACTCCGCACCATCGCGCTCAATACCGAGTGGAACAAGATTTTTCTCGACCGCCCCTCGCGGCGCAACCTGTTTCTCGCGCAGAAGGAGACGGTCTCCCGCCATATTCTCAGTGTGCGCTTCCGCGGCTGGTCTCTCGATGTCCCCACGTCGCTCACCAGTGGCCAGAAGCTTTCCGAGCTGCTGTTCGAACTGGTGCATCGTGCGCCCTATCAGCCGTGGCCGAGCTTCGATGACCTGCGGATTCCCTTCCGCGCCGTGGCCACCGACCTCATCTCCGGCAAGCCCATCGTATTCAAGAGCGGTGACCTCGCCGAGGCCATGCGCGCCTCCATTTCCATGCCGCTGGTTTTCGCGCCTTACCGCATGGACACACTGCTGATGGTTGACGGCGGCGTGGCGGAAAATATTCCGGTGAATACCGCCCGCGAGCAGGGCGCGGATGTCGTCGTGGCGGTGGACATGTCGGCCACGCCTGCCACCGATGAGAACCTGACGCTGCCCTGGGAATTGGTAGGCCGCGTGACGACCATCATGCAAAGCGAACGCCGCGATGCCTCGGTCTCCCGCGCGGACGTCGTGATTGCCCCCGATCTGGATGAACACCACTCCACCGATTTCAGTGACATTCCGATTCTGATCTCGGCAGGTTATCTGGCGGCCAAGGCGCAGATGCCCTTGCTGCGTACCAAGTTCCACCGTGCCGATTCCTCCGCGGCGGCCTGCGCCAGTTCATTCTGCTCGCGCGCGCGTTACCGGGATTTCAAACAGACCCTGAACTGCAACAGTCTGCCGCCTGCCGGCTACGTGTTCACCGGTGTGAATCACATGCCGGACTCTACCATCAACGATCTGCCGCCGGGCAAAGATGGACTGAAGAAGCTGGTGTGGCTGCGGCAGGCCTATCTGGATGTGGGACGCACCCTCGCTCACGCGACGCGTCTCGATGTCACCCCCGATCATAAACTGAGCAGCCATTGGGAAGAAGGCCACATCCGCCAGATTACGGTGGAAGGGCTTCACCGCCACCGGGAGTCCAGCCTGCTGCGCGAGTTCCCGCTCACCCAAGGGGACGTGTTCAATCTGCGCTGGGCCAAACGCGGCCTAAATCAGATTTACGGCAGCGACCTCTATGAGTCGGTCAACCTTGCGGTGCAGTCCTCGGACAGCGGCGCGGCGCTGAAGCTGCGCGTGGTGGAACGGCCCTCGCCGCAGCTTCGCTTCGGAGCGGGCTATTCCCTCGAGCGGCGGGGACGCGCCTTTGTCGAATTCCTTAATGACAATACGCTGGATATCGGGGCGCGGCTGGCGGTGTTCGGAAAATACGGGGAGAAAGATGAGGAAGCGCGCCTGGGGTTGACCTTCGACCGCATCCCCTTCAGCACGCCGCTGGACGATTTCCTGCAGAGCTACACCACGATCGATTTGCGCAGCGGGTGGAGCCGCTCCGAATTCAATCTCTACCGGCAGCATCACTCCGTCGGAGACTACTTCTTTGAGCGCAGTTCCGCCGAACTCTGGGTGGGACGCGCCTTCCGCCGCTGGGCCGAAGTATCATGGGGATTGCGCCACGAAAGCGTGCTTTCCGGCGGCATGCTCTCCCCGTCGCGGGATCAGACCACCTATCTTGGCGTGCGCACTCTGGTGGACACGCAGGACAGCTATCCGTTTCCGTCCAGTGGACTGGCTTTCAACGGCTCTTACGAGTATGGCTTGCGCTCCCGCTCCACCGACCGCTTCTTCAACCGCGTCATGGCCCGCGCCGACGGCTACATCCCGCTGACCAAGCGGCTGGTAGTGCATGGCCGCGGCGATTATGCATGGAATGACCGCATCATGCCGCCGTGGGCGCTCTTCCCATTGGGAGGAGAAGGCAGCCTGCTGGGGCTTCACACTGCCGAATATCTGGGCAATGTGCGAACCTCGCTGCTCGGTGAGGTTCGCTATGACCTCATTTCCCGCTGGATGGCCGACGCCTATCTCTCGGCCACCTACACTGTCGGCGCCGTCTCTGCGGCCTCCGATCCTCTGCCGCGCGCTGATGAATACCAACATGGCATCGGCGTCTCTTTCAGCCTGTCTACCCTGCTTGGCCCGATGCGCTTTACCGCCTCCCGCCTCATCAGCACCCGCCTTGCCCCCGACCAGACCGTCTTCTACCTTAACTTAGGCCACGAGTTTTAAGAAAACGCTGAAACGCTGAAAATCTGAAATGCTGAGATTCAGCACCCCCTTCTGATTCCCCCTTTTTCAAAGGGGGAAGGCAATCGGGTCTCCCCCCTTAGGATAAGGGGGGACTAAGGGGGGTAGCTTTTCAGCTTTTATCTTTTCCGCCCATTCTTCCACCTGCCCACGATGGTGCTCGTAATGCTCGGGCACAGTGGACAGCAGCCACTCCGGCAACTCTCCATTCCGATACAGCTTTTCATCGGGTACGCGGCGCACCGCTTCAATCACCGTACTGTGGGTGATGCGCAGTTCGCTTAGCACCCGCTTCAGCGGTGTGACGCGCAGTTTCTCCACCGCCGCCGCATTGCTCGCGTCAACATCGCGGTAGGGAGTCCAATCGAAGCTCTCGCCCTGATTCATCTGCTCGAGCGCCCGAACCACCAGGCCGTCCCACAAAACCAGATGTGCGGCCAGATCCTTGAAAGACCATTTGCCCTCGGCCATCGGCTGTTCCATCTGCTCCGGCCAGATCCCCTTAGTCGGTGTCATCAGCCGCTCAAAAGCGATTTCCGTGGATGTAATGTATTCTTCACGGGTCATAATAGGCGTTTCACCAATTTCTTTAATGATCTTGGGTACTATTGAGGTCAGATAGTTCCCACACGAGCACAAACCAAGAAAGGGCACCCGATAGGGTCGCCCTTTCGCCATTTCTCGGCACGCCGAAGGCGACATGGGTCAAGGGCTCAGCCCTTGAGCAAAGAAGGCTCGTCAAACAGTGCTGACAAGCCTTCGGGGCTGGTGTGTCCGTCCACTTAGCTAAGTGGCGGACCTCCGTGGCCATGAACTCATGGGACCACCTCCTCTCGGTTTCTGAAACCGACACCTGCCTTCGTAGCGGGCAGGTGTGAATAGTATACAAAACCGTAAGTCTAAAAGCAAGTACTTTCTGGATGCCGAGGTAGATTATTCGAGTGGGTTTTGCACTGATTTGCACCCACTCTATCTTGCTACCGGTTCGTCACCGCAGTTGGTGCCTCTTGGGAGAGGATCGTCCCCTTCTCGCCCACTACCCAGCCTCTGTCCGGAGCGGTAAAGTAGGCACCATTTAGCTCATTCCTGGTGCCGCTTTCCATCGTGTTCCAGGTAATTCCGGCATCCGCCGTGTACAGGATAGCCCCGTCGGAGCCAATAGCCCAGCCCACCTCGCGGCTTGGAAAAACAACCTTGTTCAGCGGCAGGGTCGTGCTGCTTTCCACCGCCAGCCAGTGATCGCCACCGTCTGTAGTGCGGACAATCAAACCATTGTAGCCTACGACATAACCGTGATTTGCGTCACTGAAAGTGACATCCTGCGGGCTGTGCAGGCCGCCGAAAGACTTCGGCTGCCAACTCTCGCCACCGTTGGTCGTGCGGAGCATGACGGGAGTGCCGTAATACGAATAGTCACTCCCCGTGTAACCGATCGCCCAGCCGTTGGTGGGACTGGCAAAATACACTGCCTGAAAATTCGTTGTGCCGCCGGTATTCTGAATGACCCACGTCTGCCCGCCATCCGACGTGTGCAGCATCGCCCCGTAATAACCGGCGGCCCACCCGGTTCGGCTGTCCAAAAACTGCACGTCGCTCAAATAGCCTATGCCGCCGAAGACCTGTTCGGTCCAACTGGCCCCGCCATCTTCCGTGCGCAGAATCGTCGCCGAGTAATTTGAAGTACCGCCGACCGCAAAGCCTGCCGTGCCGCTGACAAACGCGAGGGCGTACAGGTCGGTCATCGTTCCCGCATCCTGCGCCAGCCAGTGCTGACCACCGTCCGTCGTGTGAAGGATACTTCCGCTGTCTCCTACCGCCCATCCGTTCTCGCTGCCGCTGAAGACGACGTCTCGCAAAGCCGATGTGGTCACCGTCTGAATTTGCTGCTCCATGCTGAAGCCGCCGTTGGTGGTCCGGTACACCGAGCCCCCCCAGCCCACCATCCAGCCCATATTCATGTCCAGAAAGCACATGGCGCGAGCGCCGTGGGCGAGCTGCGACCACGTCACGCCACCGTCGTTCGTCCGCCACGTACCCTCATTAAACCGGTAATATTCCGGGTACTCGTCGTATGGACCCGACGACACCCAGCCGACGTTCATGTCTTTGAATACGACCTTGGACGCATATGCATCGTAGCTGAAGCGATGCTCCACCCACGTCTGTCCGCCATCCGTCGTCGGAAAGATCCTTCCGGAACGCTGCCCGACTGTCCAACCGTGATAGGCATCCACAAAACTTACATCCGAGAGATCGTCACACGGTCCGTTGGGACGCTCCACCCACGTCTCCCCGCCGTTCGTTGTCTGCAAAATCACCCCGCATGCCATTGACCGTGTATCACGGTATCCGACGACCCAACCCAGGCTGTCGCCGACAAACGTGATCGCGTTGAGATGGGTGTTGTCCCACTGAGACACGCCCCACCAGAACGCTCCGTCCGTGGTGTGCAGAATTCGGTCACCGCTCACGGCCCATGCTTCAGCCGGTCCCCGCGCACAGACATCCTTGACGGCTTGCTTGCTGTCATGCTCGATGGTCTGACGGCTCCAGTCCCGCCCGTTGCCGGAATACAGCAACGTCCCGTTCTGTCCTGTCACCCAACCGTGATAGAGATCCGCAAAACTGACGGACACCAGGTCTTCATCCGTTCCGCTAACCTGTGGCGCCCACGTTTGCCCGCCGTCCGCCGTTTGCAGAATCGTCCCGCACGCGCCCACACCCCAGCCGTGCCGGGCATCTACAAACGTCACGTCCGTCAGATCATTCCCCTGGGGAGTGGGATTCTGCCACATCCAGGGTTGCGGCGAAAAGCGGGAGCCGCCGCCTGGAGTTGTCACACCGTCTTCTGTCGATGAACACCCCACCAGAACCATCAGCCCCGCCAGCCCCACTGCCGCAAGGAACAGAAACCGCACCATACATCACCTCTCGGTTTGTGTTGGTCAAGATACCTGCCGGACAAAACCGGCTCATTCGCATGTACTACATCGTTGTCAAGGGTACAGCGGAGTCTCCTGTTTGCGACTCGGAACTTACACACCGGAAACAGCAGCGCCGCCATCACAAGTCGATGGCGGCGCCGTTTCATTTAAGAAGCACCAGCTTAGCTGACGTGCCGAAATTCTTTCCGCTTAGCCGCGCGAAGTAGACTCCGCTCGGCAGGGTGGATGCATCAAAACTTAGATCGTGCTGACCTCTCGCGTAGAAACCATCCGCGAGCGATTGAACCAGCCGTCCTCCGACATCATACACCGCCACCGCCACGCGCCCACTAACAGGGACGTCAAAACTGAGGGTGGTCTGCGGATTGAAAGGATTAGGATACGCGCTGAGAGAATAAGACAACACCGCCGGCGTGCGTCTCCCCGAAGGCGGCGTAAAGGCGCTGCCTCCCACGGAATAGAGAATGGTCCCGTGCGCACCTACTGCCCAGATCTGATCCGGTCCTACACAGGTAACCGCCCACAGGTCATAGATGCATCCGCTGACCATGGTGGCCCACTGCTCACCCGCGTTGGTGGTATGCAAAATAGTTCCGCCGTCACCGACAATCCAGCCTTCGGTGGCGCTGCGGAAAGCCACGGCCCGAAGCTGCGTCTGCACGCCGGACGCCTGCGCCAGCCAGTGCTGTCCGGCATCGGTCGTATGGAGAATGGTGCCGCCTACGCCCACAACCCAGGCGGTGAGTGAATCCAAAAATGTGATGTCATTCAAAGTGTACGGCAAACCGGTGGGCTGCCGGGTCCAGGTAAAGCCGGTATCCACCGTGGCCAGAATCGAACCGCCATCCCCCACAGCCCAGCCCTTCCCCGTGCTCACAAAGTCCACTCCGGTGAAGGAACCCACGGAAATCACATTCTGATAGTGCCACGATCCGCCGCCGTTGGTGGTATGCATAATCGTGCTGGCATCTCCGACCGCCCAGCCATAGGTCGTATCGGCAAAATCCACATCTCTCAAAAACAGCGATTCCCCGCTGAGCACGCGTGACCACGTATCGCCGGCGGTTGTGGTATGCCAGATACCGTCCGCGCCGACCCGCCAGCCCCGCAAACTGTCCAGAAAGGTGATCCCCTGCGAATCATAGGGCGATTGGCTCGGGCGTGGATCCCATGTCTGTCCGCCGTCCGTCGTCCGCATGTACTGGCCGTTTGCACCCACCGCGCACCCCGTGGTCGCCGTGGCAAACGCGACGCCGCGCAAAGCAAAAATTTCTCCGTTGGTCTGCCGCGCCCAGGCGTTGCCACCGTCGGCCGTATGCCAGACCTGTCCGTCTGTCGTCACTCCATATCCGGACAGCGAATCGCGGAAGGCCACGCCCCAGAACGGATAGGTCGTCCCTACCGGCTGCTGAACCCAACTCGCGCCGCCGTCCGTCGTGTGCAGAATCATGCCGTCATGGCCCACGCACCATCCGGAGGTGGCCGTGGGGAGAGCAACTTCCCGCAAGGTGGACCCCGTTCCCGTGGGGACCTGTTCCCAGCCGTTACCTGCAAAACGCAGCACCAGGCCATTCCGTCCTACGGCAAGCCCGGTCGTGTCATTGTAAAACTGCACATCCGACAGCCAGCCATGAGTCCCAAAGGGCGTATAATGTGTCCAATGCGCGCCGCCATCCTCGCTGTGATACATCACCGGCGGATCGAACTGCACATAGCCGCCCACGATCCAGAGCGTCTGGTCATTGGCATACGCAATCGCTGCAAAATCGTCAGTGGTCGACAGGTCCACCGGCAGCCAGTTCTCACCGCCATCTGTGGTGTGCAGCACCGTGCCGCCATCGCCGACCACCCAGCCCACATCCGCCGTGCGGAAAGCCAGGCCGTGCAGGTCGCGCATCGTGCCGCTGGTCTGAGCATGCCAGTTCGCGCCGCCGTCACTGGTGCGCATGATCACCCCGCTGTCGCCCACCGCCCAGACGTGGTGGCTGTCTACAGCCGCCAGTCGCGTGAACATCTGCCGCTCGTGGAGCGCCATGAATGTCCAGGCCGCCCCGCCATTGGTCGTGCGCATGATTGTTCCGAAGTCGCCAACGGCCCAGCCGGTGCTGTCATCGCTGAAAGCAATGTCCCGCAAAGGGTTACCTTGAGGCAGCGGATTTTGCCACTGCCACCCTTGGCCCCAGACCAGTGACGGGACAATAACAGTAAGTGTTAACAAAACAAAGACTAAGAAACTTCTCATGTGCTCTCCATTCTGGCAGGCCGTTCAGGGAAGCTGTGGGCGACTCGACGTGACGTGACGAAAAGTATAAATCAAAAATGAAAAAACCAAGAGATAAGCGGCCTCATCTCCGATTTTTCCAATTTCGTGCCGTCAGGAATGCCGCAGGGCGCATCCAAACACACGCCCTGCGGTCAAAAAGTGTACGGTTGGGGGTTCGGCGGGGAAGCCGAAAGGGATCAGATGTCGAAGGCGAAGGAGAAGCGGTGGCCTTCGCCAAGGTTCTCCTTGAAGGGGATAAAGGCGTAGTCCAGCCGGAACTGGGAAATGTAGAACCCGAGGCCGAAGGAGATATTCTGTGCATCCAGCCCCTGAACATAGCCGGCGCGCAGCGCCAGATAGCCCGGGGCACGGTATTCCACACCGCCCTTGAACAGCGGCTTGTTGTCACGAATACCCTGCGCTTCCGCCGTCACCATCACGGAGCCGATCTTCGGCAGCGCATGCTCGTAGGCCGCACCGCCCCGCACAGTGGTCGGCAGCTTGGGAGACTCCACCACAAAGGCGGACATTTCGCCCATATTCTGCACCGCCGCGCCCAGCGTCAAACCCGGAACCACATCCCGCGCCAACGCGCCGGCATCAAGCCCATAGCCGCGCGAAGCTTCGAGCTGGATCTTCTGATACAGGTACCGTCCGGCCACACCGACCGAATACTTATCGCTGATCTTGAAAGCCAGCGCCGCGCCCACCGCCGAATTCACCGCGTCAAAGGTCGAAATCGGGTTGACACTGGGCTGATCCCGGAATTCGATGTCGGATACGCGTGTGCCGAGATAGCTCGGCGAAAGCGCCAGCCGCCCGCGGTGCACCGTGAAGCCAATAAACTCCGAACGCGTGTCCGCGAAATGCTTGGTCAGCATCAGGGCTATGCCGCGCGGGGTGAACGCCGGCACCGCGGGATTGTACGTCGCCGAAGTCGGCCCGGTAATCAGGGCCACACCGCTGCCGCCCAGAGCGCTCTCGCGTGCTCCCACCGGGATCTCCAGAAAGGCCAGCCCCGTCCCCGCAAAGCTCGAAGAGACCGCCAGCATCAGCAGCAGGACTACAAGGAATGTTCTCATATATGGATTCTGATTTTTCAGCGTTTTGCTTTTCTTAAAATCTCACGCTCCAGCCAAGCTGGGTCGAATTGTTCGGCGCGATATTTTCCAGCACATAGGTCAGATCCAGCGACGAACGCAGTTTCCACACGGCAAAGCCCAATCCAAGGCCGAAGGTCGGCGCGCCGTCGTCATAACCTATACGTCCGGCGATGCTCTGTTTGGGCGTAATATCCATCGCGCCTTCCAAACCCGCATGCAGCCGGGTATCGTTCTTATCGCTGCTCTCCACGTCCACCACACCGGTAATTCCGCTGCGCTCATAGGCCGCGCCCGCGCGGTACTCGAATGGCCATTTGTCGGCCTTGGTGGAACCCTGCGCCCAATAGTCCGTGGTGTTCCACGTGGTCTTGGCGCCGAGATTCTTGATCTGCGCGCCCACGGTCAGATGATCGATAGGCTTGGCAAACGCGCCGACGTCCGCGCCGAATCCGTTGCCGTGGATCGATTTATTGTCGTTGCCGATCTTGCCGAAGGTCTCGTAGATGACCTTGGCCGTTACACCCGCGCCGAAGCGCTCGTGGAATTGCAGGCCGAAAGAAAACAGAAACAGGTTCGACGATTGATCAATCGTAGCCAGCGGATTGCCGTCGAAGTCGCGCGAATCGATGTTGCCCACTCCCGCATGCAGCCAGCCCAGACCCACGCCCGCGTTTACCGCCTGCTTGTCCGGTCCGGCCTTGGGATGCAGCGGCGCCGTGAACGCCAGATAGTCCAGCGTGCGATCAAGAGACATCCGCGCGGTCGTGGCCGAAAACTCGTACGTCTTGGCAAACGATAGCGCGCCGGGATTGTAATAGATCGCCGACGGCCCTTCCGCCAGTCCCGTATAGGCATTGCCCAGCGCCTTGGCCCGCGCTCCCGCCCCCAGCCGCCCAAAGGCCCCCGCAAACCCGCCATTGGTGTCCGCCAGTGCCGCCGAACACAGGACAAGCAGGAGAAGTATGAAAAGAGATTTTCGCATAGGGTAATTCGTTTGTGACTTGGGCCAAGTCCTTAATCTCATCGCCGAGTCAATGAATGCGCCGACGCAGATCGTATTCCGCAGCAGAGGTCAGGGTTCGTTGTTCCCCCACTTCAGTGGGGGAATTCAAGGGGGTGGCCGAAGGGCCATCCGTGTCCGCTTCATAAAGTACCGTTCCTCTTTCCATGATCTCTCGTAGAAAGAAGTCTTCCCACTCGATCCTTTGCCGGATCACTTCGGGTGTTCGAACCAGTAAGTCGATGGCGAACCGATGCGAGACATGCTGGAGGATCTGCGCCGCTTTGCGGATCGGATTGCCCTCGATCTCCGGCAGGACTACCAGAAGATCCACATCCGAATCATCGTGCGGCGTTCCATACGCGTACGACCCGAATAGAATGATCTTCTGCGGATGAAACTCGCGTGCGATCTGGTCGCACACCTGCTGTATCGACTCGAAATCTACCATATCTTATTGAACGCTGATCCCCAGCCGAAGGCCGGCGAATCCAACATCGAGTGAACCGCTGTACGGTTCATCAAAGGGATACCCTAAAAGCAGCGTTGTAACGTCGCTTTCCGCAAACCATGCCAGTCGTTCCCCCATCGGAAGCGAAACACCGAGGCCCGCCCGGGCGCTGATCCCGCGATAATTCCCCGCGCCGGCGCCATAGGCGCCGCGACAATCTTCGCCGTCATAAGGATAATTCGGGTAAAGCACCGGACGCGTGACCGTGCCCCACATGCCGCCTAACCCCAATGCCATGTATGGACGAACGGCCGATGATCTGTGTGCAAAGGAAACCATAAGATCGGCCATGGCGCTCGCAAATCTCGACGGACCACTGTGGCGGTACGGATCGAAGTCCGGGCTGTGATAGCCGAAGCGGTCATACGTCCCTTCCAGCCGCAGCGCGCGGTGGGGACTGAGCGGAATCTCTATTCCACCCTCGATCCCGTAGCTCCCCCGCCAATAGTCGCGGTTGGGCGCAAGATTCACAATCGTCACGGGCTGGCTCGCGCTGAAATAAAATGTTACTGGACAGAGCCGCGTTTCCGCTTTCGCGGTCCCCACGATCCAGCACAGCGCAATCCCCGCCGTCCACCGAAGGCTAACCCATCCCATAGCCGCCTCCGAATTTGCTCGAGTTTCCTTCTCGGATTAGAATCTGCGAAACCTGACGTCGCCGCCGCGCGGGGTGTCCTTACCCCGCGCGCCACAAAGCCTCAATCCAGCACAATCACCTTGCCCCACACGTCGCCGCCGGGCTTGGAGATCTTGTAGAAGTAGGTGCCGTTGGCGACAATCGTGCCGTTCTTGCGCCCGTCCCATGTTTCGTACTGTTCGCCCGAAGGACGCGTGGCCGTGGGCAGGTCCACAACTTTGCTCATCGCCATGTCATAGATCGAAATCTTTACCGCGCCGCCGGTGGCCGCCGTATAGCGCAGTTTCACCGGACCGAACCGCGAGGGCGACCAGGGATTGGGATACGCATACGTATCCACGGAACGCGCCCCACCCGAGAGCGGATAGGCCGCCTGAAACAGCGTCCAGTGATTGCCCCGGTCCGAGGTCACGGCCAAACCGTCCGTGCCGCCCGCCCACACGCTGTACAGCGAATCGCTGTAGGCTGCATAAATCTGCGCTTCGCCGAACTGATGGCTGTTGGCGGCATCGGAAATATTGGCAAACAGCGCCCAGTGCGCGCCGCCGTCGGGAGACTTCCACAGCCCCAGATCATCACACACATACACCGTATCACCGGTGGGGGAGAAGCCAAAGCCGTGCGCCCGCACCGTTTCGAACCTGCCGATGGACTGCACCACCTGCGCCGAATCCAGATAAACGTGCCATGTCGCGCCGCCGTCGGTGGATTTGGTCACCGCATAATACTCATCGGAACTCTCCGCCCGCCATGTGGCCGCCCACACCGCATGCTGGCTCTCCTGATAATCCAGCGCCGTCACAAAATTGCCGGAAAAGCTGGTGCGCGATGCGCGGAAGTTGTGCCACGTGCGGCCTTCATTCGTGCTCTTCAGAATACCCGCCGCCGTGCCCACCCAGACCGCGCTGTCGCCATACATCACCGCAAAATCTCGATGAATCAGACCGTCGACCGGGTCGCCCGGATGAAACGGCAGCGAACGCCCGTCGTCGAGCACCAGCGGACTCACCACGCGCCAGCCTGTGGTATCATTGTAATGGGTGTAGTCCGCCGCATAAGCGTGCCGGCGCAGGCCGCCGCCCTTGGATGCGATCCACACAAAACTGTCGCTCTGCGCGATGTCATACGTGATGTTGTCCACGTTGGTCGTCGTCGGCCAATACCCCAGCGTGCTGTCGTAACCCGAGGCATCGAAGTGGTGATAATTCGGATCGCGCGGCTGCGGAAAGTGCACCCACGTCTGACCGTGATCGCGCGAATACACCAGCCCGTCGCCCGCGCCGGAAATACCTACCGAGGTATCGAAGGCAAAGGACGCCCAGAGAATCGAGTCCGTCACCAGCAGTCCGCTGGTGCCGCCCTTGCCCAGCCCGTTCGATTGGGTGTACGAGTCGAAATGCGATCCCCGCAGGTCCGCGCGGTTCACGATCACCCGTGATAGTCCGTTGCCCGTTGCCAGCCACAGCGTATCCAGCGCTTCGGGCCGGATGTCGATAATCACATTCGAGACCAGGCGCGGTTCCGGCGTGCCCTGATCCAGCGCCGAGCGGCCCCCGGCGATCTGATACCCCAGCGGTGCGTATTGGGCGAAGGCCGACAGAGTCACTGCGGCGAAGATAACCAGCGAAAAGATGAGTTTCATATATCTATGGGTCAACGAAAAACGAGGGGTCTCGTTCCTGTTTTGCGCAATCAGCGCTTCTTAACTGTGCCGCATACGGTTTATCTACTGGCGAGCGCCCAGCACGGGATAATCTCCCTTGCCCCGCGTAATCTCCTCGTCTTTGCCCGGTGCCGTCATCATCATCGACGGCTCGGGGCGCACCAGTCGCACACTGTCCATCAGATATGCCGAGGTATCATGCGGCGGCGCGCAATCAATCGCATAGAAGCGGAAATAGTACAGCACCGACGCGGTCGTGTCGTAGACCACCCGGATGCCTCCCGAGTAGATCCCGTCGCGCGGCACCGCGTCAGGGCGGCTGCCGGTGGTATCGTCGAACATCTCGAGGGCCGAACTGATAAACCAGTCCGTCGCCGTTGATCGCCGCGTGTCATAGTGCACCGTATAGGCGGCGTAATCGCGGCTGCTCACCAGTTCGCAGTCGTGCAGCCGCGCCGTAATCACCGCAAAGTTGGTGTCCGTCGGAACCGCGGGCCGCAGCAAGGTGTCGGGCAGGGTCGGATCGGACAGGGAGGGCCGCGCATTGACAAAGCTTGCCACATTCACGCTCTGAACGCAGGACATCCCGAACTGAGTATGCGCCGCATACTCCAGTGTGTAAGCATTCTGCGCCGTTCCCGTACAGCCGAAGAAGGTCGGATCCAGACTCACCCGCCATACGGTGTCGCCTTCCGCCGCCGCAAAATCCGCCTGTGCCAGCACGGTAGTTCCTTCCCGCAGCCGGACCCGCACCGAATCCGCACGGTCCGCCGGAGTCGGCGCCACCCGCACCGTCAGCGTCTCCGGCGCAAAACACTCGGCAAAGACGCTGTCCTGCGGATAGGACGTGATCAGGCATGGCCCGGCGTTCTGCACATTCACCGTCAGAGTGGCGTTGTTGGCCATCTCATAGCCCACGCCGCCGTAAAACGTAAAATGGAACTGGTAGGCTCCGGTCACACTGTTGGCCAGAAGCTGGCCGTTGATCTGCCGCGTATACTGGCCGTCGTGCGCCGCAATATCCCGCGAGGAAGAACTGGCATACGCCGGACCGGAGAGCGGAAAGACCCCGCCGTCATCATACAGGCCGAACGCGGGCAGCGCCGTTCCATCCGGTTTGCGGACCTCGCATACAATCGAATCCGGCAGATAGCGGTTGTCGCTGATCTGAATCCGGTACGTGAACGGATCCGGCGCGTTGGCCGGCAAATAGGCCGAACCTTCCAAAAGCTGCGCCTGCACCGGCCCCGGAGCCGAAGTGTTATTCGTACTCTGCTTGCTGCACCCGAAGAAAAGCAGAAAGCAAAAAGCAGAAAGCAGCAGAAGCACAAGCATCCCTTTTGGCTTTTTGGCTTTTAGGCTTTTAGGCTTTTTACTCATGCTTCGCCATCCTTCCGAATTTAGCCAGCCACAGGCCATGCCTGAGACCGCGTTCGCTGACGATGCCTTCCTCAATTTCCAGTGCCCAGAACATCTCCCGCAGCAGAATCGCTCCCGCCAGAATAATTCGCCCGCGTCCCACCGGCATGCCGGGCATCATCTGCAACTCCTCGGCGGGCCGTCCCAGAAAATGCGCAATCAGCCGGTCCACGTCTTCCACGGTGATCAGGCTGCCGCCCACCCGCGCCGGGTCATAATGCCGGTAGCCGGATTTGAGCATCGCCAATGTAACCACTGTGCCGCCTACCAGAATCCACGGCACCTTCCTGCCGCGCAGATTGGCCACCAGATGGGTCAACCTGCCGCGCAGCGACGACACCAGTTCGGAAACTTCGTCTTCCTCGGGAGGATCATTCACAAAAAACTGATTGGTGAGCACCGATGATCCGACGTCTACGCTGTAACTCTGTCCGGGATTGTAGCCGAGCCCTTCCACAATTTCCGTCGAACCGCCGCCCAAGTCCATCACGCACACCCGCTCGGTAGGATAGATCTCACGGTTGGAAATCGCGCCCAGATAAGTCAGTGCCGCCTCTTCCCGGCCGCTGATAATCTCCAGCGGCAGCCCCACCACGTCCTTCACCGCCTGCTGAAAATCCGCGCGGTTGTTCGCATGCCGCACGGCGGCGGTCGCGCCGATCACAAAATCTTCCGCGCCCATCCGCCGGTAATCGCGCACGATTTCCGCCAGCAGATCCACATTCAGCGCCATCACGTCCGGCGAAAACTCCGGCCCCTGCCGCAGCGCGTCCCCCAGGTGGTTCACGGTAATCTGATCCTGCAGCACCTGCAGTTCGCCGTTCGATCCTTCCGCCAGCAAGGCCAGCGTGGTGTTGGTGCCAATGTCAATCGCTCCGGCAATCATGGCTGAACCTCTTCGTGCGCCAGCATGTCCATCAGCGTCCGGCCCACCTGCCCGAGACTGTTCGCCGAGCAGTGCTCGGGAGTGTCATCGGTCGTGTGCCAGTAGGGATAGTTGAAATCAATCAGGTCCACGGCGGGTATCTTCTGTTCCATAAACGGGAGATGGTCGTCGATCACCGGAATGCCGTTCTCCCTCACAAACGCCGCGGCATTCACGCGCGCGGCGGCACTCCAGATCTTGTCCACCACCGGCTTGGCGTACTTGGCCGAATACTCTTCTTGCGGGATGCGCACGTCGCGCTGGCCGATCATGTCCAGAAGTATCACGAAGCGCGGCGGAGGATCGAGCAGGTTCTTCACGTAATGCTTCGACCCGATCAAATAGTCCGCGATCACCTCTTCCCGTCCGTAGTCTTCGCCGTCGAAGAACACAATGTCCAGCCCCACCGGAGCCGGATTGGCTTTCAGTTGCCGCGCCACTTCCAGCAGCACCGCCACGCCGGACGCGCCGTCATCGGCTCCCGGAATCGGCGTCTTGCGCTTGGCCGGATCCGGATCACGGTCGGCAAAGGGCCGCGTGTCCCAGTGCGCGCACAGCAGCACCCGGTCCCGCTGGTTGGGCCGGATCCGCCCGATGATATTCGTCAGGCTGAGGGTCTCTTTCGTGTCTTCGCTCTTGTACTGGAACGGCTGTGTGATCACCGTATCCGTCCAGAAGGCCAGTTCGCGCTTCAGAAAATCCAGACACTGCGCATGGCCGGGCGAGCCGGGATTGCGCGGCCCGAAGGCGCACTGCGCCTCAAGATAATAGAAGGCGTTGTCCTGATCGAAGGGCGCTGCCGCCCAGGCTGCGCCGCTTAACAACAGGACCAACACGGCGAGTTTAACCGCGGATGGCAATGTTCACCTGAATTCCGAATTCGAAAACCCGGGACTTGCTTTGATTAATGTCGTTCTTTGTCTGCTGGAACTGGACATAGCCCTGTCCCTGCACCGTATTCGAGAAACTGTAGGTCATGCGCGGCTGCACCGACCAGGAAGACGTCGCCGCACGCGGCGCATAGTCATCGCTGCCCGTCTGCGTGGCATCCTGCGTCTGTTTGCCGTAATCCACATTCAGCGAGAAGGTCGTCTGGTTCTGAAGGCGGACCGAGCGCATGATCAGCAACGGCAGTTTGAATCCCGTATGGATCGTGTAACTGACGCTGGCCGTCAGGCGATTATCCGTGCTGCGCGACCGGGTGGACTGCAAAAGCTGATTCGAGTAGGTGCTGGAGGAGGTGAAGCCAATCTGGGAATCGATATCACCCTTCCATGACACGTTAGCCCGCAGCAGCGGGTTCCAGTTGCGCGTGTATTCGCGCGACTGAACGTTTGACCGGGAGTTCGCCCATCCTTCCCGCATCTTATTCGACAGGGCGCTGGACAGGCTGATCGTCTTGGTCACCGAACTCAGGAATTTGATCCGCTCCAGTCCCGACCAGTCCACGCTCACGTCCATAAACGGGAACGCGGTGGTCTTCTTGGTGCCCAGCCAGAAGGTCGTCTGCTCCACCGACCCGAGCCGGCTCTGGCTCGAGTTCTCGGATGCGTCGTGGCTGTAGTTGAAGGCCACGCGGATATCCTGCGTCAGCCGCAGGCCGCTGCGGGCGGTGATCTTCTCGTCGCTGCGCAGCGTGGGAATGCTGCCGTAGCCGGAATCGACGCGCAGCCCCGGATTCTGCGTAAACCCGAACTGGTAGGGCAGCGACGCCTGTCCGATGGTGGCGGACTGGCTGTGCCCGGCGGTATTGTCGTAGCTTAAGGCAATCGGATCGATAAAGGTCAGAGCCTTCTTGATGGGCCGGAAGACCTGCCCCAGCAGTTGCAGCGGAGACGATCCACCTTCCCGGTGGGATTTGGTCGTATCGCTGCGGGCTCGCGACGTGTCGCTCCTCGCCCGTGTCGTATCGCCCGCCGCCGTGCTGCCCAGGGGGCCGCGATGGGATGGACCGCCACGCAACGAATCGCCCGGCATGGGCAGGCCGCGCGGCGGCATACCGTCCCGTGGGGAACCGAGGGAATCTCCCTGCATCATGTCGCGCGGATTGCCCGGCCCGCGTCCGCGATCCGGTTCCTCCGGACGGTCTGAACCACGCTCCCGGTCTCGATCCCGTCCCCGCCGCCCGCGTCCGCCGCTGCCGCCACTTTCACCGAAAATATTGCGGAAGTCGAGCTGGACGTCCGTGCCGAAGTTTCGCTGGTTGGAAACACTCTGGGCGTTCGTTTGGGAGAAGTTGCGGTTGGCCCAGGCATAGGTGGTCGTATAATTGACCGTCGGTTTGAACCACGGCAGAAACTCCGGACTGTAGGTGTTGGTCAGGTTCTGCGTAACGTCTGTGGTTTGCCCCCAGTTCCACGCCACGAGCTTTGCCCAGTCGCCGGTCAGCAATTGTCCTTTGTGGCTTCGCGTGTAATCGATGGTGATCGGGTCGAACGGCGCCAGACCGGTATTCAAACTGCGCGTCGTCAGGAACTGCCGCGATCCGGTGGTCACTCCAGCCCTTGTAAACTGGTTCTGCACCACCTTGGAGGCCTGCGCATTCACCGTCAGCTTGGTCGGCTTGAAATAGAAACGCATATCC
This sequence comes from bacterium, assembly GCA_036504735.1. NCBI lineage: Bacteria > bacterium. The sequence continues at coordinate 189,510 of DASXUQ010000008.1, forward strand.
GCCACTTTGGCCAGCAGCGGCAGCCGCTTCGCCCACCACAACGGAGGAACGCCGCGTCCTTTCGAGGTCGGGAAACTGTACGCCACCTGCGCCGCGCTCTGCTCGGAGTTGTTCCGTGCATTGGCCGGATCGCTGCGCTTGTCAAGCGTGTAATCCCACTGGGCCGTGAACTTTTCCAGGGTCCAGTTGATCAGTTTAACCTTGGAATTCCCGCCTTTGGAAAACCGCAGTCCATAGGAAAAAGACTTGGACTTGGTTTTGATGCTGTCCGGAGCCGTGGACGGTATGATCCGGGTATCCGTTCCCGGAATAATTCTCGGGCTCTGGTTCGTCTCGTTATAAGAAAGATGCAGCGGCAACTGGTAACCGAAACGGTCCAGCCATACCTTCTGCAAATTGACCGTGGCGTTGCCCGAGAGTGCGTCCGTGCTGGCATTCGCGCCGACACGGGTGTTCACATTGTGGAAATCCGCGTCCGTGTTGCGGTAGCCGCCCGAAAGCTGCACGAAGTCGGCCAGGTTCAGCGACGTGCTGACATCCATTGCCGTGCCCGGATCCTTGTAAATGTCGGACACGCGCAGTTCATCCACCCAGATTTCCTTGTTCTCCACATGCTCAGTGGTGTTCTTGTTGAGGATGCGCACACCGAGCGCAATGAATCCCACCTGTGACATCGTCGGGTTGCCGCTGATCACCAGACTATCGCCCCGCCAGGGCGTCGTCGTCCGTTCCGCGGCAAACCGCCCGTTGATCGTCAGAGCGCGATGATTGGTATCCTGCGCCGCCACCGCCGCCGCCCGCAAAGAGTTCAGGTTCGACAACTCATTCATCGCGATGTCAATAACATTCTGGGAATGCCATCCCGGATGCACCGTCTCCACGATGTCATAAAAGTTGTTCATGTCGCCGTAGGTGCGTCCGAAGCGCAGGATGAGTTCCAGCTTATTGTCTTCGAAGTTCGACGCCCCCAGCGTGTCGCCGCCGTGCACGAACATCTTGAGGCGCTTGTACTCCGTCATGTTCATCGGCTGGTACAGGTTCTTCGATACAAAGAACTCCGAGGGAATGCGGTTCGTGGAGTCGGGACCGCTCAGGCGTTTCAGTTCATTCACCTTCAGCACCAGAGATTGCTCCCGCTGCCGCAAGTTGGTGATCGGATCAATCTCGCCCTCCACGCCCGGAGGGCTCACATAGCCCGGATTCTCATGCGTGTTGATCACCGCGGTGGAGACATATTCGGTCGAGTCATTGCTCAAAGACGTCGCCGGCAGCCACTCGTTGGACACGATATCCATCTGCACCGTTTCGATCCGCGTGGGAGTCGCGGTCTCGTGAATACCCGTCACATAGATCCGCGCCCAGCGCACATTGTCTAGCCGTGGATTGCCATGGGCCGTCCGGACTTCTTCATGCTGCTTATCCGGGCTGATCGGAATCCGGAGCAAGCGCCAGCGGTTGCGGGGGTTGCGGCCCACGGTGTATTTGTTGAGAAACTCCGGGTCAGTCAGCTTGAACGTGTAGGAGAAATAATTGTCCTGCGTGTCCAGCGTCTGATTGTTGTTCAGATCTTCCGTGTCCGGATAGCCGCCGCCTTCATCGTTCCGGTTGCGCTCCGTGCCGTTGATGTGTGAAAAATCCGAACTGTTCGCCGAATACTGCCAGTCATCCCAGGAGGGCACCGGCGGATGATCATGGCCGTTCCAGTAGGCCGAATCCTGCGGATCGGTGCCGAACTTGCCATCCAGGCCCGCATCTTCTTCCGGAGTCAACACCCCGTTGCCCGAGGATGACCGCGGATTCGTTTGCACCACGCCCGGCAGCGGCCTGTCCTCGGTATCGAGGGTATCATTCGGCAGCGCGTCTTCGGAAAGCTGCCCCAGGTCCACTACCAGCCGCGCGTCAGGATCTCGCTCCGCATTGAGGTTATTCGGCATATTGATCCAGAACTCGAGGTACTGCGCCCGCGTCTCATCGGCGTAACCTTCTCCGAGGTACCGCATCACGCCGCCCCAACTCGAATCGGCAGGACCGCCAATGGTATCCGGCGTGAATTCGAAGATCAACGACTGCAGCGTGTTGGCCACCTGCGAGTTTACTTCCCGGTCCGGGAACACTTCCTTGACCGGCACCTGGTCGCGCGTGTTCGGGTTATACCAGCGCAAGCGTCCGCGGCGGTGGTCAATTTCCCGGACCGGAACACCGTTCGGCGACGGATTCGTCGGGATCGAGGAGATCGACCACGTGCGGCGGCTCATTCCCAGCGGCGTGGCGCGCCGCGAGCCTTCGAAGTCGTCCACGTACGCCAGACCGTTGAAATCTCCCGTGCGCGAGTTCGACAACGAATTCGGATTCGGCACCACCCGCGCGATTTCCGCGTCAATCGTCATGTCCGAAGGCGCGTCCGTGCGGATCAGCGGCAAGGCGTCAATCGCCCGCGTCAAAAACTCCGGCTTGAACTTCAAACTGGTGTTCGCATCCCACAACGTGTTGCGGATCGGCTCCATGCCGATACGTACGCGCTTGTCCAGCGTCGACTGGTTCAAATACAGCAGCATGCCGCCGATGTACGAATCCTGCCACAAGGCGTACTCGGCGCGCGCTCCGAGTAGCGTCGTTTTATCCAGCGAGGAGGTCTGGCCGGACTCATAGGTAATATCGAGATTCGCCCCCGGTGCCTTGGCCGCATCGTTCAAAATCCGCAGTTCGCCCGAAGAATAGTCCACCGTATAGTCGATGCCACGGGTCAACTTCTGCCCGTTCAGCATCACCTCTTCGGAATTCTCCAGCACCAGCACACCCAGCGAATACACCGACGAAGACCCCTTGTACTCGGCGCGGAACGTCCACTTGTCCGCATACTGGCCGGCCGAGGACAGCAGCCCCTTATAAAGGTAAGGCGCGGTGAAGGTGTGCGAGGTATCCTGCAACGCCGTCTCCATCGTGTCCAGCGGCCAGACCACAAGGTCGCCCCCGAGCGGATTCGCCGTCGTTGCCTTGTAGAATCCCGACGGCTTGAACGGCGTCAAATCCAGAAAATGCAGTTCGCCAAATTCGTAATTGATCAGTGCCGGAAACGCGTCCACCTGACCATCCGGAGTCTGGCTTCCGCCCGGACCCTGACGGTCGAAATCGAAGAACGTCAGCCACGTCTGACCCGTAAACCCCGGAACCTGCGGGCCCGTCTCTTCCGTGCGTCCCGCGGCCGCCTTGCGGATAATTTCCAGTTTGAAATTATTGCGGTCGATGCTCGATGCGCCCAGCGGATAGATATTTCTCAGCATCAGTGTCCACGTGGAATCGTCCGGCAGAGGATTGGCGGGCCGCAGTAGCACCAGCTTAATCAGCCCTTCGCCGTTTCCCGTATACAGGGTGCCGAAGGAGGTGGTGTCGATCCCGTTGCCGCCCACCAGCCGGAAGGCGCAGCCCAGCGCCAGCCCCGCCGGCAGTGCCGAACGCAGCCGAACCCGTCCCAACTGCAAATCGACGTCGTAGTCGACGCCTTTGGAGAGCACCCGCCACTTCGTATACCAGTGGTTGTTATCCGACGGGTAGGTTGCGCTGTCCGGCAGAGAAAGGTCCTGGATGTACTGTATGGCCGCCGCCCGCCCGTCGCGTGCGCCGTTGACCGACTGCCCCTGTGTCACCTGCGCCCACACCTGAATGTCGTAGAGCTGCTCATTGGGCGGCGCCGCGATGTGGTCCATGTTGTAGTAATGGCGGTAGTACTCGAGGAAGTTCGGCACGGCTCCCCGGCTGCCCGCGATGGACGTGTTAGTCACCATGAAATACTGATCGTGCAGGATCTCTTTTTCATGGATCTCGCGCCGCGTCGACGCCGAATTGCCCGAGGACAGCTTATTCTTCTGCCCGCGCTCCAGCGAGGCAATGCCCGTCAAACTCAGCGGCCCGGCCTTAAGCTGGGTCTTTAAGCCGAACAGACCGGTATTCTTGCCCGAAAACGTCGCCAGCTTGGTCCCGAGGTTCAGCGCCACGTTTCCCGCTTCGATCTTCTGGATAATCTCATCTTCGTCGCCGGTGTAGGTCAGCTTCAGGGAGTTCTCGAAGTCGAACATGCGCTCCGAGTCCTGGTCCACCTTCACCTCCACCTTCTGCCCCACCTTGCCGGTAATGGTGAACTGCTGCACCATGTCGATCCGGAAGGCGGTGTTGGTGTTCTGCTGGTTGACCGCCTGAATTTCGTCGAACTTCTGCCGCCGCAAACTCCCGTTGATCGAAATATTGCCCTGCACCCGCACGCCGACGTTGTCGCCGCCGAACAGCCGCCGGAAGGTCTTGGACTTGATCCGGTACGGCAGGTCGATGGCGATGCCTTCCCCGCCGCCCGTGGTGCTGGAGGCCTTGTAACTCTTGTCCGTCAATTCCCGCCACGACCGCTGCACGTCCCAGCGCATTCGCTGCTCCTCGTACGTCTGGTAGGACAGAATCGTCGGCGGAGCCAGATGCGTCTCTTTCATCTTCAGCGTGACGGTGGCCTGAGAATAGGTCGTGTCGAAACTCACGCCCGGATCCCGCGCTCCCGTGCCGATGTCTAAGATGGCCCGATGCCCAAACGTCGTGTCGGCAATGCCGTGGGCGTAAGGCTGCGTGAGGTAATTACTGCCGGATGGGCTGCTGAGTAGTGAAACGCGAAAACCCACACCGGCGCGAGCCGATGTGGTCCATGCCGCGAGGCAGACCAACAGAAGTAATAACGTGAAAGGAGTAGGGCGGTAGGACCGCACGTTCCGGGATTCGGACATTAACTTCCCAAATTCAATCCTTGTCCGGTCTAACGTTCTCGCCAAGGGCGGACGCCGCGCCGGGAGACACTCAGGAGGGCACACAAAAAGAATTAGATTTGGGTAATGTCCATTTCCTCCAGATCGCGGGGGTAGGGATGGTAACAACTTTATGGGACTGCTCAGTTTAGCAAATTGCAGGCAAAATAGCAAGTACCGCCTGATTTTCTGTATCGCTTTCCTCATCCGTGACGCAATCCTGTGCAATCCACGGGCCAGCCATCTGACATACTTAGATGAACTTAAACAGCTACTTAGCGTTCAATATTCTATATGGTATCTGATTACCCTCTGCCAAGCCTCCAATCCACCTCACCCACCCACCAGGAGGCATCCGCCCCCGCCTCCCTTGCGTCTTCCCCTTTTTCCCTGTATCTTTCCCAAATTCTCCCACACCGCCCAACACCCCGTGTCATTCCGGACCCCGTCCCAATGATTTGGGTTCTGGACGCTGGCACCAATGATTTGGGATTCTGGACCCCGCAGGGTGTCCAGAATCCCAAACCTCATCGGTCTCCAAACGACCGCCGAGTCGGGTTGAGCCGAAAGACATGCTGCCACGAATCGAGACACAACCCGACCGAAACCCCGCGCTACCCCCACCCCTTGTCATTCTGACGCCCGCTCCCTAAATTTGTCATCTCGTTAGAGTCCGTGGACTCCAACGGAGTCTTCGACCTGACCGTCTTCGGGAAGGACCTCGGGTTCATCCATCTTGGTAGCCGCGCGATTCATCGCGCTCCTTCACCTTACTTCCGGCGGCCTCCGCCGCCTCCGACAAGAGTCCGCGCTACCCCCCCTTGTCATTCTGACGCCCGCCCCGGGCGGAAGAACGGATCACACTCCCGCACCACCGAAGGCCCGCCAAGGCGGGCGCTGCAAGACTGACGCGCCCACACCCTAAATAAAGCCCGCATTTCCGGCCCGTTTTTGTGCTTTTTCGGGCCTTTTTTCCCAAAAAAGTGCCCTTTTTGGCCGCAAAACCGCGATTTTCCGGCCACGCCACATTTCCCCGGTTTCCCTTTTTCCAAATTTCGCTTTTCGCACTTTCGCTTTTGCCCAGCGTCCACCCGCGCCTCCCGCTCGGGCGATTTTGTTCGCCCCCCCGCCCCTAACTCCCGAATTTACAACGCAACTATTATCCCTGACCCCTTGTCTGCCTGCACATTCGTTCATTATATTAGAGTGTGGTGGTTTCTTGTATGGTCGCATCGGGCGGGTCGCGCCTGTCGTATCACCTTATGGCCCACCCTACAACCCAGATCGGGTCAATCCATTAGCCAATCAATGGCACTAAATATGTCAAAAGTCCGCCGTAGGGGCACGGCATGCCGTGCCCGCGCCTTCAGAATTTCAGCATTTTCCTAAGGTAACCCAGTTCGTTTGGTCAAAAAACATTTTCGCGTTAAGCCCGCGCTGCAAACGATGAACTTACAAAACTGCCCACTATGAAGCGCACGTCGGAAAGAACGCCAGCCAGTTTGCAATTTCAGTTTTCATTTTGGCTTTTTGGCTTTTAAGCTTTTTGGCTTTTGTGATCAAGACTCATCCCCCGCGCCACGTCGCACAGCTTATTCATGGAGACCTGAACGGGTCGGAGCCGCCGCGCTTCGAACCCGACTTCATGCGCAAAATGTACCGGGAAGTGCTCTCCATGGGGCTGCCGTCCATGACCGGCTTTCTGGTCGCGTCGCTCTATGAACTGATCAACATGTTCTGGCTGGGGAAGATCGGCCCCGCGCCTGTCGCCGCCGTCACCATGACCGCCACCTTCATCTGGCTGCTGACCTCGCCCAACATGATCGTCGGCCCCGGCAGCATGGCCGTCATCGCGCGCCGCTTCGGAGAAGGGGATCTCACACGCACCGAACTGTCCATCAAGAACACCTTCCTGCTGAAATTCGCCGTCGGTCTGCTGATGGGACTCATCGGCATCGTGATTCTCCCCTGGGCGCTGAAATTCATGGGAGCCGAGCCCGATGTGCTCGCGCTGGGTGTCCGCTATGGCACCATGCAGCTTGCCATTCAAGGCTTTGCGCTCACCGGCTATTCGGTGTACACCGCGCTGCGCAGCATTGGATTGCCCCGCGCCGCGCTGATTATTCAGGCGATGGGCGCGCTCATCAACTGCATCCTCGATCCGCTGCTCATCTTCGGCTGGGGACCCTTTCCGCAGTTAGGCATTCTCGGCGCGGCCATTGCCACCTCGTGTGCTCATGTCGCCGTCGTCACCGCCGGCTGCATTGTTCTGGACCGCGCATCGTCTCCGGTTCGCGTCCGCTGGCTGAAGAAACCGTATGCGCATTTCGATGAGATGTGGCAGATGCTGAAGATCGGCTTCCCCGCCGGCATCAATGCCGCCAGTTTCGCGCTCGCCATGTCCTTTGCCGTCAAATTCGTCGCCCACTATGGCACCGGAGTCGTCGCTCTCTACGGCATGGGCAACAAGGTCCTGCAATTCGGTATCATGGTCTGCGTGGGTCTGGGGCTGGGCACGGGCGCGCTCATCGGCCAGTTCCTCGGCAGCCGGGAACTCCACAAAGCCTGGCTGGCCGGAGTGCTCTCCATCCGCCTCGCGCTCTGGATTATGCTGACCTATATGGCCGTCATTCTTGCCGCCGCACCGTTGATTGTCCGCCTGTTCTTCTCCGATCCGGCGATGGTCGAATCCGGTGCAATCATTTTGCGCATCATGGCTCTCAGTCTGCCTTTCATCGGCATCCACATCGGCTCGGAGACCGTCTTCGAAGGCGCGGGCCAGAACACGCCGCCCATGATTCTCTCTCTCGTCCATTCCTGGGCGATGGTCATCCCCTTCATGTGGCTGGCGGGCAGAGTCTTCGATCTTGGCCCCAATGCCGTCGTCGGCGGCTGGGGACTCGCTCACTTTTTCGGCGGTCTGGCCGCTCTCTGGCTCTTCCGCCGCGGCAGTTGGCTCAAACACGAAGTATAAAAAAAGCCAGCGGCCCACTCCAAGGGCCGCTGGCTTCTGTCAACGCACAAACTGTCTGCCATGTTCTTGTACCCTAACCCCACCGCTCCCGTTCCCGAAATTCCCGGGAATTTCGCAAAAATTGCATATCCTATTGATATTTAAACTATTGGCAATAGGTCAACAATAGCAAAACAGGGCAAAATCATAACGGCAAAGAGGATCGACGGGTCAGCAAGTGCGTCTTAAATGTCGGCTTGCGCATTCCCGATTTTTCCCGTAGATTGCCCTGAAACAGCGCGGGGATGTCTTCCTTTCAGCGTTTCACTATTTCAGCATTTCAGCATTTTCTTCCATGCCTGCACTTCGCACCGAAAACTTTTCTAAATCCTACTACCTTCGAGCTACCGAAGTCCCTGTGCTCCACGAGATCAATCTCTCCATCGAGCCGGGAGAACAGATTGCTCTCATCGGCCCGTCCGGAGTGGGGAAGAGCACTCTGCTGCATTGCCTCGGCGCATTGGATCGTCCTACGTCCGGTGAAATCTATGTCAACGGTCAGGCGCTCACCAAACTCTCGTCCGATGATCTGGCCACGCTGCGCAATCAGCAGGTAGGATTTGTTTTTCAGTTCCATCACCTGCTGCCCGAGTTCACCGCGCTGGAAAATGTGCTGATGCCCGCCCGTCTGGCAGGGAGTGGCGAGAGTTCCGCGTCCATTGTCCGCGCCAAAAAATTGCTCGATGACGTCGGCCTGTCTCATCGTCTGGGCCACCGTCCGGGAGAACTCTCCGGCGGCGAGTGCCAGCGCGTAGCGGTAGCCCGGGCCATGATGAATCACCCCAGTATTCTCATGGCTGATGAGCCCACCGGCAATCTGGATGGGGAAGCCGCCGCCAGCTTGCAGAAAATCCTCGAAGCTCTGGCCCGCGAAGAAGGCACTACTTTAGTTGTCGCCACTCACAATCCCGATTTCGCCGCCGCCATGGACCGCATCTTACGGCTCCATGAAGGCCGACTCGAACCCGCTCTATAGGGGCCGACAGACGAACGCTCCACCTAAATGAGAAACGGCCCGCGATCACTCGCGGGCCGTTTCCTAATCGGAAAGCCGTCTGCTTACTTCGCCGCCGTGAAGGCATAACCCAGCACAAGCTGGATGCCGTTCGTCTTGTCGGTAACATTGCTGGCACTGCCAGTGTACATGTTGGCAAGGCCGAGATTGTAGCGCAGATCCACGCTGCCAATGCCCTTACCCATCGGCTTGGACACGCCAACGCCGAAGTTCAGACCGAAGTTGGTGCTGGCATAATCCGCAATGTCACGGCTCTGGCCGTTGGACTCGGACTTGTGCGACATGACAAAACCGATTTCAGGGCCAACCTCAACAAACGGAGTGAAGTTCGTCGCCGTGAAATTGTAAACGAAGAACGGCGCAACAACCACTTCGTCCAATTTCATTGTCGCATCGCCACCGGTATAGGTCACTTTGCTGCCCTTCATGGCATAAGCCAACTCTGCGCGGATGCTCATCTTCGGATTCGGAAGTGCGAAGTCCGCCATGCCGCCGATCATGAGGCCCGGCCGAATACCGTAAGACGCGCCAGGAGCCTTCGGGTCCATCGACACGTTCGCCAGATTCAAACCTAACTTCGCGCCAAAGGTCGGCATAGCCGATGCGGTGCCGGCAAATGCCACTGCAAGAATCAATGCTACAAAAAGTACCCGCTTCATGGAAATTCCTTTTCAGTTGTGAAGCCAATAAAAAAACAGGATATGGCACTCTGCAGCGCCATATGTAAGCGGCACAAAGATACACATTGCTTGCCTTAACCGCAAGACCTGTGCCTTAGGTGTCGCGGAATGGCTGCGTCTGAAAATTCTGGATTAAAACAGGCCTGCGCAAATCCACTCTATACCCGGGAGGCGTGCTGCTCTCCACCGCAACTATTGCAGTGAAATCAGCTTCCGGGTCTCCATTGCTTTCGAATTCTCTGCCGCTATAACATTGAACGGTTTCGGGAAAACAGTCAATTTTCCATTCGCGGGCGGTGGCAGGCACTGACGCTCACTACGTTCCCGCCAAAAGAAAAACGCCCCATCGCTGAGGCGTTTTTCCGGTCCGGGGATTCTCTCCTAATCCCGGTCTAAGTGCATATTGATTCCCAGGTCGCGCGCCTTCTTCCATAGTGTGGTGCGGTCAATCTTCAGCAGCCGCGCGGCGCGCAGCACATGACCATTGGCCGCCGAGAGCGCGCTCTCGATGAACATCTTTTCGAAGGTCCGCAGCGCGGGCTTCAGCGGCCCCGGAGTCAGCATCTCGCCGCTGTCCGTCTTCGGCTGGGCAAACGGCGTGGGAAAACTCACCGGGCCGGAGACCGGCATCCAGCCGGGCAGCTCACTCTGCGTCGGCACCACACGCGTAAGAAATGCGAGGGACTCCTTTCCGATCACCGTGCCCGTTGTGGCCAGAATCGCTCGTTCAATGGCATTCTCCAGCTCACGCACGTTGCCCGGCCAGTTGTGGCCGATCAAAATCGCCATGGCTTCGTCCGTAATCGTATAGCTGCCTTTGTTCAGCCGCGCCCCGATCTTGTCCAGGAAATGCGCGCAGAGCAGCGGAATGTCTTCTCGCCGGTCCCGCAGAGCCGTAATCAAAATCGGCACCACATTCAGCCGGTAGTACAGGTCCAGCCGGAAGCGGCCTTCCTGAATCAACTGTTCGAGGTCGCGATTGGTGGCCGTGATTACGCGAATATGCACCGGAATCCGCTTGTTGCCGCCGAGTTTTTCGATTTCCCGGTCCTGCAGAACATTCAGCAGTTTGACCTGAGTCGAGAAGGACAGATCGCCGATTTCATCGAGGAAGATCGTGCCGCCGTTGGCCAATTCGAACTTGCCGATCCGCGCCTGCTTGGCGTCGGTGAAGGCGCCCCGCTCATGGCCGAAGAGTTCACTTTCGAGCAGTGTTTCGGGCAGCGCCGCGCAGTTGACCTTCACGAACGGCTTGCCCGCGCGCGGCCCTTCAAAATGCAGCGCCCGCGCCACAAGTTCCTTTCCTGTTCCGGTCTCGCCGCGGATCAGCACCGTCGAATCCACTTCGCATACTTCGCGGATCACATCGAACACGCGATGCATCGCTGCGCTGCGCCCGACCAGTCCGCCCAATTTATGATCACCGCCGAGGCGGCGTTTCAGTTTCTCCACTTCATTGGCCAGCCGCAGATTGGACAGGGCCGATTCGAGCGCCGCCGCCAGCAGGCGCGGGTCGCGCGGTTCGGTCACATATTGCGTGGCGCCCCGGCGCATCGCGGTTGCGATTTCATCGCTCTTGCTTTCCTTCGAATAGACCACCACCGGCAGATGATGAAACCGTTCGCGGATCTGGTCCAGAAAGTCCAGTCCCGCCACCTGTTCCATTTCCATGTCGCAAAGCACAAGGTCGACGGCTTCGCGGTCCATGGTTTCTAAAGCCTGCATCGGGTTGGACTCCGTCAACACCCGGTACGGACACTCCGCGCGGACCTCTGCGGACAGCGCTTCGAGGTTGGCATGTTTTTCATCAATGATCAGCAAGGTGGGTTCAGGCATATGCAACGCTCTCCGGTTTGGGATGTCTGGGGGCGGCCCTGCGGCTCGCGATCCGTGTCCGACCGCAAACGCACAGAGTTGAGGCTCGTCGATTTCTTCTAACATACTATCGGCAGATGGTGGCAAAACCTTAAGCATTTGTTGGAAATCATAAACCGCACCCCACACGCCCCCCCGCCTCCCAACTGCTCGTTACAACATATTGTTATTGCAGAATTAGGAAAATCCGCCTCGAACCATACGTAAAATGTAAAGTTTGACTTTAACTGTTGCAAAGGGTATATTTAAGAGATTTACTGGGGACGTACGCTATCCCTGATCCTCTCCAAATGACCCGTCCCACCGTCTCATGCCGCCTATTCTCGCTGTCCGCTGCGCGAGGGCAGCATAAAAGGTGCAAACCGTTGCGGGCTTTCCTCTTTCGCTTCTCGAATTTTCGGCATCTCGGCTTCTAAAGATGCATTCCATTCATACGATCACTTTAACTTCTACCAGACATGAATCTTTATCATGGCGTGTGGGTGGCTCTCGTCACCCCGTTTAAGGACGGCAAGCTCGATGAACCCGCTCTGCAGAACCTGGTCAACTATCTTGTGGACTGCGGCGTACAGGGCTTTGTCCCGCTGGGGACTACCGGAGAATCTCCCACCGTCTCTTCTTCCGAGCGGCGGCGGATCATTTCGCTCTGTGTCGAAGCGGCAGGAGATGTGTCGGTGTCTCCCGGTTGCGGCAGCAACAGCACCGAGCACACCATTGAACTGATCAAAGATGCCGCGCTGCTCGGAGCCGCCGGTGCGATGGTCGTGACTCCTTACTACAACAAGCCCACGCAGGACGGACTCTACGCCCATTTCAAAGCCGTTGCCGACAGCACCGATTTGCCGATCATGATTTATAACATCCAGTCGCGCACCGGTGTCAACATGCTGCCCGAGACGATTGCGCGTCTGGCCGATCATCCCAACATCGACGGCGTGAAAGAAGCTTCCGGCAATCTCGAACAGATTTCCGATCTTTGCGCACGCGTAGAAGGCCGCATCAATGTGCTCTCCGGAGATGATGCCCTGACGCTGCCCACGCTGTCCGTCGGTGGCGAGGGGGTGGTGTCCGTGGTAGCCAATCTGTTTCCCGAGCCGCTGGTGGAAATGGTGGACGTCTACTGGAAAGACAATCCGATGCGCGCGCTGGAACTGCACCGCCGCATTGCGCCGCTGACCAAGGCGCTGTTTCTGGAGACCAATCCTGCACCCATCAAGTGTGCGCTGTGGATGGAAGGCAAGATTCAGAATGAGTTGCGGCTGCCGCTGGTGCCGGTGAAAGCCGAGACCCGGGAGAAGATTGCCACTGCCGTGCGCGCGTATCGCCAGGGAGTCACCGCACATGTCTGAGCCCGCGGGCATTGCCCTGTTCGGCGCGGCGGGTAAAATGGGCCGCGAGATTTTGCGGCAGGCATGGCGTCACGACGAACTGCGCATCGCCTACGCCTATGACACCAAGCACGCGGGAGAAGTGGTGGAGAGCACCACGGTGCTGGCCCTGCCGCCCGCGCTGCCCGAAGACGTGCGGCTGGTGATGGATTTTTCCGCCGCGGCCGCCGTGCAGGATCACCTTGATCTGGCCCTGAATCAGCGCGCGGCCTATCTGACCGGAGTTACCGGACTTCCGCAGGACGTGCTGAATGAACTGCGGGCTGCGGCCAATGAAATTGCCGTGCTGCATTCGCCCAACATGGCGGCGGGCATGCATGTGATGTTCAAAATTGCCGCGCTCACCGCGAAGGCTCTGCCCAACTATGAGCGGCATATTCTGGAAATCCATCACACCGAAAAAAAAGATGCTCCCTCGGGAACCGCTTTGGGACTGGCCCATGCGGTGCGCGACGCCGTGGAGGAGACCACTCCCATCACCTCGCTGCGGATGGGCGACGTGACCGGCGAGCACCGCATCACCTTCGGCGGCCCCGGCGAACGGATTGAGATCATCCATCGCGCCGATTCCCGCGCCGTCTTCGCCGTCGGCGCCCTCCGCGCCGCCAGTTGGCTGCTCCACAAATCCCCCGGCTTTTACGGCATGGGGGATGTGCTGGAATTGTAGGCAAGGATGAAGGCGGAAGGATGAAGGATGAACGCGGATTGCAGGGGCAGCCTGCGTCGCCCGTCTTTCGCCCGGCCAATAGTGACCGGATCGGATCGCCCGTAGTGGCGCAGCTTGCCGCGCGGCTCCCAACGCCGAATCAGGAAGCATATCTCGAAGGAATTGCCTTGGAAAACGCGGCAGCATTGGCGGCAGTGGCACCAGAAGTGCGTGAGCAAACTCGAATGCGTGTCTGTAACTGTGGTAGGCCAGTCTACACTAATCCCGCCTTTCCCTTCACGGACAAGTGCATCTTCCATGCTGAGGAAAAAGATCCACAAGAGTTTCGCGACGCTATGGCGCAGCAAATTCGGCACTGGAGGAGAAGAAAGTCCGAGACATGGAACTTCGCAGGCTGGATATTCACCGATGTGGAACGCGAGAGCCGTAGCGAGACGCCTGTAACTAACATGTTTCGACATGCGGTGTTCCCTGTTAAGGTCGACTTTTCCGAAGCGGTCTTTGCAAAAGACGTTGATTTCCATCGGGCTGCTTTTGTTGACGCGGCTTGGTTCAATAAGGCGAGATTCCTCCGTTGCGTGGTGTTTACTGGTGCCGCATTCGCTCGCGGTGCGGGTTTCGATGACGCAAGTTTCTCGAGTTCCGCCAGATTCCGCACCGTGACTTTCCAGTATGAAGTGAGCTTTGGCGGGGGCCAGTTTTCGACTTGGGCAGATTTCGGATCTGTCGAATTCCCGGAAGATACCAGCTTCGCGGCGGTTGAATTTAGCGAGGAGGCCGACTTTGCACGCTCAACTTTTCGCGGCTTAGCCGAATTTCGAGGTTCACGTTTTTCGAAAGAGGCGAGATTCCGCGACGCAGAGTTCTTGGGGAAGGCAGAGTTCATTGCCGCGAAATTTCTTGACAATGCAGACTTCAGCAATTCTTCTTTTGCAGCAATTGCAAATTTCAGTGTGGCTGAGTTTGGCAACAAGGTCGATTTCAGCGAGGCGGCTTTCGATTCGACAGCAGAGTTCCTCAATTCAATCTTCAGACAGAAGGTAACGTTTGAGTTCGCGCAGTTTGGTGGGCGTGCTTATTTCCGTAATGCCATTTTCGAACAAAACACGAACTTTGGTCACTGTCTTTTTGAAAGAGGGGTATCCCTCGACGACGCTGAATTCCACAGCGGAGTGCAAATGGATGGTGCATGTTTCTGTGGATACTCCTCTTGGTCGCCTGCTCGTCTTTGCGGCCTTGCTGACTTCAGCGGGTGCATGATAGCGGGAAGGATGATCGCGCGTTGGTCAAGCCCGGAGAATCAGTATGATCTGGACGGGCAACGTCTTTCGAGTGATGCTGTCTTGATCAGAGGGCCATTGTTTGTAACAACTTCTGCCTGTCTTAACTTAGGTGCCAATTTATTGATGGATTCAGGTCAGCTCACAATAGAGCGGGTCACGCCTCGATTCGAGGAAAACGATTATCTGTATCTACACAAATACTTGAGTTTGGACGCGTACCGCAAGCACATCGATCACTTGCGCTCCCACAACACAATGGAGCATATCCTCCTCGAAGGCACGGACTGCACCAAAATCCGCTTCTACGATTGCGAATGGCCGAGGTTGAGAGATGGACGGCGAGTGGTAGGAGATGAACGGCGCTTATGCCGGAGGGATCGGACGCGGCGGGCAGTGATTGCACACGCAGCCCGCGTTCTTTGGCGGAGGAAACAGAGTCTTGCGCGCAGAATGCGCCGGGATGCTCCCTATCACCTCATCGCCTTGACCTATCAGCAACTGGCCAAGCGGCATAGGGAGGAATTGGATCATCCACACGCCAACGATTTCGAGCGCGGGATTTTCGAAATGCGCCGCCGCGCGGGGAAGCAGGAAGGCGGGCGCAAGGGATGGGCGGATTGGGCGCTGTTCACGCTTTACAAGTGGATTTCCAATTACAGCGGCAGCCTCGTACGGCCCGTGTTCTGGCTTCTGGGCTCGCTGGCAGTTTTCGCGTGGGCTTACTGGGGCACAAGTTATAAAACCGGGGTCACGCCGTTCTTCTGGAATGCGTTCAAGTTGAGCGCCGAGTTTGCTTACCTGAATCGTTCGGCCTTTGACTTTGCCTTGAACAATAATTTTGCGGTGGATCTGCTTATCGCGGCACAGATCATCACTACGGCCACCCTCGTCACCCTGTTCGTCTTTTCCATCCGCCGCCGCTTCAAGCACGAGTAATATAAGTTTCTTCTCGTTTTTGGCCTCTGTGCGCGCTTCGGCCCGAACTTTGTTACTATATTACATGGCGGTTTTGGTCAAAATGCTTAAAGTGTTGTTTTACAGTAATCATCACAGATGCCGAGCGGCAAAATGCATCCTGCTGATGCAAATCATGCAGCGTCCTGACCGATATTGCACTCATCTCTGCACGAATTCTTGACACATTAGTCTGGTATGAATACACCACAGTAGGAGTGATGGGACTCCAGACCAACCGATGAAAGTACGATAGGTGAGTATGTCCGATACCCTGATTAAAGTTGCCTCTGCCCAAGTCGCGCCGGTGTTTTTGGATCTGGCCGCTTCGGTGGACAAGGCCTGTGGCCTGATTGCCGATGCCGCGCAAAATGGCGCGAAGCTGATTGTTTTCCCGGAGGCCTTTCTTCCGGCCTATCCCTGCTGGGTGTGGAAAGTGCCCTCGGGCGACAAGGCCACATTGGATGCACTCTACACCGAACTGCTGGAGAATTCCGTCTCCATTCCCAGCCCCGCCGTGGACAAGCTCTGCCGCGCGGCCAAACTGGCCAAGATCACCGTGGCGATGGGGATCAACGAGCGCAACGACGACGCCAGCCGGGCGAGCATTTTCAACACGCTGCTTTACATCGGCGAGAATGGCGAGATTCTGGGCCGTCATCGCAAGTTGGTCCCCACTGCGGGTGAACGCCTTGTATGGACGGGCGGCGACGGCAGCACGCTGGGCACGCATGATCTTCCTTTCGGCAGAGTCGGCGGCCTGATCTGCTGGGAAAACTATATGCCGCTCGCTCGCTATGCGATGTTTGCCGGAGGCACACAGATTTATGTCGCGCCCACCTGGGATCGCGGCGAGCCGTGGCTGTCTACCATCCGCCACATTGCCAAAGAAGGCGGCGTGTTTGTGATTTCCGCCTGTATTCCTCTGCGCGTGGCCGACATTCCCGACCGCTATGGGTTCAAGCAGCTTTATGCGGGCGGTGACGAGTGGATCAACGCCGGGGACAGCGCCATCGTCAATCCCGAAGGCAAGATTATCGCCGGGCCGGTGAACCGCGCCGAAGAGATCGTCTATGCCGAACTGGATATGCGCCAGTCCATGGGGCCGCGCTGGAAATTAGACATTGCCGGCCACTATGCCCGGCCCGATGTGTTTACCTTCATCGTCAACCGTGACCCGCAACACATCATGGAATGAAGGATGAAGGATGAAGGATGAAGGATGAAGGATGAAGGATGAAGGATGAAGGAAAGGCCTTTCCCTGCCTGCCTTCATTTCAAATTTTGGCTTTTGGATTTTGTTCTTTCTCTGTCTGCTCCAACTGCTTGTGACATGCTAACCATGGGAGAAGGACTCGTGAAATCTACTCTACTTCTTTTGGCCGTACTGATGGCGGCGCTCTGTGCGCATGCCGATCCCCGGCAATGGGATCATGCCGGATTGCCCATCCGTCAGGGCACCTATCTCGAATGGCAGCGCTGCACCGCGCGCGATGCCGCCGGTTACACACTGGTCGTCTGGACCGATACTCGCAGCGGCAACCGCGAGGTCTATGCGCGGCTCATCAGTCCCACCGGGACCGCGCTCTGGACGGCGGATGGCCTGAATGTGACCCAGTCGCCCGGTTATCAGCAGGATCCCGTGGCCTGCGCCGTCAACGGCGGCTGGATCATTGCCTGGATCGATTTCCAGAGCTATTGCCAGTATGTTACCGCTGAAGAGGAACCTTCCGCGTGCGGCAACGTCTGGGCGCAAAAGCTGAGTTACAGTGGCGCAGGGATGTGGGGAGCGGGCGGTTTACCGGTGGATACCACATCCGGCACCACGGTTCAGCAATCCCTTCAGATTGCGCCGGATGGCAGCGGCGGCGCGATTATCGCATGGCTGGATGATCGCGCCAGCCGTAGTGAGATTTACGCGCAACGTGTCCTTGCTGCCGGGCAGACGGCCTGGACAGCGCCTTCGGTCCTTACCCCTCAGACCTACGGCATGTGGGGCTGCACGGCGGCGAGCGACGGCAACGGCAATATGCTGCTGTCGTGGTCATCCTACAATGAGCAGTATAATCAGGACATTTACGCCGCCAAAATTACGGTGGATGGCCAGCTCCCCTGGGGTGGACAACATGGTATCACGGTACGCGGGGCTCCGGGGACGCAGGTAAATTCGAGCATTTGCGCTGACGGTCAAGGGGGCGGTTACATCGCCTGGGCCAATGACAACAATAGTTATTCTTACAATCTGTTCATGCAGCGGCTGGATGCGGCAGGTGCCCTGCAGTGGAGTGATAGCGGCATCGTGCTTTGCGACGCCGCTCACACTCAGCGGCAGGTCCACCTTGCGGCCAGCTTTGACGGCAGCGTGGAGGATGGTTGCCTCGCGGTATGGGAGGATACGCGCATCAATGGCGAAGACTCGGAAATCTATGGCCAGAAAATCTCCGCAGCCGGCACCGCGCTCTGGGCGCGCAATGGCATCTTGATCTCCGGAGATGCCGGCCTGGATTCCCTTCATCCCTCCTGGAATTCCCGGCGAAACCCAGCGTTAGCGTCCGATCTGTCGGGCGGCCTGATCTGTGTCTGGGAAGATGGTCGCGATACGGGAAACCCGGATTGGCCCTACGATCTGTATGCTGTGCGAGTGCTGGACACGGGTGAGCTTATCTGGAACGGCGATCTCGGCAATCTCGTGGCCAACGGCCCCGGCATGCAGGACCTGCCGGCGATCACGGTGAACGGCACCAGCGTGCTGACCTTATATAACGATTCCCGCAGCGGCTCGGGAAGCCTGCGCCTGCAGCGTCTGGCGCTTGCCGACGGCGCCCGCCTGCTGCCCGACAGCGGTGTCGTGCTGTTCACGTCGCTTGACGGCCAATGCCGGCAGCCGCAAGCGGTTGCCATGACGTCCGGACGCACCGCGATGGTGTGGGCGGACGGACGGAACTGGGGATACTACGGCACGCTGCACTATCAGATTATCACCAATGGCGGCCAATTCGAAAAACCTCTCAATGGGACGTCGCTGGTGCCGGACTACGGCGGCTCTGCCTATTGCTCTCAACAGGATGTCCGCCTCTGCACGGACAATTTCGGCGGCTTTTTTGCAGCTTATGAGGATAGCCGCACCGGAATGTACCGTGTCCGCCTGTCGCACGTAAATTCTGCCGGAGACATCACCGGCAATCCGGCCGGAGACGAAGTCTGGCCCAATGCACAATCGGCAGACCAAGTGTTTCCGTACTGTACTCCCGATGGCCTTGGTGGCTGCTTTGTGGCCTGGTCAAATTACAATCAGTCATATCTGATTGATGTGTACGTGATGCGCCTCGACGCCGCTTGTCATCCGATCTGGCAGCAGCCCGTCCGCCTTACAAACACCGATGATGATGATTACGTGCACGGCCTTGTGTCCAATCCGGACGGCAGTTGCACAGTCGTCTGGACCTCCGGTACATACAACGATTTTAATGTGTCCGCGGCTAAGATCAACGGCAACGGACATGTGGCGTACAATCTCACGGCCTGCAATGCTCCTCTCGATCAGGAGGACCCGGCGGTTGTTGCCGACGGTCTGGGCGGAGCCTATCTCGCCTGGGTGGACAAGCGCCATTGCCTACAGTCCGAACTCCGCTACGCCATTTACGCCCAGCATCTGAATTCGCAGGGGATGGAGATCTGGACCCACAACGGCATCGCCGCCGCCATGGATTCGGCGTATTTCGCCCACCCTCGCCTCGCACTGGGTGGTGACGGAAACCTGCTGGCCATGTGGGAGGACTGGGCAGGGAATGAACTCGGTGAAAATTTATACGGACAGAAGATCATGCCATCGGGCGCGCTGCTCTGGCCCGATAGCGGCAAGGGAATCTGCCTCGCCGCCGGAGACCAAAGCGGTCTATCTTTGCTGCCCGACAATGGCACGGGTTTCTTTGTCGCGTGGTCGGATCGTGGTGAGGCCAACAATTGGAATTATGCGCAAGTCAATGCGACGCATCTGTCTGCGGATGGCGATCCGGTGGGAGACTCCTACTGGGTACCGGGTCACGGCGGTCCTCTGACCGCTCCAACAGGTCAGTTGCAGCAAGATATCAGCCTTGCTTCCGATGGAACGGGCGGTGCCATCGCCGTCTGGACGGACTACCGCTGTACCGGAGTCTACCAGCAGCAGGATATCTGGGCCCAGCACATCGTGGATGCCTTGCAAGCGGATAAGCCGTCTTCGGTGCTGCCTTCGGTCTATGCTCTGTCGCAGAACTATCCGAATCCCTTTAACCCGACGACGCGCATTTCCTTTGCGCTGCCCAAAGCGGGGATGACTACTTTGAAGGTCTACGACCTTCTGGGCCGCGAAGTGAGCACTCTGCTGAGCAAATCCCTTCCCGCCGGAGAGCACAGCGTCTCCTTTGAGGGCCACCGTCTGGCCAGTGGCCTCTACTTCTACCGCATCGAATCCGGCAGCTTCAGCGCCACCAAAAAAATGGTGCTGCTGAAGTAGCAGGGATGAAGGATGAAGGAATACCTCGTCTTGCCGAGCCGGGTTGAGCCGAACGGGACAGCCACCTGCCCCAGAAACACAACCCGGCCGAAACTTCTATTTTGGCTTTTTGGTTTTTGAGCCTTTTGGCTTTTAGATTCTTTTACTGCATAGCTTCTTTTCCTTTGCTTCTGCTCGAGCTGCTTAGATTTCATCAAACGCTTGGAGGAAGACTCATGAAAGGTACCGTACTTGGTGTGGTCCTGCTGGCTATAATGATGTGCGCCCATGCCGATCCCCGGCAGTGGAACGCCGCAGGAATTCCGATTCGTCAGGGAAACCGCATCGAATGGTCGCGCACCACCGCACAGGATGCCGCCGGCAACACGCTGATGGTCTGGTCGGACACTCGCAGCGGCGACCGGGACATCTACGCGCAACTCTTTAGCCCCGAAGGCGTCGCGCTCTGGACGGCGGGCGGTGTCAATGTCTGCAATCGGGCTCCGCGTCATCAAAGCAGCCCGGCTGCCTGCGCGGTCGCCGACGGCTGGATCGTGGCGTGGATTGATGCCCGCACCGACAGCTTTGGCGATGTCTGGGCTCAAAAGCTGAACAACGCGGGCGCGCGGGTCTGGACAGGGAACAACGGCACCGGAATGCCGGTGGATGCCAATCCCTCGATGGTGAATGAACTCTCCGTGCGCATCGTGCCGGATGGCACAGGCGGTGCGCTTATTGCATGGGAAGATACCCGCCACGGCGATACGGGTGACATCTACGCCCAACGCATCAACGCCGGCGGTGAAGTCCCGTGGAACAGCGCTCTGGCGGTCACGAATGTCAGCGGCGCTCAGAACCAACTTGTGGCTGCCGCTGACGGCAATGGCAACATGCTGCTTGCGTGGCATGACGAGCGTCATCCGGAGAATCATGACATTTATGCCGCCAAGGTGACTCCCGACAGCGAGCTTCCCTGGGGTGGCCAGAACGGCATGGCCGTGTGTACCGCGTCCAACAATCAGATCATCCCCACCATTTGTTTCGACGGTGCGAGCGGTTGCTATCTCGCTTGGACCGACTATCGCAGCACCAGCAATGATCTGTATGTTCAGAGCATCAGCGGTGCCGGTGTCATCCAGTGGGTCGCCAATGGTGTTGTCCTCTGCAACGCCGTGTATGATCAAGAAAGTGTGCGCCTGGCTCTGAGCACCAATGCCGGAACCCCGGACGGCTGCATTGCGGTCTGGGAGGACCAGCGGGTCAACGGCGAGTGCAGGGAAGTCTATGCCCAAAAGGTCTCGCCGCAGGGCGGCATGCTCTGGCAGGCCAACGGCATGCTCGTTTGTGGCAATGCCGGACAGGATTCTTTGGGCGCTTCCGGCGATACCCGCGAAGATGTACGGCTGATTTCCGATCGATCCGGGGGATTAGTTTGCGCCTGGGAAGATACGCGCAATGTAGACAATGATTGGTCGAACAGCGACATTTACGCGTCGCGGGTGCTCTCCGGCGGAACCTTCGGTTGGGGCTCCGGCTGCGGAGTGCTGATTGCCGATGGAGCGCAGCGTCAGGAAAGTGCGGCACTCGCCTTCGCCGGTGATGGTGTCATCGTCATGTTCGATGACTGGAGCGCGGGATCGCAGACGCTGAAAGTGCAGAAAGCCAGTCTGTCCGACGGCAGCCCATTGTTGACGCCGACGGGAGTAACCGCGCTTGCCGGATTGGATGGCGATGCGGATGAACAGTGCGCGCTCGAACTCTCTCCGGGTCGCACCGCCGTCGTCTGGGTGGATGCACGCGCCGCATCCAGCGGCTACCAGCTCTTCTACCAGATTCTGAACGGGGACGGCGAATGCGAGCAGGATGTGAATGGGATTCCTCTGATCACCGATAATAGCGGTGGATCGCTGATTCGTCAGGAGAATCCCAACCTTTGCGCGGATGGCAATGGCGGTTTCTTTGTGGTCTTCGAGGATTTGCGTTCGGCTGTCAAGCAGATCCGCCTGTCCCACGTGAATGTGGAAGGCGAGGTGGACAACAGTCCCGCCGGATCCATTGTCTACTATGACGCCACGGCCTTCTCCGATCAGATTCGACCTTACTGTGCATCGGATGGCAATGGCGGATGCTACGTCGCCTGGTCCAACTATGACCGCTCGTTCTATCTTGACGCTTATGTGATGCGTATGAACGCCGACGGCAGCCCCGCCTGGCAACAGCCGGTGCGTCTGACCAACAGCCAGGATGACGATATGGTGTACGGGTTGGTCTCCGGCCCCAACGGCTGCTGCACCGTAGTCTGGCAATCCGGCGCCTACCAGGGCTTTGACATCAGCGCCGCCAGCGTGTGCCGGGATGGATTGGTGGCCTTCAACGGTACGGTCTGCAATGCCGCCAACGAACAATCAACGCCCGCGATCATCGCGGATGGCCAAGGCGGGGCTTATTTCGCGTGGGAAGACAAACGTAATGCGTCGCCGCAAAACGGATATGGAAGAGACATCTACGCCCAGCACCTTGGCTCTTCGGGCGAAGAACTCTGGAACCACAACGGTGTTCTGGTCTCAGGCGACACTCTCAGCCAGTACAAACCCGCGCTGGCTCTGAGCGGCGATGGCAGCCTGTTCGTGGTCTGGCAAGACTTCCGGAACAATAATCATCTGGACCTTTACGGCCAGAAGCTCTCGCCCGCCGGCGCTCTCCTCTGGCCGGAGCATGGCATGGTGATTTGCGCTGCAGCGGGAGATCAGTCGGGTCAAGCGCTGCTGCGGGATAGCGGCAACGGGTTGTTCGTCGTTTGGCAGGACAATCGATCCTACTGGCCACAGGCTTATGCCACACATCTCGATGCGGATGGCGCTCCCACGGGAGACGCCTATTGGGTTGCCGGTAGCGGCGGCGCACTCACCGAGCCGGTCCCGCAGTGGCAATGGCATCCGGCCGCGGTCTCCGATGGCGCGGGTGGCTTGGTGGCGGTGTGGACGGACCAGCGCTCCTCGGGAATCGAGCCGTGGCGCGACCTGTACGCCCAGCATATCGCCGACGCCAATGCGGCCAAAGATCGCCCGGACGGTATGCCCGCGGCTTACGCGCTGGCGCAGAACTTTCCCAATCCCTTCAACCCGGTGACGCAGATCTCCTTTGACCTGCCCCACGCGGGACAGACCACGCTCAAGGTGTACGATCTGCTGGGCCGCGAAGTCGCCACCCTGCTAAGCCGCTCGCTGACTGCGGGCAATCATCAGGTGAATTTTAACGGCGGCTCCCTTGCGTCAGGGCTGTACTTCTATCGCATCGAATCCGGTTCTTTCAGCGCCACCAAGAAAATGGTGCTACTGAAGTAGCACCACCGTTTCCTCTGTCATTGTTTTGACTTCGCCGCGGGGAGCGTCTCCCGCTCCCCGCGGCAACCGCACTGCCTCTCTTGCTCTCCTCCTCCTGCACGTGTCCCCGAAGCAGTCTGTTTCCGCAAGACGTTCTCCCACCGCCCGGGCGGTGGCGAATCTCCCAACTTCATCGTATCGATCATGAACACATTCAAGCGGTCGCTCCTCGCGCTTGCGCTCGTGCTGGTCTCCGTCTCATTTGCCCAGACGCCCGCGACTCCCAACGTCGAAGGCATGTGGCTCGGAACCCTTAGCGCGGGCAGCGCCAATTTACGCATCGTAATCAAGATCTCACGCAAAGCCGACAACTCCCTTTCCGCCGTGCTGGACAGCCCCGATCAGGGAGCTAAGGGCATTCCCGCCGATGAGGTAATGCTCACCGGTGACAGCTTGCACGTCGGCGTCAAAATGATTCTGGGTGGCTTTGACGGCAAGGTGCAGGATTCCACCATCACCGGGCATTGGAGCCAGCGCGGACAATCATTCCCGCTGTCGCTGACCCGTGTTCAGGTGGAGCCCGAACTGGCCCGCCCGCAGATGCCGAAGAAGCCGTATCCCTATCTTGAAGAAGACGTCAGCTTCGTCAACGCCAAGGGCGGCGACACTCTGGCGGGAACCTTCACCCATCCTGAAGGCAGCGGGCCGTTCACTACGGCGTTGCTGATTTCCGGCTCAGGTCCGCAGGATCGCGACGAGAGCATTGCCGGGCACAAGCCGTTTCTGGTCATTGCCGATTATCTGACGCGGCAGGGCATCGCTGTTTTGCGCGTGGATGACCGCGGCGTGGGAAAATCCACCGGCAAGTTCGCGCAGGCCACCACCGAAGATTTTGCCACGGATGCCGAAGCCGCCATCGCCTATCTGAAGACCCGCCCCGATGTCAACGGCAAGCGTATTGGCCTGATCGGACATAGCGAAGGTGCGCTGGTGGCGGACATGCTGGGTGCGCGTTCCAAAAGTGTCGCGTTCATCGTCACCATTGCCGGGCCGGGGGTCACCGGGGAAGAGATCATCTTCCAGCAGGGAGACCTGATTTCCAAGGTGCAGGGAATGAACGGCGAGGAGATTGCGCGCAATCGCACCATGCGCCAGCAGATGTTCGACATTGTCCGCACCGAAAAGGACAGCAGTGCCGCTGCGACCCGGTTGCGCGGGCTGATGCATGCCGCCGCCGCACCTTCCGATTCCATTTCCGGCGCCATGATGGACATGCAGATCCGGCAACTGCTCTCGCCGTGGATGCGTTCGTTTTTGGCCTACGATCCGCGTCCTGACCTGAAGAAGATCACGTGCCCCCTGCTTGCCATCTTCGGCGAGAAAGACCTGCAAGTGCCGCCGCAGCCCAGCTCGTCCGAAGTTGCCAAGGCCCTCGAAAAGGGCAAGAGCCACTCCTATGAGATCAAGATTCTGCCCGGCCTTAACCATCTAATGCAGACCGCCGAGAGCGGTTCGCCGTCCGACTATGCCCGGATCGAAGAGACCTTTTCGCCCGAGGCCCTGAAGATCATCGGTGACTGGATCGGAAAACTGAAGTAGATTATTCCAGCGAAGAAAGAGACAAGATGCGGACGTTTTTCCGAAACAGTGTGATGATTGCGGCCTGCCTGATGGTGGCGGCGGCTATGGCTCAACCCACTTTGCCCCAGCATCCCAAGCGCGGCGATGCCGCGGCCAATTCCGAGATCATGCTGATCTATGCGGATTCCCTGCTGAAGGCGAATCCCAACGATATGACCGCGTGGAATATTCGTGTGTCCGGGCTGATGTTGCTGGGCCGCGATGCCGAGGCCCGGGCCGCGCTGCAAGAGGGGTTGAGAATCGACTCTTCCGATGCGGGACTGCAAAGGCTTCGCCAGCAGATTCAGGAACAGTCACAGCATACCAACACGGTTCCCGACGCCAAGCCTCCCGAAACCAAAAACCAGTTGACGGTGGAGGGCACCTCTGCTTTTGCCATCGGCGACATGCAGGAGGCGCTGACCGCGCTCGATCAGGCGCTTGAAACCCGGCCCAAGGACGCCGGGCTGTGGCGGGCCAAGGGGGAGACGCTGCAGGAGATGGCGCGTCATGCCGAAGCGTTGACCGCCCTCGAGCAGGCGTTCGCGCTCGATTCCACACTGCCCGATCTGCACTACGATTTTGCCTGCGTGAATGCCGCGCTGGGCGACACCGCTCGCGCCTTGCGGGAACTGGAGAAGGCGCTGCGCGAAGATCCGCCGATTAAGGATCTGATCAAGGACAAAGACTGTTTTCAGTCACTGCGCAGCAATCCCCGTTTCAAGAAGCTTGTCAAATGAGCGCCGCGCTTTCCGAGATGGAACTGGCGCGCTGCGATCAAGAAGAGCGAAGGATGAAGGCGGAAGGATGAAGGATGAAGTTACGAGGCAAAACCGGAATGAGCCATGAAGGTATTTGTGATTGCAATGGCGGTGTTGCTGCTGGCGGGGTTGTCCTTCGCTCAATCGTCGGATGATCCGGACGTGCAGCATCTCGATTCGCTGAGTTCGGGACTGGACTCGCTGACGCTGCCCGACAATCCCGTGCTGCTGCATCTGGTGGATTCGCTCTCCGCCGCCGAGCCGCAGGATTACGGTTCGGTCATGCAGGTGGGCCGCAGTGATTTGAATGCGGGCCGCATCGAGGAGGCCCTTGCGGAGTTCGACAAGGCCGTGCAGATGATGCCGCAGGAAGCCAAAGGCTGGAGCGAGAAGGGGAAATCGCTGACGATGCTGAACCGCCCGCAGGAGGCTCTGCCCGCGCTGAACAGGGCCATCGAACTCGACCCGCGCCTGGCCGAAGCGCGTTTCACCCGCGCCGGCGCCCACAGCCTGATGAACCGCCCCGAAGCCGCGCTGCAGGATTTAGAGTCCGCCCTCGCCGCCGACCCGACGCTGAAGGATCTCGCCCGCACCAGCACGTTTTTCCGGTCGCTTTATGACAACCCGGAATTCAAACGATTGGTGAAATGAGAAACCAACCACTTAATCGGTCCAGCATGCCCTATTGGCCTCTCCAATTATGGAAATCGCACCCATGAGTAAGAACTCTATTACAAGTCTGCGGCTACGGAATTTCACGACCTTCGCGGATCTGTCCATGGACTTTTCCGAAGGCATAAATGTCTTCATTGGCGAGAATGGCTCCGGGAAAACCCATATTTTGAAGACGCTCTATGCGGCGAGCGATATCACGCGGACAGAATCAGGCAGGAACCCATCGTCATTCCCGGACACACTCGTTAAGGTGTTCGCTCCGCTCGACGACCGTTTGGGAAGACTTGTGCGGCGACGGAGAGGTGTGGACCAGGCGCAAGTAGACGTAGGCCGCGCCGATGCCAAGCTGAACCTGTCATTCACCACGCGTGAGGCGGACACGCCAAGGCTCCGAGGTATGGGTGACTGGAATTCCAAGAAAATGGACTGCGTACTGATTCCGGTTCAGGAAATGCTCAGCCATTCGCCAGGGTTTATGTCCCTATACGATGATCACCGCATTAGTTTCGACGGGACCTACCGGGACATTATCCAGCGAGCTCTGATTCCGCTACGGAGAGGCGCCGCTGATCTTTCCCGGCAGGCGCTGCTGGACAAGATTCGAAAAGCCATGGGTGGGACCGTGCAGACGAAAGGCGAGCAGTTCTTCCTTAAGGATCGACATGGCGTCATAGAGTACAGTCTTGTTGCTGAGGGTCTGCGCAAATTGGGGCTCATCTGGGTGCTGATTCAGAACGGAACCCTGCAAAGGAACTCGGTCCTGTTTTGGGACGAGCCAGAAGCTAATCTCAATCCGAAGCTTGTGAGTGCGGTCGTAGACATCGTTCTGGTGCTGCAGCGGCAAGGTACTCAGGTATTTGTAGCCACACATGATTACAGCGTGCTCAAGTGGTTTCATGTTCTAAAGAAGGACATAGACCAGATTAGGTATGTGTCTCTGAAGCAAACTTCCGAGGGGGTCACTGCGAGTTCTACCGAGGATTACTATCTGATCAATCCCAACCCTATTGCTGAATCGTTTGATCGCCTGTACGAGGCGTCGGTCGCAAGTGAGTTAGAGAGGCAGCCGTGACTCATCGTGAGAGCAATATTGAGTTCGATTTCGGGAGTGCACACGTTCAGCAAATTCAGAATGATGAGTTGGGCCACGGCCTGAAGAACGTGGACTTCATCATTCGAGAAGCAGACAGGACCATTTTGCTGGAAGTGAAAGGCACCGGAGGAAAAGCCGCTGATTTTCTTTCGAATGCGAAGATTCTGGAGTTTGTAGAGAAAGCAAGAGACACCTACACTTATTTGCACTTGACTCAGGATCTCGCTCAGCCGTTGACCTTCGTCGCGTTGGTCGATTTTACAGGCGGAGCGAGGCTGGAAAGCCCATTTATGAATCGCCGGCATGATTCCCTGAATGCTAATCTGAGGCAGGAAAAGGGCAACAGGTGGAAGATTCAATACATTCAGCATTCTCTTCTTATGTCCTTGGACGGATTTGTGATTCACTTTCCCGATTACACTGCGAAAAGACAAGCCGTTGGCGTGTAAAGCAGCATGTCCCTCATCATTCAAAAATACGGCGGCAAGGCGTTGGCGTTGCCGGAAGATATAAAGCAGGTGGCGCGGCTGATTTATGCGCGGCATAAGGAGGGCGTGCAGCTTGTGATTGTGGTCTCGGCGATGGGGGATACCACCGACCGCTATATGGCCATGGCCAAGAGCGTCAACCCCAGTCCGGCGGGACGGGAACTCGACGTGCTGCTGTCGGTGGGCGAACGCATCTCCATTGCCATGCTCGCGCTGGCGCTGAACGGGATGGAAAAAGACCTCGCCGTGTCCCTCACCGGAGCGCAGGCGGGAATCATCACCGACACCGTGCACACCGCCGCCAAGATCGTCGAGATCCGGCCGCTGCGCGTGCGGGAAATTCTCGATCAGGGCCGCATTCCTATTATCGCCGGCTATCAGGGCATCACCACCGATAAAAACATTTCCACCTTGGGACGCGGCGGCACCGATGCCACAGCCGTCGGTCTTGCCGTTGCGCTCAGAGCCGAGCGCGTGGAGTTCATGAAGGACGTGGACGGCGTGCAGTCGGCCGATCCCAAACTCATTCCCACCGCGCGCGTCATTCCCGAAATGACCTATGATGACGTGCTGCAAATGATGGGCTGCGGCGCGAAGATTCTGCAAATTCCCGCCGTGGAAATGGCCGCCGAACATCAGGTGCAACTCGCCGTCGGCAATTCCCGAACCGGCGTGGCGGGCACGATTCTCACCGACCGCCCGCTTGGACGCCGCACCCTCACCGCCGTGGTGGTGACGGAAAATGTGCGCTGTGTGCTCTTCGATTCTATCCCGCACCTTTTAAAGGCGGTGAACACCCTGCGCGAAGCGGGCTGTGCGCCTTTGGTGGCCGGCAATTCCGGCGGACGCGGACTGTTGGTGCTGTCGCGCAGCGAAGAGATCGCGCGCGAGCTGTTTCCCGAGCCGCTGATGCCCAATGAATCTCTCTCGCTGGTCTCGCTGATCGGTCCCGGTGTGGGCAGCGCCAGCGATCTGGCGGAAACGGTGCAGCGCAAATTGGCGCCGTACCGCGATCAAATCGCATCCCTTTATGTTACGGAGAGCCGGTTATCGCTCTTGTTACCTGTGAATGCCGCGCGGCAGTTCGCCGAAGCGGCCCACGCCTTGTGTCTGTTGGATGATTCGGCCAAGCCGTCCGCGCCCCGCGCATCCTGAGCCCGCAGGACGGGCGCGCGCTCCCGTGCGCTGGCTGCCGGGAGTCCTGCTGGGCACGGCTCTGGCCGTGATGTGTTGTTACCATGTTCAAACCCGCCCTGTGACAGGGGCGAATAGCAGAGTCATGACGTCCACAATCCGTTCCAATCCGCTAACCGTCCGCGTCGGCCTGCTGGAAGCTTATGAGAAGCTCACCTTCCAGATGTACGGCAGCTACAGTGTCGAATCACTGAGCGGCGAGCCGGTGCGCGAAGCGAAGCCGTCCGCAGTCCGATGGCGAGCACGTGTGGAAGATTCCATCCCCGCGCAGTTCCTCTTCAGCGTGCTCGTGAATTCCTACGAGCACCGCGAGGATGCTCTGGCGCTGGCGGAGACGTTTGAAGCCCGCAACATGCCCGCCGTGGCCCGCCAGATCGGCGGCCCGATCGAGATCAACGGCCGCGTGATCGGCGACAACACGCTCTACCGCGTGCAGGTCGGCAACTTCCGCAATGAACTCGATGCCCAGCCGCTGCTCGATTCTCTCGATGACGATTACGCGCCGCGCATCGTGCGCGAGGTGCTGCGCGACTCCCACGGCACCATCGAGCTGTTCGACGCCGACCTCGTGGAGACTTACACTATCCGCGACGGCTTCCGCCTGATTCCCGCTTCGACAGACGCCAAGACGACGATCTTCGGCGTGCTCACCGGCAGCGGCTTCAAGTATGAGCGCGCGGAAAACCGCGAGTACGGCGGGGTGATCGAAGTCTACCTCGACCATTCGGGCAAACTGGCGGTGATCAACGAGATCCCCATCGACACCTATCTGAAGGGCGTGGTGCCCGCCGAAATGCCCGCCGGATTTCCGCACGAAGCCCTCAAGGCGCAGGCGGTGCTGGCGCGATCCGTGGTGCTGGCGGAAAAGTCCACCAAGCACCTTAACGACTCCTTCGAACTTTGCGCGCACGTCCACTGCCAGGTCTATACGGGCCTGACGCAGGAGGACCCGCGCACCACGGCGGCGGTAGAAGAAACCAAAGGCGAGGTACTGGTTAACGACAGTTCATTGGTAGAAGCTTTTTACAGTGCGGTTTGCGGCGGACACACGGAAGACGCCGCCACCACCTGGGCAACGCCGTCACTGCATCCGTCCGCGGGACGTCCCTGTGCCACGGACACGGCAGCGCTGCCCGATCTGACCACCGAAGCCGGCGCGCGCAAGTGGGTGCTGTCCACGCCCAATGTCTGTTGCAATGTGGCGGGGCTGAATCTGCCCGTCTCCGGCGATTATGCCCGCAAGCACTTCCGCTGGGAGGTCTCCTACTCGCGGCAGGAACTGGAAGGCATCATCCGCGATAAAACGGGTGTAGATGTGGGCACGCTGTTCGACATTCTGCCCGTCAAGCGCGGCAAGAGCGGCCGGCTGATCGAAGTGGAGATCCTCGGCTCACGGCGGAATCTGCGGGTCAAGCGGGAACTGAAGATCCGTCGCGCGCTTTCCAAGACGGCGCTGGAGAGTTCCTGCTTTATCGTGGATGTGGTGCAGGACAGCAGCGGCATGCCGATGGAGATTGTCTTCAACGGCGCGGGCTGGGGCCACGGTGTGGGCATGTGCCAGTGCGGCGCGGCCCGGCTGGCGCTCGACGGCAAAACCGCCGAGGACATCTTCAAATTCTACTTCCCTGGCACGATGGTGGAGAAAGTGTACTGAAGAGAAATGCTGAAACGCTGAAACGCTGAAAATCTGAAAGTGGTCTTTCATCCTTCAGATTGCAGCCGTCGTTGGCTATCTTCATTTCAGCGTTTCAGCATTTCAGATTTTCAGCGTTTGCTTCTTAAGGGCTGCTGCTTATGGATGAGCTTATGGCGGGCGGAGACGAGCGCGTGCGCGCGGCGCTGGAGAGATTGCTTCAAGATCCTCCGGCGGAGCTGGTGAAGATGGTGCACCGCGAATGCGGCGACAAGAGTGTAACGAAGGAAGACGTGCGGACGGAGTTGATGCGATTGTCCGACTGTCATCCTTCATCCCCCCGCCCTCATCCTTCGTGCGACGCGATGGCGGCCTACCGCGAGATCGAGCGCTACTGCCTCGATCTGGAGCCGGACGCCGTGCGGCCACAACTCTGGAAACCGGCGGTGGCCATCAGCTTTCTGAAAGGCTCACGCAGTTTTTGCGATGTCTCGGTCTTCACCGGCGGCATGCGCATCCGGTTGAAGCACAACGCTGAACTGACGGTGCATTCGGCCACCGATTTGGAATCTGCCAAGCCGCTGATCCGGCAGGCGTTTGAGGCGGCGTAGCTTATTTCGGTCCTGTAGTTGCGCAGCTTGCTGCGCCGGTCGCTTAACAGGAAAATGTTTTGTGACCGAACGAACCCCGTTACCTTTGGGAAATGCTGAAAGACTGAAAAAAAGGCAAAGACACCGTTATTTCCCTTTGGTTTTGCTCGCAGACCTCTATCCCCCGGCGAGGTCCTTCAGCCGAAGCGGCTTCAGGATGACAATGCCTTTGGGTTTGCGCCGGATAATAAAAGGATTGCTTTGATAAAGGATCTCTTTTGGGGCTCGGCAGGTGGGCGGAGATCCTTCCGGGGTACCGTCAGGATGACACGGGGTTAGGTGTGCAGAATGGGATGGAGGAGCGCGATGAATCGCGCGGCCACCAAGTCTTGGATGAATCCGAGGTCCTTCCCGAAGACGGTCAGGATGACAAGGGTTAGGGGTTCTGTTTTTCACCCACACCCGGAGGGTGTGGAGTGGTGCGAGTATCGCATGGGCATAAGTTGAATTTCGGGCGGGCGAGGGTGCCCGCCTCGGCGAACAGAGTGCGGAGATAACCAAGGAAAGAACGCATGAAACCGGATGAACTGCAATATCAGATTAACGAATTGAAGCCGAAACTGGAAGACCTGCGGAGGTCTCTTTGACGTTGAGAAACGGGAAGGGGAGATCAAGAAATTAGGCGAGATGTCGGGCGGGGGGGCGCTGTGGGATGATCCGCAGCAGGCGCAGAAGGTGCTCAAGCAGCTTGCCGATCACCGCAGTTGGGTGGCCGAATTCCGCAAAGTCGAGAAGGGCCTCGGGGATCTGGCCGCTTTAGTGGAGATGGCGGGCGAGGGCGGGTTCTCCGAAAGCGAACTGGAGGACGAATACAAGAAGTACATGCAGGACTTCGAGAACCTCGAACTGCGCGCCATGCTGACGGGCCGCGACGACGCGCGCAACGCGATTGTGCACATCCACCCGGGAGCAGGCGGCACCGAATCGCAGGATTGGGCGGGGATGCTGTTCCGCATGTATATGTACTGGTTTGCAAAACGCGGCTGGAAGACCGACCTGCTGGACTATGAACCTGCCGAAGAGGCGGGCATCAAGAGCGCAGTGATCGAAGTCAGCGGGGAATATGTTTATGGGTTCTGCAAGGCGGAATTGGGCGTGCACCGGCTGGTGAGAATTTCGCCCTTCGATTCCAACGCGCGGCGGCACACAAGTTTTGCCAGCGTGTTTGTCTATCCGGAAGTCGACGAAGTGCCGGAAATCGAAATCAAACCCGACGACCTGCGGATCGACACCTACCGTTCCTCGGGAGCGGGCGGGCAGCACGTCAACCGCACCGAGTCCGCGATCCGCATCACGCATATTCCCACCAACATTGTTGTGACCTGCCAGTCGGACCGCAGCCAGCACCGCAACCGCGAAAGCGCGATGAAGGTGCTCACCGCGCGGCTCTATCAACACTGGCTGGATACCGAAGGCGCCAAGAACAAGATCATCGAGGACAGCAAGACGGAGATCGCCTGGGGCCACCAGATCCGCTCCTATGTCTTTCAGCCCTACCAGATGGTCAAGGACCACCGCACCAATGTTGAGACCTCGAATGTGCAGAAGGTGATGGATGGCGATATCGATGACTTCGTGCGCGCGTACCTGCTGCTGGGAGCGCAGGGGAAATTCGCGCGGTCGAGAGGTAAAGTAGAAGGATCGGCTTAAGTTCTGAGATGCGCAGCATAAGACGTCATGGGTGAAGAGTACGCGGGTAGTTATAGAGGAGGAATCTGATGAGACGGTTGGTAGGGCTATGGTTCATGCTGGCGGTGTCCGCCGCGCTGGTGCTGGGACAGGCGAAGGACAACGGCGAGCCGTATTATGATTTTGTAAAGGGCGAAGTGCTGGTGAAGTTCAAAACGCCGGCGGCGGTGAACGAATTGTGCGCGCAGCTTGGCGGATCGGTTATCGAATATCGCGCGGAGCTGGACTATTACCGCGTAGGCGTGACGACCGGCCAGGAAGCGGCGGCGGTGAAGAGTTTTCGCGCGCGGGGAGAAGTGGAGTGGGCCAACTTCAATTATATTGCCCGCGCCTTTTACACACCCGACGACACCTACTACCACTTCCAGTGGCACTATCCGGCGATCAACATGCCCGCGGCTTGGGATGTGACGCGTGGCTCTCCCGAGGTTGTCGTGGCGGTAGTGGATATGGGTTTCTATTTCAACCATCAGGACTTTGCCAATGTGACCACCGTGCACCCGCGCGATTTTGTGGACAACGACAACAATCCCGCGACGACGGCGGAATATTCCCACGGCGCTCACGTGGCAGGGACGATCTTTGCCACCACCAATAACAATCTGGGCGTGGCGGGCATCGCGCCGCTCTGCACCTTTATGCCCGTGCGGGCGCTGAATGACAGCGGCAGCGGCACGGCGGCCAACATCGCGGCGGGCATTGTCTGGGCCAGCGATAACGGCGCGGATGTGATCAACCTCTCCCTTGGCTATCCGGTGACGGGTGTGCCGCAGGATCCCGGTCCTCCGACCTCCACGGCCATTCAAACGGCGGCAGCCGCCGGCGTGGTGGTGTGCGCGGCGGCGGGAAATGACGGCGCGGGTTATGTGGGCTATCCGGCGGCGTACACGAGCTGCATCGCCGTGGGCGCTACGGGGTATGATGATAACATTGCACCCTATTCCAATCACGGCAGCGAACTGGACGTGGTGGCACCCGGCGGCAACACCGATCAGGATCTGAATCAGGACGGCCAGCCGGACGGAGTGCTCTCGGTTTCGCGGGACAGCAACGGCGACAACTACGTGTGGATGCAGGGAACGTCCATGGCGTCGCCGCATGTGGCTGGCGTGGCGGCATTGCTGCTCAGTCACGGTTTGACTCCCGCGCAAGTGCGGCCGGCGTTGCAGGAAACGGCGCTGGATCTGGGAGCGGCGGGGTGGGACAACCTGTACGGCTGGGGGCGGATCAATGCCCAGGCGGCGCTGGCATGGCATCAGGGCGGCGGCGGCGGAACAGTGCTGCTGAATGAAGGCTTCGAAGGCGGAGTGCCACCGCAGAACTGGCTGACCTACGAAGGCGGCGCGACGTCCTCCAACTGGTCGTCGCTGGAGGGCAATACGCACGCGTCCGGCGGCACCGAACCGCACGGCGGCAGCAATGCGGCTTATCACGATGACGACCTCGCGTCGCCGGGAGACTCGGTGCGTGACTGGCTGATCTTCCCCGCGGTGGATATTCCGTCCACGGCGACCAGCGCGCAGGTGTCGTTCTATCAGCGCAATGCCTACGTCAATGCGCAGTATTACGGTTTGCACGCGCTGCTCTATTCCACGGATGATTCCACCTATGCGATTGCGCAGACGTTCGGCACGCCGCAGACGACATGGGCTCAGGAAACGGTGAACGTGATCTCCTTGCAGGGACGGCATGTCTGGTTTGCCTTCTATTATGTGGGCAACAACGGCAGCGAGTGGTATGTGGATGATGTGACCGTGACGGTGAGCACACCCGGCGCGGCGGGCGAGCGCACGGCGGTGGTGAAGCTGCTGGCGCTGGACAGTCCCTATCCGAATCCCTTCAACAGCGTCGTGCAGATTCCGCTGGAGCTGAATCAAACCTCGCGCGTGGAACTCTCGGTTTACAATGAACTCGGGCAGCGCGTCACCACGTTGCTGCCATCCACGGCGCTGGCGGCAGGCAGCCACCGTTTCACCTGGAATGCGGCGGGTGTGGCCAGTGGTTCGTATTTTGTGCGGCTTGCCGCCCCGGATAATGTGCAGACCCGCAAGGTGCTGCTCATCAAGTAGCCACACCCCTATCCCCGGCCCCCGCCTTCGTCGAGGTCTAAGGACTTTCCCCACCCCCTTATATTCCCCCACTAAAGTGGGGGAATGGAAGGAAAGGGGAATGGAAGAAAGATGAAGATTTATTCCGAGCGCTTGCGTGTCCCTGGCTCTTCACGCAGCGAGAAGTGTCTCTACCTACATCGGCAGACTTCCCAGTTGGAGACAGTTCACCTCCGCCCGGTGACGGACCCGGGCGGAGGTTCGGAACTCTCTGGAAGGATAAGGGATAAGGGATAAGGGATAAGTCAGATGCATCAATTTCATTTTGGATTTTAGATTCGTGGATTCTTATTCTCACAAAACTCATCCGATCAGTCTGGCGGAAGTGGTGACGGCGGAATCGATGCGGCCGCACCGTCCGACCTTTGCGCGTGTGGATCGAGCGGCGCTCGCGGCCAATTTTCAGGCGTTTCGCAATCTGGCCAAGGGCGCGAAGATCATGGCCGTGCTGAAGGCCGATGCCTATGGTCACGGACTGCTGGGCTGCTCGCGGATCTTCTCCGAACTGGGAGTGGACTACCTCGGTGTGGCCTTTGTGGAGGAGGGGATTGCGCTGCGCCGCGCGGGATTTTCCGAACCGATTCTGGTGCTGGGCGGGATTGTGGGCACGCAGATCGCGCTGTTTCTGGACTATGATCTGGATATGACGGCCAGCAGCGTGTTTAAGATCGAAGCCATCAACGAGGCGGCGAAGGGCACGGGCAAACGGGGGCGCGTGCACATCAAGATCGACACGGGAATGAACCGCATCGGGCAGAACTGGCGCACGGTGGATGAGTTGTTTGCGGCGGTGCACCGCTGCGACCGCGTGGAAGTGGCGGGGATTTACTCCCATCTGGCCACAGCGGAAGATGCCGATACCACATTTGCTAAGGTGCAGATTGCGCGCTTTAAGGAGGCTCTGGAAAAGGCGCGCGCGGCGGGGGTGGAGCCGGGGCTGCGGCACATCGTAAACAGCGCGGGGGCGATTCAGTTTCCCGAGGCGCATTTCGACATGATCCGTCCGGGGCTGGGACTGTACGGCACTCATGCGTCGCCGGATCTGGCGCCGAGGTTTCCGCTGACTCCGGCGATGTCACTGGTCAGCGAGATTGTGTACATGAAGCGCGTGCGCAAGGGGGAAGGCGTGAGCTACGGTCTGCGCTGGAGCGCGCCGGAGGATGTGTGGGTGGCCACGGTGCCGGTGGGCTATGGCGACGGTTACCCGCGCCTGCTGTCGGGCAGTCCGGTGCTGATCGGCGGCAAACGCTATCCGATTGTGGGCACGGTGTGCATGGACCAGTTGATGGTCAACCTCGGCCAGGACCGCTGCCGCGTCGGCACCGAGGTGGTGATGTGGGGCCGCCAAGGAGATGCCGAAATCACGCTTTGGGAACTCTGCAAGCCTGCGGGCTTCATCCCTTACGAACTGCCCATTTATTTGACGGGAAGAGTGCCGAGGGTGTTTGGGTGAAGGTGATTATCACGTAAGGAACGGGGAATGAAGGATTCTTACGACGTATATGTAAGCTCGAGCGTTGAGGACGAGCAGTGGGTTTCTGAACGGTTGTTGAAGCGACTCGCGGACGCGGGATTGTCAGTATGCGATTATGCAGAGGAGTTTGACGTCGGTTTGGGAAGGGCACTTCTTCGCAGTAGCAAGATCATCGTGGTGATGACTCCGAATTGGGTGGAACAAAGCTGGCCCTTCTTCGAATCCACAATGGTGAGCATGGATGACCCTGATGAAATTCGGCGGAAGCTAATTCTGATAAGACTCGCGCATTGTAACGTCCCGCCGCGTTTGTCCACGATGACCTATTTGGATTGTGCAACGCGGGACTTGTGGGAAGATAGTATTCGACAAGTGTTGTCAATCTTGGGTGTCCGCAGCCCTCAAGTGACCACTGCCGGTCAGATAAACACTATGATCCCGGGACAAGATGAGAGAGTCAATTTACTCGTGAATCAAGAGATCTTCATCAGCCATTCCAGCAAAGACAAGCCACTTGCCCAATCGCTTGTGAAGCTCTTGCAACTTGGCTTGGGCGTGGGGCGTGAGAGAATATTTTGTTCTTCGCTTGCAGGCATGGATATTCCGGCCGGTAAGGATTTCAAAGAGCACATCAAGCTCAAGCTTGGCGTAGCCAAGACCGTCATTGTTATGGCCTCAGAGAATTATTTCGACAGCCCGTTCTGCCTTTGCGAACTGGGGGCAACTTGGGCTTTGTCTAATGACCTGTTCCCGCTGCTTATTCCACCGTTGAGCTACGATGATGCCAAGGTTGTATTGCGAGAACTTCAAATCGAGCAGATCAACGCGAGTAACGGACTCAATAAATTGAAGGACCGGTTGGTCAACCAGTTGAGGCTCAACACACCGGACACCACGGGATGGGAGGACAGCAGAAATGACTTTCTTGGTGGGCTCGCCAGCGTGCTGGAAAAGCTGCCCAAGCCGATGCGAATACTACAGACAGAGCACGAAGACATGTTGAGAGAGGTAGCGGCCCTCCGTCTCCAAATTGAGGATTTGAAAAAGCACGCACTGAGCAATACGTCAGGAGTGGACGTTAATGGAGCGCAGATCGTCACAGTATCACCTGTCGCGGCGGTTCAGAAAGACGACACATTGACCAGTGATCTCCCAATTCCTCAGACAGAAGAAAATGTTTTTGACAGTACGGAAGGAGAAGCGCGAGTCTTTTTGAATGTCATAGGTGATATTGCGGCAGACTTTGCAAAGGTGCGTAGTGGAACGTCAAATCTGATAAAGAAGGCGTTCTTCCTGTCGCATTGTAGACTCGCCTTTTGGCTGCCGGATGACGGCGATGGTACAAGTATTGGCGAAGCGGTGTATCGCGCGCAACAGTACCGATACGTTTATGTCGACGAACGAGGTCTCGTTACACTCAACACCAGCGAAAAGCTCATAGGGAGATTGAGCACAAGGTTTTTGACACTAGACGGCCTTGTCGAGAGGGCGAGCGAGCGGTTTCGCGAGGCGTATGCCGACGAGCATGACTGCTATCCGGACCTTCGCAATCGCGCCTTCTGGGAAACGCATTTCGCTTTGCCTGAGAGGTATTAGGTGGTTAAGTGTGATGGGCCGGGGTATCGGTATCAGTCGGCGTGGGAGGAAGCGGGGAGGTTGCTGGAGGAGATCGGGTAGGCATTCAGCGGAGGGCTCATGAAGGTGAATCGTGAGATCGTTCGACTGCAACTGGCGCATTGGTGCGCGGCGCCGGGGGAGGGGAAGAGTTACTTCCGGCCGCTGGTGTGCCGGGGGGATGTCGAGCAGGTCGATATCTTCTTAGTGGAGACGCATCCGCCTACGCCCATTCCGCCGCCGGTGACCTATGCGGGACTCGATCCGGCGCGGGCGCGCGAACTGCACGAACTGTTCCTTGAGAGATACCCACTTGCAGATTACGTCGGCAAGCTGACGGACTACGCGGCCTTTACGGAAATGTGCTGCGATGTACGGCGCAGCCTGGGCAAGGATCTGATGTCGCCCACACGGCAGCGGCTGGAGCAGTTCATTGCAGCCAATCCCCGCGCGGACCATGCCGTGGCGGAGGTCTTTCTCAATGCCTATCCGGTGAAAGATGCGGCGGCGCTGAAGAGCGAAGATCGCCGCGTGGTGGAGAAGGGCTACGATCTGTTCTTTGAACTGCTGCACCTCTTCAGGCCCGCGTGGGTGCTGCTGATGGGCAAACCGGCATTCGATGAGGGTGCGAAATATTTCAACGCACGCTTCGGAGTGCCGGATTTCAAAAAACGCTGGAAGGATGTCGAGGTCCGAGAACCCGTGCCTGTGCCGCTCGCGACTCTCAAACTGCACGGCGTCAAGTGTCATGTGCTGGGCTGCCGCAGTTTCGACAAACGGCCTGTCCACGGCCTGCCCGACAGCGAGTACAGCGATGCGCGGTTCGAGACGTTCTGCCGCAGCGCGTGGCAGATGATGTCCGCGCCTTGAGGCCGGATGGATTGTTCCGTGAAACTCTCTATTGAATTGTCCCGTTTATAGAATTGGGAGTCGGGCGACCTGCAGCAGAACCGGCTCCTGTTAATCGACAAGATTAGTATAGTTGTGATGATTCCGGCAGTCGAAAATTTATAAGGAGATTGAATCATGGACGGATATTCAAACATTAATCCGGCGGGAACGGTAACAGGCATTCAGAATGTGCAACCGGGAACGCCGTCCACACCGTCGCCGACCTATCCGCAACCGCAAGTCCCCGGCAACCCGCAGAGCATCCCGGAAATCCCGGTGCCCGGCACCACGCCGCCCGCTCCGGGCCCGGCGCAGCCGGAAGCTTAAGACAGTGTGGAATGGCGGAAATTAGAATTGAGTATAAGGCGGGACGGTAGTCATGGCACAGCGACTGGTGGATGCTTATCCTTCAAGCATCGAACATCGGCTGGATACCCAGCTCTCTCTTGCGGCGCGCATCCGGTCTCACGAGGCCCAGTCCGTGCCGAAGACCGCGCCGTTTATCACACTTTCGCGGCAATATGGCTGCGAAGCCATTGCGCTGGCGGAGGCCCTGATGCCCCGGCTGGCGGAGGCCGAAGGTCTTTCCGGCGAGCGCTGGCAGATGTACAGCCGGCAGATTCTGGAAACGATGGCGTCGCAGGAGCATCTTTCCAGCCGCCTGATTGAAGCGTTGGACGTGCACACCCGCAGCAACATCGAGGAGTTTTTCGATACGCTGCTGGGCAAATCGCCGCCGGATATCCGGGTGCTCAAGCATCTGGTGCGCACCGAACGCGCGCTGGCATCGATCGGGCACTGCATTATCATCGGTCGCGGCGGCGTGCTGCTGACCGCGGGACTTCCCGGCGGGATGCATGTCCGGTTGATCGCTCCCGAAGCATGGCGGCTGAGCCATCTGGTCAAGCAGTTCGGCTGGGATGAGCGCAAGGCGCAGGATTATCTGCATGAAGAGGAGAGTGGCCGCCACTCCTTCTTCCACAAATATCTGGGGCAAGACGAAAACGATCCGCTGCACTATGACCTGATTCTGAACGTGGCGCACCTTGGCCGCGAGGAGCAGGTGGCGGCGATCCTCGGCCTGTTCAACGAACGCCTGCCTAAGAAACCGAAACTATGAACCGGCGGCGCGCAGTCCTGGCGTTGCTGCTGGTGCTGATGGTCAGCGCGGCGCTGCCCCAGACCGGCGAGCAGGCGCGGCGGGGAAAAATCGTGGTGCGCGTCACGGGCTTTGCCGGTGACGCGGGACATGCGCGGATCGGACTGTTCAATCAGGCGGACAGTTTCCCGCTGGATTCGGCCAAGGCGCTGACCGGCGCGCGGGTGCCGGTGCAGAACCATGAGGCCACGGCGGTGTTCGAGGACTTGCCCTATGGCACCTATGCGGTGATTGCCCACCATGACGCCAACGACAATTTCCGCCTCGATGTGAACTGGCTGGGCAGACCCCGCGAAGCGTATGGCGCGTCGAATAACCCGCGGGCGCGGCTCGGTCCGCCGCGCTGGAAAGACGCGCACTTTGAGCTTCAGTCTGACAGTACTATCATAGAGATCAAACTGCACACTTAATGGGCAATTCCCCCACGCACCTGACCCTGATCACCGGGGCTACCAGCGGCATCGGCTATGAACTGGCGAAACTCTTTGCCCGCGACCACCACGATCTGGTGCTGGTGGCGCGCAACGCGGAGAAACTGGCGCAAATCGTGCGCGACTTCGAAGCCCATTACGGCATTCGGGTGCGCGTGATGGTGAGGGATCTGGCTGCGCCGTCCGCGGCGCGGGAGATTTTCGAAGAACTGCAGCGCGACGGCCTGACCGTGGACACGTTGGTGAACAACGCCGGCTTCGGCGTCTTCGGCCTGTTTGCCGAGACCGATTTGCAAAAGAATCTCGACCTGCTCGCGGTCAATCTCACCAGCCTCACCGAATTGACCGGGCTCTTCCTGCCGCCGATGCTGAAGGCCGGGCGCGGGCGGATTTTGAATGTCGCCTCCACCGCCGGATTTCAGCCCGGGCCGTTGATGTCCGTCTACTATGCCTCCAAGGCGTATGTGGTCTCCTTCTCTGAGGCGCTGGCCGAAGAGGTGAAGAGCGGCGGCGTTACGGTGAGTTGCCTCTGTCCCGGCCCCACGGAAACCCAATTCCAGCAACATGCGGGCATGGAGCGCTCGAAGCTGTTCGAGCACGCCATGATCGACGCCGCGACGGTGGCCGAGGTTGGCTATCGCGGTATGCGGCGCGGCAAAACACTGATCATTCCCGGATTTCGAAATAAACTGCTTGTGCAGGTGGTGCGCTTTACGCCCCGCCGGCTCATTCCCCGCGTCGTGCGCTCCATGCAGGAGCAGCGGCGCAAACACACATAGTCCCTCCGCGACAATCCCACGCACACGGACCCCTTATGCGCCTCTCGCTTACTGTTCTTCTTACCTTCCTGACCGCCGCCGCCCTGTCTGCCGAAATTATCCCGCCGCGTGAATTGCACGCGGTTCGCGGTCACGACCTGCGCATTGATGGTACTTTAGAAACCGCATGGCTCTCCGGCGCCGTCGCCGACAGCTTTGTGCAGAAGCGCCCTGTAGAAGGAGCGCCGGCCACGCTGCCGACGCGCGCTTATGTGATGTATGACAATGACGCGCTGTATGTCGCCTATCTCTGTCTGGACACGGCGCCGGACAGTATCACAAGCCGTGTTCAGCGCCGCGACAACACCGACCGCTCCGACGTGGTGCAGCTCATTCTCGATACGTTCCATGACCGCCGCAACGCGTACGTCTTTACCGTCACCGCCAGCGGGGTGCAGGCGGACGGCACGATGTCCAATGAGAACATCGGCGACATGGCCTGGGACGCCATCTGGCAGTCGGCGGTGGGACGCACCGACAGCGGCTGGGTGGCGGAGATCCGGATTCCGTTTCAGAGCATCCGCCACGGGGGAGTGCAAGCGGATGGCTGGGGCATCAATCTGGTGCGCTACATTGACCGCCGGCAGGAAAGCGCTTTTTGGCAACCGGTGAACCGCGAACGCGGTTTCCGCGTCAGCGAAATGGGCTACCTGAAGGGGCTGGACCATATCGCCTCGGCGCGGCATGTGGAGGTACTGCCGCACGTGGTAGGACGCTGGGACGCTCAGGCCCCGACCAGCAGGTATTCTTCGCAGAACCGCTGGCGGAATCTGGGCATGGATGTCAAACTCGTTCCCGGCTCGGCCTGGACGATGGATCTGGCGTACCGTCCGGATTTTGCGCAGGTGGACGTGGACGACGAGATTATCAATCTCTCGGACTATCCGGTGTATGTTTCGGAGAAGCGGCCCTTCTTTCTTGAATCGAAGGAACTGTTTGACAACGCGCCGGTCGCCCTCTTTTACACGCGGCGGATCAATGATCCGGTGGGGGGAGGGAAGCTGAATGTGCAGCGGGAGAATTTCCGGGCAACGGTGCTGGCGGCGCGGGACGATGCGACGCTGTACACCGGATTGCGGGACGCGGCGGCGGGACGCGTGGTGTGGAATCTTGGCCGGGTGAGCGCGGTCGGTTTCACCGGCACGTATCTGCGGGATCGCGGCGCGTATACCGGATTGCATGCCGCCGCCGGATCGCTGGACGCGCGTATCCGCTGGCATGAACGCGACCGGCTGCTGCTGGCGGTATCGGGGGTGGATCGCAGCGGCGGCACCTCCCGGCCAGTGCAGGGCTCCGCGGATCTGTTCCACGATTTCCATTTTACCACCGCCGACGTCTCTTTCGATTATCGCGGCGCCGATTTCAACATCAATGATCTGGGCTGGGACAGCTTTTCCAACTACAGCCAGCAGCGGCTGTGGGTGGGGAAGGACTACTATCCGAAGACGTCCGTCTTTCAATATGTCGGCTACGATGTGAGCTATCGCTACCGCGCGCTGACGGACAACTCCCATCCCGAGACGTTTCTGGATTACAATCTCTATGCGACGTCACGGGAGAATATCCAGTTTCAGGCCGGATCGGAGTTCGGCAACTGGCAGCGGCGCGACTACTGGGCGGCGGTGACGCCTTACCGCGACAACTTCGGGACCTTCGCGCCGGAGTATCATCCGGTAGCCACGCATTGGCTGTGGATTGCTTCCGATCAGCGGAAGCCCGTGGAGGCGGAGGTGACCGCAACCTATGGGTCGCTCTATGAAGGGCACAAATGGTCGCTGGATCCCGATGTCACGGTCAAGGTGCGCGAAAATCTTGATTTCATGGCGGCGATGTCGTGGCAGCATGTGTGGGACTTGCAGTCGCCGACGATGCTCGAACTCGGGCTGACCAAGCGTAATGGGGACCTGAATTACGATCCCCGCGTGTGGCGGCTGCGGGCGCGCTGGTCGCCGACGCTGAACGTCTCGCTGCGCGGCACGGTGCAATGGCGCGAGGACGCCGCCACGGTACAGACCAACCTGTTGCTGGCGTGGAACTGGCGCTCGGGAAGCTGGTTCTACGTCGTCTATGACGAAGCCGGACGTCCGACCTATCCGCTGGAATTTGCCCAACCCGGCGACCGCACCTTGCGCCTGAAGTGGACGTACTATTTTACGGTGGGATAACTTCCGACCTTAACCCCCTGCTGTACGCAGCGACCGTGGGACTGAAGGGGCAACGATTCCCTTTTGAATTTTCATTTCTCATTTTTTAATTTTCCTCTATGACTTCTGAAACACAAACTCCACACGACGAACTTTCCGACGTCCTGCGTATGCGGCGCGAAAAACTGGCTAAGCTGCGCGAGATGGGCGTCAACCCGTATCCGTACCGCTTCGAGAAAGATACGCATATTCCCGATCTGCTTGCGGATTTCGACAGCAAGATCGAAACCGGGGAGCATGAAGGGCCGCAGTTTTCCATTGCGGGGCGGCTGCACGCCATCCGGCTGATGGGCAAGGCGGCGTTTTGCCACGTGCGCGACGAATTCGGGCTGATGCAGGT
The DNA here is from genome assembly GCA_036504735.1 of bacterium. Lineage (NCBI taxonomy): Bacteria > bacterium. The sequence continues at coordinate 233,802 of DASXUQ010000008.1, forward strand.
GTACGTGCAGCGCGACCGCGTGGGCGAGGCGGCGTTCGACGTCTTCAAGCAGCTCGACCTCGGCGACATTGTGGGCTTTCGCGGCACGGTCTTCCGCACCCGCACCAACGAGCCGTCGCTGCGGGCGCTGACCTTCGAACTGCTCTCCAAGAGCCTGCATCCGCTGCCGGTGGTCAAGGAGCGCGAGGGCCAGGTGTTCGACGCCTTTACCGACAAGGAGACGCGCTACCGCCAGCGGTATCTGGATCTGGCGGTAAATCCGGATGTGCGCGCCATCTTCCGCACGCGGGCGAAGATCATCACCGCTATTCGCGGCTTTTTAGACGCGCGGGATTATCTTGAAGTGGAGACTCCCGCGGTGCAGCCGCTCTACGGCGGCGCGCTGGCCAAGCCGTTTGTCACGCATTACAATGCGCTGGATCGCGACTTCTTTTTGCGCATTGCCGATGAACTCTATCTGAAGCGGCTGCTGGTGGGCGGCTATGAGCGCGTCTACGAGATCGCCAAGGACTTCCGCAACGAGGGCATGGACCGCTACCACAATCCCGAGTTCACCATGCTCGAGTTCTACCAGGCCTATGCGGATTTCGAAGAGATCATGAATCTTTCCGAAGAGATGTTCCGCTATGTGGCCCAGCAGGCACTGGGGACGACCGTGGTCACCTATCAGGGGACGACCGTCGACTTCGGCAAGCCGTTCCGCCGCGTGCGGTTCTATGACCTGCTGAAAGATTTCACGGGCATCGAACTGCTGGGCATCGAACTTGCCGAACTGGTGCAGATTGCCCTGAAACACCATACGCCGATTACGCGTGAGATGGGCGAGGGCAAGATCCTCGACGAGATGATGAAGACGCACGTGCGCCCGCATCTGGTCGAGCCGACGATGATCTATGACTACCCGCTGTCGCTCTCGCCGCTGGCCAAAAAGCACCGCGCAGATCCGCGCCTCGTGGAGCGATTCCAGCCGTTTGCGCTGGGGTTCGAACTGGGCAACGCCTTTTCCGAATTGAACGATCCACTGGATCAGCGCGAACGCTTCGAGGCCCAGCGCCGTCTGAAAGACGCGGGCGACGAAGAGACGCAGCCGGTGGATGAAGACTTTTTGAACGCGCTGGAGATCGGCATGCCTCCCACCGGCGGCATGGGCATCGGCGTGGACCGCCTGACGATGCTGCTCACCGACCAGACGTCCATCAGAGAAGTGATTTTGTTTCCGCAGTTGAGATCGTAGGGCTTCGATAGCACTTCTTTAATTGTCATTCTGGACACCGCTTTGTAAGGAGTAGGCGTATGGAAATAGATCCTATTCTGATGCACCGTTTGTGGCGATTAGGGGACTTGCTTGAAGTTCGCGAGGAGGAGATCGATGTGGTTGATGACGTGCGCCATGTCCTATCTCACAAAGGCATAAAGTACTGCGTGCTGGCCGAGGATGAGCTTGAGGACATACTGCTGCGGTACCACAAACGCTTGAATGGGCTCATGCCGGATTTCATGGTACAGTACATGCATCTCCCGGCGGCTCGCAAACGGATCCTTGAAGCACTGAGAGTTCAGGAGAAGCCCGCCGATGTTGACGCGGAGAGAATCCTCCTATGCACGTATGAACGCAACCTTGACGACATGATTCGGAATGGGCTTGTGGACGCCGCTCATGACATGGCCGCGCCTGACGACGAGGAGCGACCGGGGCGGTTCTTCATTTATGCCCTTTGACCCCGACCCAGAGCGGTCGCGCCGATATGTAGACCGGGAACTGGACGCCGGATGCCCCTATCCCCGGCCCTTTCCCCACTAAAGTGGAGAAAGGGAGGGGAAATGGCCGGCATCACCATGACACGTTGTGAATAGAGGAGTTTTGCAAACACCCGTATACGTTGCGATGCGCTACTTGCGCTCGCGCTCACATAGCCGGTTTATCTCGCTCATCAGTTACCTCTCCATCGGCGGGGTGACGATTGGCGTGGCGGCGCTGATTATTGTGCTCTCGGTGATGAACGGTTTCGAAACCGAAGTCCGCTCGCGGATTCTGGGCGCGGACGCACATCTGCGGCTGGGCACCTACGGGGAGCATGGCCTTCCCGATTGGCCGGAGGCGGCGCAGATTGTGCATGGCGTGCCGCACGTGGTCGGAGTGTCGCCGTACATTTTCGAAAAGGGCATGCTGCGCGTCGGCAACTCCTCGGAAGGGGTGCTGATTCGCGGCGTAGATCCCGGAACACTGGGACAGGTCAGCGAACTGCCGCAGCACATTGTGGCCGGGCGCATGGAATTTTCGCGGGGCAACCTGCCGGGAATCGTGCTGGGCCGCTTTCTGGCGGACCGCATGGCCCTGACCGTGGGCGACACCGTGGTGCTGTTTTCGCCGGCGGGGATGACCTCGACCTTCTCCGCGCCGGCGGTAAAAAAGTTTGTGATTACCGGCATATTTCAGACCGGACTGTTCGAGTTCGACGATGCCATCACCTATCTTGATGTCGACGTGGCGCGCGAACTGTTCCGCCGCGGCGACACGGTGGACGGTCTGGAAATCAAACTCGATGACATGGACGAGGCGGCGAAGGTCAAACCGCTGGTGGAAGAGAAGTTCAGCGGCCCCTATTATGTGCAGACGTGGTTCGAACTGCGGCGCACGCTGTTCTCGTGGATGAAGATCGAAAAGTGGATGTGGACGGTAATCCTCTCGCTGGTAATCATCGTGGCGGCCTTCAATATTCTGTCCACACTGATTATGGTGGCGATGGAGAAGCGGCGCGACATCGGCATTCTGAAGGCGATGGGGGCCAAGGACCGCGACGTGGCGCGGATCTTCAGCGCGCAGGGGATGATCGTCGGCGTGGTGGGCAGCCTGTTCGGCACGGCGCTGGGCTTTCTGATCTGCCTCGGCCAGCTCCGCTACAAGTGGGTGTCGCTGCCATCGGATATTTACTTTCTCGATGCTCTGCCTGTAAAGATGCAGCCGCTGGACTTTGTGCTGGTGGTCGCTATTGCGATTTTGCTGTCCTATCTTGGCGCGGTGTATCCGGCGCGGCGGGCGGCGCAACTTGTGCCCGTGGACGCCATCCGCGAAGGATGAGTGCCGCGTCTGAATCTTAGAAGCCCTTTTAACTTTGCGCATGACTACACCGGTTACCTTGCCCCATATTAGCGCCGCCTCCGCCAAAACGGAGAGCCGCCTGGTGCTGATGCTTACCGCCATTGCCCTGCTGCTGCGCCTGCCGCAGCTCGGCGCCAGCTTTTACGGCGATGAGTATTTTTCGGTATTACGCGACAGCACCTACCTGCTAACGCCGACGGAGGACCGCTTCCGCCCGTTGTTCTTCTCATTGTTGTATCTGTGGCGGAGCATCGGCTTCAGCGGGGAAGTCGGCCTGCGGCTGTTGCCGCTGCTGTTCGGTGTCGCGCAGATTCCGGTGGCATTTTTCATCGGACGCCGGCTGGGCGGTGAAAAACTGGCGCGGGCTTTTGCCGTGCTGATGGCCGCATCGCCGATGCTCATCGAATTCTCGCAGGAACTGCGGATGTATTCGATGGTAGCGCTGCTGGCTCTCTTGCAAACGCTGTGCTATCTGCGGTTGCTGGAAAGGCCCGCCTTAGCGCGCTGGCTGATGTTTGTGCTGATCGGCCTTTCTGGAGTCTACACGCATCTGCATTACTGGATCTTCCTTGCGGGGTTTGCGCTGCTGTTTCTGATGGATCGCCGCGCCTACCCGCTGTGGAAAGGGTGGGGGAGTCTGGCGGCAACGGCGGTGTTGTACCTGCCGAACATTCCGAACATCCAGCGGTTTGCGCAGGTGCGCGGCGGCGATTATGTGGTCCATCTGCCCAGCGCACTTCCCAAGCTGATCGCAGGCTTCACGCTGGGGTTCAATTACATCGAATTCGGCAGCGAAGCGGCGGGCAGGCCTGTGGGCTTTGGCGATGCCCTGCGGAATCTGCCCGTAATGCTGGTGGCGGCGGTTCCCGCGCTGTTGATTGCCTGGTCGCTGCTCAGACTGCATTTCAAAAAACCTTTTCCGCGTACGCTGATCATCGGTCATGCGCTGTTTACCGTGCCGATTCTGCTGGCGTTTGCCGCCTGCGTGGTCACCAAGCAGTATTGGCTGCAACCCAAGTATGTGATCTTCTCCGCGCCGTTTGCCCTGCTGCTGATTGCCGAAGGCTATCTGGCGCTGACCTCCACCATGCTGCGCCGGACCACGGCGGTGCTGGGAGTGGCGGTGTGCGTGGTGGCGCTGGCACATTTCTGGAATCCAAGGCATTATGGACGGCGGGAAGACTGGAGAGGTGCGGCCCAAACCCTGATGGAACGGGTGGGGCCGGAGGCACCGTTGCTCCTGCTGCCGGGGAATTATGCGCTGCTGAATTACTACAGCCCGGAAGCCGCGCATCGTGGCGAGATCGTGGACGTCGCGCGTGTGACGCAGCGTCCCGAGTCGCTGGCGGAAATGTACCACGGCAAGCAGATCTACTATCTGTGGAATGATATCCGGCGAATCGAATCCGACCCGGACGATCTGGTGCTGCGCTCGCTTATTCAGCAGTTCGGCGCGCCGCGCGATGTCACGCAGTTCAATCCGCGGATGAAGTTATACCACTGGACTTTGCCTTCTCCCAAAGCGGAGACGATTGCCCCATGAGACGCTGCTTTATCCTTCATCCTTCATCCTTCATCCTTCTCTTTGCGCTAACCGCGTTTGCGCAGATGCCGTATGATGTGGGGGATTGGACGTCGTACCGGGATTTCCGCTATGCGGTGTCGGTGGATGCGGGGTCGCATGAAGTGTTCGTCGCCACGTCGGGCGGAATATTGGAATATCAACTGTTTCGCCAGCGGTGGTATGATCCGATTGTGGTCGGCTACGGGATGAGCGAAGCGATTCCATTGGATAATCCGCTGCTGCTGCTCTTCGATGAGCAGACCGGCTATGTATGGGTGGCCACCAAGACACAACTGTTGCAGTATGATGTCAATGCCGAACGCTGGACGGTGGCCGGGCGCAACCTGTGGGGCATCAATGACCGCGTGGTGAATATCGGCGTGGGGGCCAACGATCTTTATGTGGAGACCGTGCCGGGGCCGCTGTTCGCCAATTCCTTTCTGCCCGGCTCGGCCATCCCCACCAACAACTGGATGGGCTATGTCACGCGCTACAAGGGGTCTCGTACCTCGGGTGGGCTGATGCTGGATTTGGGCCAGACCTTGCCCGAAGGCACGCGCTGGCGCGGGTTGCGATCCAAGACTCCGCTGACCCCCGAACAACTGTCGAATAATCTTGGCTCGGGCGCGGCGAACTTTCCTACGATGCTGCTGCCGTCGGGCTGGATCTGGAATTCCGACGGCACGGTACTGGATCCGTATCTGCGTTCGGCGCGGTTAACCGACTGGACCACGGACAACTTCGGCCACCTGTGGATGACCTATTGGGGTGCGGGCGTGCTGCTGGACGATTTGCGCGGCGGACGTCCGGAGTTTTATCAGGCGGGACCTGCGGGAAACGACGTGCGCACGATTCTGGTGCAGAAGGACGACGTGTGGCTGGCCGGATTGAATGCGGGCGACCGCAAAGGCATCGCGCGCGCATCGACCAATTTGAAAGAGTGGCAGGTCTACGAGAGCCGCGACAACTCGCGCATCCGTTCGACCAACACGTTCGACATGGCGGCTTGGGACGGTGACATGTGGTTTGCCACCGATGATGGCCTGCTGGCCTTCCGCGACAAGGACAAAAGCTGGCGGCTCTACGGCGTCAACCAACATTTGCAGAGCGATCAGGTTACCGCGCTGGCCGCAGCGGACAGCGAATTGTGGATCGGCACGGCAGATGGCTTGTCGGTGATGACGCGCGCCAGCCGCGACGTATTCCGTATCAACAATCGTGGGCCGCTGCTGACCAACATCACACGGCTTGCGCTGTGCGGCGACACGCTGTATGTGGGCACGGGTCTGGGGCTCTACAAGGGTTGCACCAAAGACCGCAGCTTTGCGTTTGCCGGCGTCGATCCGACCATTACCAGCGCGGCAGTAACCGATCTGTCGGTCATTCAAACGGAAGTCTGGATCGCCACCACGGGCGGCGTGCTGGCCTACGATCAATCCACAGGCAAGTCGAAGAGTTACCAGTTGAGCTGGCTGGGAGGCAATCCGCCTACGGCCATTTATGCGGCGAGCAGCTTTGTGTGGGTGGGCACGCAGGCCGGACTCTATCGTTACCGGCGATCCAACAACGAATGGATTTCCTACACCACCGCCGACGGGCTGGTGGACAATCGCATACTGGCGCTGCGGGGCGATGGGGATGATTTATTGATCGGAACCGCCAACGGCCTGACGCGTTTCTACTGGAACCGCCCCAACCGGGCACGATGAAGGAAAAAGCTGAAACGCTGAAATTCTGAAAGGCTGAACATTCAGGAATACATGATGAGAAAACAGGTTGCAGGAACTCTGGCCGCGATCATCGTGGCCCTTTGCGTGGGTGTGATGGCACATGGTGCGATGGCGCAAGGCACGGCGGATTCGGCGAAAGTTTACACCCAGAGCGGGCGGGATTTGGCCAATGCCAAGAAGTTCGACGAAGCACTGGCGGCCTTCGACCGGGCGATTACCCTCGATCCTTCTTATGAAGACGCATGGCGCGGCAAGGGTGCGGTGCTGTGGCTGATGGACAAGCAGCCGGAAGCTCTGGCGGCTACCGAGAAGGCGATTGAACTGAAGGGCGATGACGTCAAGGCGTGGCTCAACAAGGGCCGCATCTATTTGCGGATGGGCAAGAACGAGGATGCCCTGCAGGCCTTCGAACACGTCACCACACTGGATGCCAACAATGAAGATGCCCTGATGGGGCAATTCGTGACGTTGCGGGAGTTGAAACGGCCCGACGACATGCTCAAGGCATTGGACAGGCTGATTGCCCTCAAGCCGAGCGATCCTGAGCGCTGGCTGCGCAAGGCGATGGAATCCGCCGAAGCGGGAAAATACGATGAATCCCTCGCGGCCTTTGACCGCCTCACGGTCTTGCAGCCGGACTCGGCCATGAACTGGATCGGCAAGGGCCAGGTATACACCGCGATGAAGCGTTATGACGACGCCGTTGCGGCGCTGGACAAGGCAACCACCATTGCTCCCGGTTCGGCCAATGCATGGAGTCTCAGAGGCGTGGTGCTCAGCGGCGCGAAGAAGTACGACGAGGCCATAGCGTCCTATGACCGCGCCAACTCCCTCGAACCGAAGAACGCGGAAGTTCTCTACAACCGCGCCTGTGCCTGGTCTTTGAAAGGTGACAAGGCCAAAGCCCTTGCCGACCTGCAGAGCGCCATCAGCATCGAGAGTTCCATCAAATCCGCCGCTCCGCAGGACAAAGACTTTCAAAGCCTGTGGAACGATCCGGAATTCAAGAAGTTGACGGAGTGAGAAGAAAAGGCTGAAAGGCTGAAAATCTGAAAGAAGAGACCCCCCTTAGTCCCCCCTTATTCTAAGGGGGGAGACCCGACCCCCTTGATCCCCCATAAACGGGGAGAGACCCTCGGCTCCTTCCCCCTTTGAAAAAGGGGGAATAGAAGGGGGTGCTGTCTCTGAATACTGACACAATTATAACGTTTCACTTTACTCAAGAATCCTATGTCAACTTTCCGTCTTCCTCCGGATACCCGCATGGGGGCGGTGCACCTGCGGATTACCGATCTCGCCCGCTCGCTCGCCTTTTACAGCGGGCTACTTGGGCTCAAGAATGGCGGGCGCGATGAGTCCGCCGTGCAATTATCCGCCGGCGAAGGCTCGCCTCTGCTGCTGCTGACGGAGTTGGCCGCTGCCAAACCCCGCCCCCGCCACAGCACCGGGCTTTTTCATATGGCGATCCGTGTGCCGGATCGCGCGGAACTTGCAAGCGTTATCCGCCATTTGCATTCCGCTCACTGGCCGCTGCACGGTTTTGCGAACCACGGAGTCAGCGAATCGGTGTACCTTGTCGATCCGGATGAGAACGGCATCGAGATTTACGCCGATCTGCCCCGGGAAGACTGGCGGATGATTCAGGGCCAGATTGCCATGACGACCGATCCGCTGGACGTACCCGCGTTGCTTAAACTTGCCCCGGCCACGTGGGACGGTCTGAGCGCTGCCACACAGATCGGCCACGTACATTTGCAGGTGTCGGATCTGAAAAAGGCACGGGACTTTTATCACGATCTGCTGGGCTTCGATGTCACCCAAGAGTCCTACCCGGGCGCGCTGTTCTTTTCCGCCGGCGGTTATCACCACCACGTCGCCGTCAATATCTGGGGCTCGCGCGGTGGGACGCCCACACCGGTCGATTGCGCCGGTCTCCAGTCTTTCCGTATTGTGATCCCCGATGCCGAGAGTCTGAGCGCGTTGTGGAACCGTCTTCAGGAAGGCGGAGTTACAACCGAATCCGCACAGCACGACTCCCTTGCGGGTATTGCCGTCTATGACCGCGATAATATCCGCCTCGAAATTCTGACTCCCGCCGCTTAGTCTTTGCGTGTGAATGTCAGCGCCACCGCCCGCGCTTTATTCTTCGGATTTACCTCTCTTTTTGATAGCGCGCCGCCTCTGCAAGAGCAAGAGTTCCTTGCTGTTGCGCACCAAGGGAACTTGGCGATGGCCTGTGAAAATGGAGTCTTGGGATCTATTTTGCGGACAACATAGTTCAAATACGTGAACCCATAGGGAAGATCATCCTGGCACGGAGGCCCGCAAGGATCTCTGTTGTGCCAAAGGCGGCCAACGCATTCTTCTCTATCTTTGGTTCAGGTCGGTTTGGAAGATACTCGCCCGCGGCGCTTTGGCCGCGGAGCGATGCCGGATAGAGCAGAGGATTCATGAAGACTTGTCAGGCATGTGAACGGCGACCGGCAGTGGTCGAGTTCATTCAGGTGACGGGCGATGAACGCCGCGAGATGGCCCTGTGCCGCGAGTGTGCCCTGTCGATGGGCGTGCGCGCGCAGGTCGAAGCCTTCCAGCGCCTGTCGCAGCTCCTGATGCAGCAGAACGCGTCCGCCAGCCCGTTCGATGCCGATGACCTGCAGGCCACATGCACCCGCTGCGGCCTGGTGTTCGAAGAGTTTGTGCGCACCGGCTTGCTGGGCTGCCCGCAATGCTATCAGGATTTCGAGCATCAGCTCAAGCCTGCGCTGCGACGCCTGCACGGCGTCACCCGACAGATCACCGATGAGACGGCTCACGCGTCTCAGACGCCGCCGCCTCAATCGGCCGCCAAGCCCGCGGCCGAATCCAAGGGGGCTGAGAACCGGGCACAACTCGAAATCGAGTTGAATCTGGCCATCATGGATGAAGATTACGAGAAGGCCGCAACCCTTCGCGATAAACTGCGCAGACTGTAGCACGCTGGATTCATGCCGCAGAATCGCCAAGGGCGGGTCAAGTCGACCCGCCCTTGCGGCACCTGACCGGCACATTACGGGAGATAGGCTGAAAACCATGCATCCGACATTCACCAATTCGCCGCTGCACCAGATCTCCGAATACCCGGCATGGGCACGCGCGGCGGGCGACGAAAGCGCCGTGATTCTCACCACGCGGGTGCGCATTGCGCGCAATCTCGTGGGCGAAGTCTTTCCGTACCGGATGGATTCGGAAGCGCGGATTCGTGTGATGCGGCAAGTGGCGCGCAGCATTGCGGAATTGCAGGAAGCTGCGGACGGTGTCTTCTATTCTCTGGCGGCACTGGCGCCTCTGGAAATCAATCTGCTGGTGGAGCGCCGCACGATCTCGCCGCAACTGGCGCGGGATGACAACCCCCGCGGGGTCTTTGCCTGGAAAGACATTGATCGCGCGATTATGGTCTGTGAAGAAGACCATGTGCGTTTGACGGAAATCGTCCCCGGTCTGGCTCCTGCCAAGGCTTTCGAGAATCTGCAGCCCGTGTTGCGCCAGCTTTCTTCCGCCCTGCAGTTCTGTGCCGATGACAACCTCGGTTTTCTCACGGCCTGCCCCGCAAATCTTGGCGCGGCGGTACGCACGTCCCTATTCTGCCATCTGCCCGCGCTGGTGATTTCCGGCGGAATGGAAGCCCTGGCCTCTCATGCGGCGGACGCGGAATTTACCGTGCGCGGCTTCTGGGGCGAAGGCTCCGAAGTGCTGGGAAACACGTTTCAGTTCACAGACGGACCCGGGCTGTCGCATCAGGTTTCCGACATGTTGTCGCGAATCGAAAGCCTCGGACAGGTGATTATGGAACATGAAGCCTTAGCTCGGATCGAACTCCAGACCCAGCGTCCGGCGGTTTTAAAGGACCGGATTGCACGGGCCCTCGGCATTTTGCAGTCCTGCCGGGTGCTGTCCGGCAGCGAGATTCTGGCCCTGTTCTCGGCCATCCGTTTGGGGCTGGATATCGGCTTCGTTGAGGGGCTGAAAAGAGAAACTATATCCATGTTAACATATGACTTAGGAAAATCCTATCTGATGTGGACGGGCGAGAGTGACCACAATCCGGACGGTCGGCAGATGCGAAGGGCCGATCGAGTCCGGGAAGCCTTCAGCGACGTGCGTTTCGTAGGTTAACCGAGGCAAAACGATGGACTCACCAAGATAGGCAGACTTTTTGCAAAACGATTTAGCGACGGGAATACTGGTCCGGGAGCACGAAGAGGGCGGACCAGTCCCCGTTGCCGAAGCGCTTGCTTTTCCCGCGTTCGCATATTAAATTGAGACAAGACAGGTATTTGGTTATAGCAGGCCCTGTATAAAACCGCAGGGCAGAGGGTACGATGCAAAACAAGTTTTCTCTGCGCGTCCAGCAGGTGATCCAGTATTCACGCGAGGAAGCTTTGCGGCTTGGTCACGATTTTATCGGGACGGAACACCTCTTACTGGGAATCATCCGCTTAGGCGATGGCCTCGCCGTGCAGATCCTGCACAACCTGGGCTGCGATCTCGAAGAGATCCGCGAATCGGTTGAGGAGATGGTGGATACATCCAAGGGATCCATGAAAATTGGGAACATTCCCTTCACCAAGCGCGCCGAGAAAGTGCTGAAGGTGTCCTACATTGAAGGCAAAAACTATTCATCGGATATTATCGGTACTGAGCATTTGCTCTTGGCTTTGTTGAAAGAAGAAGACTCGATGGCTGCGCAGGTCTTGCACGGTTTCAGTGTAACCTACGATGCTGTCAAGGCCGAACTGGACAATTTGCTGCGGGGAAGCGGTCAGGCGCAGCCCGCCGCACCGCAGGAGAAGTCCAAAACCCCGAACCTCGATCATTTTTCCCGAGACCTTACCAAGCTGGCCCGCGACGGGCAGTTGGATCCGATTATCGGACGCGATAAGGAAATCGAACGTGTGGCGCAGATTCTGTCGCGCCGCAAGAAAAATAACCCCGTTCTGCTCGGCGAACCCGGTGTCGGCAAGACCGCCATCGCCGAAGGCCTCGCGTTGCGGATTATCCAGCAGAAGGTCTCCCCGGTGCTGTTCGGCAAGCGGGTGGTGGCGCTGGACCTCGGTTCGATAGTGGCCGGTACCAAGTACCGCGGCCAGTTCGAAGAGCGCATCAAGGCCATCATGACCGAGATCGAGAAGAACTCGAACATTATTCTGTTCCTCGATGAGCTGCACACCATCGTCGGCGCCGGCAGCGCGTCGGGCAGTCTTGATGCCTCCAATATGTTTAAGCCGGCCCTCGCGCGCGGCGAGTTGCAGTGCATCGGCGCGACGACCCTTAAAGAGTACCGCCAGTCCATCGAAAAGGACGGCGCGCTCGAGAGACGTTTCCAGAAGGTCATGGTGGATCCACCTTCCGTGGAGGATACCATCCAGATCCTCAAGGGTCTGCGCGAGAAGTACGAAGAGCATCACGGCGTCAAGTACCCCGACGACGTCATCGAACTGTCGGTGCGCCTCGCGGACCGCTATATTACCGACCGCTTCCTGCCGGACAAGGCGATTGACGTGATGGACGAGACCGGATCCTGCGTGCGCATTTCGCACATCGTGATCCCGGAAAAGATCATCGCCCTCGAGCAGGAGATCGAAAACATCCGTCTGCAGAAAGAGGAACTGGTCAAGCGGCAGGAATACGAAAAGGCCGCTATGTTCCGCGACAAGAAGATGAAGCTCGAGCAGATGCTCAAGGAAGAGAAGGAACGCTGGGAGCATTCGGACACCCGCCCGGCGCTCGAAGTCAAGCCCGATGACATTACCGGCACGGTCTCCCGTATGACGGGCATTCCGGTCAACCGGGTCTCTTCTGGTGAAGGCGAGCGGCTGCTCAAGATCAAGGAAGAACTGCGCGAGCGCATCGTGGGGCAGGATGAAGCCCTCGACGCCATCGCCCGCAGTCTCCGCCGTGCGCGCTCGGGTCTTAAGAGCCCGTCGCGTCCCATCGGCTCCTTCATGTTCCTCGGCCCCACGGGCGTCGGCAAGACCGAACTGGCCCTGGCGCTGGCGGAGTACCTGTTCAGCGATCCCAATGCGCTCATCCGGATTGACATGAGCGAGTACATGGAGAAGTTCAATGTCTCGCGTCTGATCGGCGCTCCTCCGGGATACGTCGGCTATGATGAAGGCGGTCAGCTTACCGAGCGGGTGCGCCGTAAGCCGTACAGCGTGGTGCTGCTCGACGAGATCGAGAAGGCCCATCCGGACGTGTTCAACATTCTATTGCAGGTACTCGACGCGGGCGAACTCACCGACGGCACGGGCCAGAAGGTGGACTTCCGCAACACGATTCTCATCATGACCTCGAACCTCGGCACCCGCGAAGCCGCGCGCTCTTTAGAGTTCGGCTTTACCGGCCCGAAGGTCATCAGCCATGACAAGGTGCAGAGCAAGATGATGGAAGAACTGAAGAACAGCTTCCGTCCCGAATTCATCAACCGCCTTGACGAGATCGTGGTCTTCCGCATGCTGCAGCGCGATTCCATCAGCGACATTCTTAGCCACTATGTGGAAGACATCAACAAGCGGCTGACCGAGCGCAATGTCAAGGTGACGCTCTCGCAGAAGGCCCGCGATTTCCTGATCGACCACGGCTACAAGCCCGAAGTCGGCGCACGCTTGCTGCGGCGCACGGTGGAGCGCTTCCTTGAAGATCCGCTTGCCGAGGAAATCCTGAAGAACCGCTTCCCCGAAGGCACGACGATTGTCGCCGGCGCCAAGGAGGAAGAACTGACCTTCCGTGAGAAGACGGAGAAGATCCCCGAAGGCGCGGAGAACGAGTAAGCAACGCTGACCGGAGAAGGCGGTAGGGGCTGATGGCATCGCCCGCCTCCCAGGAATACAATCCCCAAGCCCGGGTCGCAAGACTCGGGCTTGTTATTTGCCCTTGATCCCCTTAGCTATCTGCCGACCCTTGCTTTAACTGCTGATAAATCAAACTGTAACCACCTTCAATCAAACTGCACCTCAAGGCGCGAATCGCGCAAGAAGTGCGTACAATGAAGAAATTTGTGCTTGCGTAATAGCGGAAGGATTTGTATAGTAGAGTATTCAGGCTGAATCCGTCTGCTCTCGGACTTTTCAGGGCGGGTTTTTCCAACCACAACCGGGAGGCTGCGATGAAAACGGTGCTGACTCTGATTTCGATTCTCAGTCTTGCTGTGCTGGCGTGGGGGCAGCCGCCGGATACGTTGTGGACGCGCCGCGGAGAGGGGTACGACCGCGCCGCGCTCACCGCTACCGGGGATGGTGGGTTCCTCTGGTGTCGCATACAGAGCAGTGGTCGCATCGGTCTGGACCGCTATGACGCGGCGGGGAACGTAGCGTGGTCGCAGGAACTGGGCTTCTTCTACAAATGCGACGTGCAACCGGACGCCGATAGCGGCTTTGTGGTCCTGCTTTCGGACAACGAGACGGAAATCGTAAGGCTCACGTCCTCCGGCGAGGAACTCTGGCATCGCTACGTCGATGAGGCCTACGCGAGCGGCTTTCAGGATTGGATCCGGCCCGCGCCGGGGGGAGGATACTTCACCGCGTCCTCTGTCAGTTCCTGGGCCACGCGGCTGGCCGCCAACGGCGATACCGTGTGGGTGCGGGCGCTTGATCTGCCGGTGGCCACGACCCCGGTTGCCATGTGGGCGGAGGCCGATACCGGTTTTGTGATCGCCGGCCGGCAGCGAACCGGTACGGATTCGACCGTGTTTCTGCTGACCAAATTCAACGGCCGGGGAGACCCCCTTTGGACGCGTTCCTATAGCGGCGGCGGCAATGCCATGGGGATCATCGGCGCGGCGCCTGCCAATGACGGCAGCGTCTATGAAGTAGGGTGTGCGCCTTCCCTCATGCGCATCGTGGCGGCGGGCAATGACCAATGGACGCGCGATATCCCGGATCTGGAGGGCTGTGTTGCCACGGCCCTCTGCCCCACACAGGACGGAGGCTGCTCGGTCGCCGGAGTCTTCTACCCGGTCGAATTTATGGGTACAAATATGTTTGCCGCGAAGTTCGACAGCTCCGGTCGATGCCTGTGGACCTGCCCGCGTTTCACACGCGAAGAGAGCATGTACGCGACCCATATCGTGCAGACCTCCGATGGTGGCTATGTGGTCGCGGCGCAGGTGAGTGAGCCCGATACCGTACTGACGGCAACGGGTTCCTTGCTGGTCCGCTTCGCCCCGGACCCGACCGCTGCCCATCCGTCCGTCATCCTTCATCCGTCCACCTTCATCCTTTCCGCGTATCCCAACCCCTTCAACCCGGCGACCACGCTGGCTTTCACACTGCCGAATTCCGGCAAACTGTCTCTGGAAATCTATGACGTGATGGGCCGTCAGGTGCAAACCCTCTCCGATGGATTTTTGGAAGCGGGGGAGCATTCGCTGCGGTTTGACGGCACCGCGCTGCCGTCGGGGATTTACTTCGCTCGGATACAGAGCGGGGAATTTACAGCCACACACAAGTTGCTGCTGCTTAAGTAAGGAGGCTGCCATGAGAACCACAATCATTGCCCTGATCACGCTCATCCTCGTTGGTTCGGCGTTTGCCCAGCCGCCGACTGCTGTGTGGACCCGGACCTTGGGCGATGCCGAGGGAGTGCGGGATCCCGGCATCTATAGCATGAGTGCAGGTGCCGACGGCGGTGTGTACGTCACGGGGCGGTGCTGCCTGAATGTTTTCCATCAGGCCTTTGCGTCCGCCTGGGTAGCGCGTCTTGATGTGAACGGAAATGTAAGCTGGTCGAGAGACTTCTGGGGAACCGGCGGCTCCTCTCCCGGTTGGGATGCCGGAGGGTACGCGATCCAAACCGCCGCCGATGGGGGCTGCATCGTCGGTTGCGGGATAGGCGACTTGGGTTCTATCCCCTTACCGGCTGCCTTGGTTCGCCTGAACGGTTCAGGAGATACCCTGTGGGCGCGGCTGATTCAACCGCTGGATACCATGCCCAACAGTGCTGCCGTCACCGCGGTCTGCGCTGCACCCGGCAACGGTATTGCGGCAACCGCGCGCAGCGACACCCGGATCGTCCGCGCCGATTCTGCCGGAAATATTCTGTGGGACCATTCGATACCTGACGCGACATTAAACTCGATTATCGCCACGCCGGACGGTGGTTTTGTTGCCGCGGGTATGTACAGCCCGGGATTCAGCGTCTCCTTCTTCCTGATGAAAGTCAACGCGGCGGGTGACACCCTATGGACGCGGCACCACTATTTCCTGCTCGGCGGCAGCGCCACCGCTGTGCTCCAAACTCCGCAGCACGGGTTTATCATGGCGGGAAAGGCCTTCATACCGGACACTACACAGCCTGCATTCGGTGCGGTCGCAGCCACCGATTCTATGGGCCAGTTGCTCTGGTGGCGGACCTACGATGATCCGGAATTCATCAGCATGAAGCCCTGTGCCGAAGGAGGCTATATTCTGCTTTCGGACCGCCTTGTGCGCATCAACGAGGACGGCGACACGCTTTGGACAAAGGCTCTGTCGAGCGACACCTATAGCTACAAAGATGTGGTGCAGACGGCGGACAGCGGTTATGTTGTCGGCGGTTATTCCGGCACGGAATGGGGCGGCTCCGCCGAACTCACCAAATTCTCCCGCGAAGGCCTGGCTACCGATCCGTCTTTCATCCTTCATCCTTACGCCTTCATCCTTTCCGCGTACCCCAATCCTTTCAACCCCGGCACCACTCTTTCCTTCGCGCTTTCCAAAGCGGGGCGGACAAGCATCGTGGTCTATGACATTACGGGGCGCGAGGTGCAGACGCTCATAAATGAGACGCTCACCGCCGGCGAACATACGCTGCCGTTCGACGGTTCCGCGCTGCCTTCAGGTATCTATTTTGCCCGAGTAAACAGTGGAGAATCCATCGCGACGCAAAAGCTATTGCTGTTGAAGTGACGCGTGTGCGTCAGCAATTTCCACTTACTCGGAGTTTTCAATGAGAGCAATTTTTTGCGTCGTCTGCCTGTTGCTTGTGGTGGTAGCCTCCGTCGCTCAGGCGTCGGTATCCCAGGCAACGATGTTGTTCCTTGCGATGTCTCCCTCGGCGCAGGCCAATGGGCGCACGGTTGCGGTTTTGCCGGGCAGCTATGATGATCCCCTCGCCCCGTGGTACAATCCCGCGGCCCTCGGCTTTCTGGCGCGGCAAAGCAAGGGATCTATCGGCTTCGGGTATGTCAACCGCATTCCGCAGTTCGGTCTCAGGAAAAATCTCACGCTTACCGGTCTTGCCGCCAATGCCTCACTGGGCAAACTGGCGCTGCCGCAATTCTTGGGCAGGCGGCCTGCACTGTATTACGGTGTCGGCGCGCATCTGGTCTCCTTCAACCTGAACGATTCACCTGTCACGGATGAGCAGGGGCACAACCTCGGCACCTTCCGCGTTCATGAATGGGTCTCCGCAATCAGCCTCGGTGTGATGCTGGATTATTACGTGCACCTTGCCGTCGGCGGCAGCTTAAAATCGGCGCATTCGACGTTCGCGGCAACCGGCTCGGCGGCGGTCGCCACCGAAGTCGGCGCCAGCACATCCATGGGTGATGTGGGCGCATTGCTCGAAATTCCGTTGCTGTCCCTTGTGGAGAACATCCGGCATGCGCGTTTTCAAGCGGGCGAGAATCTCCACCCGGATCTGTACGCCTCCTTCGGCTATGCCATGACCAACATCGGCGGCAAAGTGTCCTACACCGACCTTGCCCAGGCCGATCCTCTGCCGCGCACGGCGCGTGCCGCCTTCGGGCTCACTGCCGATCTGACGCGCTATGATCCCGTGGTGGGGCCGTGGAAAATGGTCAGCCTTTCCTATGGTGTGCAGGGTGAAGATGAACTGATCTGGCGCGACGCGAGCGGCGTGTCCGGGTACATTCGCGCCCCCTTCGGCGATATGCATGTGGTCGATGACCTGTTGCTTGGCAAGTCCAATGCGCGCATCCGCCGCCTGAGCGGCGGCGAGGTGACCGCGCTGGAAGCGCTGACGGTTCGCGCCGGCTATTATGAAGATCCCGAGGACGCTCTCACGTATCATTCTTACGGTCTTGGCTTGCGCTTAAGCGGAATTCTCAAAGTCATTCACCGCGCCCCTGCCACGTCGCCCACAGGATTTCAGAAGATCCTGCGGCATGTGGATGTGCAGTACGACGCGTGCCTCTTTGATGGTGCGGACCGCCGTGTCAGCAGCGTCCCTTCGCATCTGATCTCCGTGCGCGTCAACTGATACATCGCACCCATTTCTGTGATCCTTCCCCATCCCTCTTCCCGTTTGGAGTCTTCCGTGAAGCTCACCTTGCTGTGCATCCTCAGTCTGTTGACACTCCTGACATGCGCCCTGCCTGCGGTCGCCGCCGATGGCGTATCGCAGGCAACCTTCCTATTCCTGACGCTCTCGCCTTCGGCACAGGTCAACGCGCGCGGTTTCAATCTGGCCGCCGGCAGCTATGAAGATCCCTTCGGCGCGGTGTACAATCCCGGCGCCATCGGCTTCATGGCAAAGCAGAACAGATTTTCCGGAGGCGGATCGGATATGCAGTGGCTGCCGGGGTTCAATCTGTCAGGCCTGCATTACCGGGGCTTTGCCGCCAATCTGCGGTTTGCTTCGGACACGCTGCCGATGTTCCTCGGCATGCGCGCTCCTATCACCTACGGTCTTGGCGCGCACACGGTGTATCTGGACCTCGGCAAAACTCAGCAGACGGACGAGCAGGGCCATTCACTCGGCAGTTTTCATTCCTGGGAGACGGCCTCGGCGGTGACCTTCGGCGCGATGATGGAACACCGTGTCCGCGTGGGATTCGGCATCAGCGGCCAGTGGGCCTATTCGAACCTCAGCCCTTCGGGAGCGGGCGCAGAGTCGGGCACAAACCACGCCAGTGCGGTGATGCTGGATGCGGGTCTGATTGTTGAAGCGCCGCTGCTTTCTCTTGTCGCCAAACCGCTGGCCGACCGCGTGGAAACCTGGTCAAGGCTGCGGCCCGAACTGCTGGCGGCTTACAGCTACACGCAAAACAATATCGGCGGCAAAGTCAGCTTCAACTCCAACGCACCCGGCGATCCGTTGCCGCGCACGGCCATTACCAGTCTGGGCATCGGTGCGGAACTAACCTATCCGCTGCGGGAAATCGGCCCGTGGAAAATCTTCAGTGTGTCTGCCTCGACGCAGGCCTCGGATGTGCTGGTCAAGCGGCATCCCAACGGCGCATCAGAATACAAACTGAATCCTCTCGGCGACATCGGCTTTGTCCATGATATAGTGTTGGGCGGGGCCAACGGCAAGATCGTCCGGGACTACGGTTACGAAATCGAACTGCTCGATCTTATCTATGTCCGTGCGGGCGATCACAGGGACCGCTTGGGCAACGTGTTCTACCACACCAGTGGCTTCGGCTTCCGGCTTACCGGCGTCTTCAAGGCCATGACGTGGGGTGATCCGGTGTTTGGATCTCAAAGCGGCGTCGCTGCCGTGCTGCGGCATCTGGATATCGAATTCGACACCAGTTCCTGGGACATCAAACTGACCAGCCCTAACTACAACAACCCCGTAAATCACACGCATACGGACATGCTGACTCTGCGCTACAAGTAATCTGTTGTGGGCAGCTCCTTCTTGTCAGATGTCCAAGCATGCTTGTGATGGAAACCGCTACGGAGATCGTCGTAAGTCATGAAGTAGATCAAAGCCCCTGCAAAACAGGGGTTTTGATCTACTTGGAAATCCAGCCGAAAATTCATAGATTTACAGCTTATGAAGTTTTGAGGACGTAATGGGCGTTAGATACTGGGTTTGGCTGAGTTTGGGTCTGCTGTTGTGGGGATGTTCCGCACCCCATGACAACCCCTTGGACCCCATCTCGCCTCGCTACCGCGGCGCAATTCCGGTCCCGGCGGTGCTGACAGGCACTGTCCGCTCGGTACATATTTCCCGTATCTTCCCGTCCACTGACTCTTACTCGGTCGTAGCCGAGCTGGGCGGGCAGGATGCCGGCCTTCAGGATTCGGCCTGGGTAGCCTTCAACAGCGGCTCCGGCGTGGGGCTGGTACGCCTCGGGCCAACCCTGTGGGGGACCATCTTTTCCGCGTCCTATTTTCACGCCCCTGACTTCCCGCACCTCGGAACCGTGGTGGGCCGTCCTTTCCTGTTTACCGCCCGCGACGGCCAGGGCTTGATGCACGAGACCGGCCCGGCCTACATGTGGCGGGTCATTGAAGGCGTACCGGGGGTACTGTCCCCTAAGGCGGACTCCGCCAATACTCCCGCTCAAGTGGATGCCCATCCGGACTATGTCTGGGAGCCCTTCAGCTCGGATTTCCCCTTTGGCTATGAAGTCAACGTCATCAATATGACAGAGGGCTTCGAAACCACCGTCTGGACCTCGCCTCTCTTGGGGGATACGGTCCTTACGATGCAGCAACCGGATTCGCTGCCGCTTCCCGCCGGCGACTATTATTGGACCGTTACGGTGGAGGACAGTTTCGAAAACTCCTCCCGCTCCAAGCAGGGAATGTTCACGGTCGCACCGGAACGGCAGGACAAGCCTTAACTGGCGGCGGGTGGCCTCCGCAGGGCGACAGGAACTTTTGACGGTTCGTCTATCCCCCTACCAGTTTCTCACGTCGTGTCGAACCATCGGAACCGCCTCCTTGTTTCGGACATACAACAAGAACACGGCCTGCAAAGGCCTGCCCTTTGCATAGATTTGCCTGTATGACATGAGGCTATGGATGGCGGATCGGCCATCGTAACTGGTTTTAGAATTCGATATGTCACCGAGGATAGAATGAAAGCGCGTTTCCTGTCACTGCTTGCGGCCCTTCTCTGTTTTGTCAGCCTTGCTCCAGCGGCCAAACCTTCGCCGCAGGACACGCTCTATGAACAGATCCGTCATAACGTTGGCCTGTTCGGAGACGTCTACCGTGAGTTGACGCTCCGTTATGTCGATAGCGTCGATCCCAAGAAGTTCATCCGCGCAGGGATCGACGGCATGTTGTCCACCCTCGACCCCTACACCGTGTTCTTCGATCAGGAAGGCACCGAGGATCTGGACGTCATCACCTCCGGCCGTTATGGCGGTGTGGGGATCGAAATCGGCATCCGTGGGATCGACAAGACCCTCACCGTGATTTCGGCGATGGACGACTCCCCGGCGCAGCGCGTGGGGATTCGCAGCGGCGACCGGATCCTGATGATCGACACCGTATCCACCGAAGGCTTCTCCACCGCACAGGCGGCCAAATATCTGCGGGGCGCCGCGGGGTCGCAGGTCAAACTGACCATCCAGCGCACCGGCTCGTCCGAGCCCATCGAGTTCGTGGTCACGCGCCGCGAGATTGAAGTCAAGGACGTGCCCTACTACGGATTTGTCCGGCCAGGCACCGGCTATATTAAGCTTGCCCATTTCTCCCGCAGCGCGCCGGATGAACTCGACAAAGCCATTGTCGAACTGAAGCAGGGCGGCATGTCCGCGCTGATTCTCGATCTGCGCGGCAACCCCGGCGGCCTGCTCAGCAGCGCGGTGTCCATTCTCCAGCGCTTCTGCGCCAAGGATGATACTATCCTGTATGTGCGCGGACGGGATGATGCGGGAGACCAGATTTTCAAATTGAGCACGGATCCACTGGCCGGACAGATTCCGCTGGCGGTGCTGGTCGACGGCGGTTCGGCTTCGGCCTCGGAAATCGTCGCCGGCGCGGTTCAGGATCTGGATCGCGGCGTGCTGATCGGTGATCCCACCTTTGGCAAGGGACTGGTGCAGTCGGTGGTCTCTTTCGAAAGCGGCGAAGCCCTCAAACTGACGACCGCTAAGTATTACACGCCGTCGGGCCGCCTGATTCAGCGCGTGGACTACCTGCATGACGGCAACGGCGTGTTCCGTGAGAGCCCCGAACCGCATCAAAAGTTCAACACGCACAATGGCCGTCCGGTGGAAGGCGGCGGCGGAATTACGCCGGATATTGTGGTGCCGTCTCCCGCTCCCGGCATGGTGGGCACGGAGTTGTGGCGGCAGGGCGCGTTCTTTGATTTCATCAATGCCTATCGCGCCAGGCATCCGATGATTACCACTGCCAAAATCGACGACTCGGCGATGGCGGAATTCCGGCACTGGCTGGATTCGACCCATTTCCACTATGAACTCAACGGCCAGCTTGCGCTGGATACTCTGCGCAGAGTACTCAAGGACGCGGGACTTACCGACAGCGCCGCCGTCGACCTGACGCACCTTGACCGCCTGCTGGAAATGCGCCGGGTGCGGGAGTTCGACAATGAAATGGACTTTATTCGCCATAGCCTCGAAGGAGAACTGGCCAATAATCTCTTCGGCTCCCGTGGCCGCATCGAAGCTTCCTTCGCCGATGACATGCAGATTCAAAAGGCCCTCGAAGTCTTCGCCAACAAACCCGAGTACGACCGCCTGCTCGCCGTGAGCACCGGCGGCAAGAGGGATTAAAAGCAGAACCCCCTTCTGATTCCCCCTTTTTCAAAGGGGAAGGGCCATCGGGTCTCCCCCTTAGCATAAGGGGGGATTAAAGGGGGGTATCGGATGCATCAATCGGGCTTAAGACTATCCGCCGCGCGGGGTGTCCTTACCCCGCGCGCAACAGGCACCTTCCCATGCTCCACCGCTTTCTGCGCTACACCGGACGCACCATCGCTCTGCTGTGGGCTTTGCTTTGGATCTTCTTCGGTGCGGCTTCGGGCTTCGGAGCAGGGGAGAGCCTCGGCGGGATCTTTGTTCACACGCTGATGCCGGGCATGGTTTTTCTGATCAGTGCACTGGTGGCGTGGAAGTGGGATGTCCTTGGCGGAATTCTGCTGATGGCCGAAGGCCTTGCCGTGCTGGTGCGCTATCCTTTCATGGCGCGCGGTTTCCCGAGCGAGACGATTGTGTTTGTGCTGCTGACCATGGTGCTGCCGCCGCTGGCCGCCGGTGGACTGTTATTGCTGGGACGGCGCAGATCTGACCCTGAGATGACCACAAGTCAATTTAGAGGATAATTCTGCAATGGATGCTGCCGAATCCCGTTCCTTCTCCGCGCCGATGAGCAGTGCGTCCGGGCGGCTGGTTTTCAAAAGAGGCGCCGCCAACGTGACCGTGCTCTCCGAAACCGGAATGGACGATCTCTACAAAGCCGAATTCACCGAGCCGATTCCGGATGTCAAAGCCATTGGCAACAATGTCGAAGTGACGTACCGTGTGGCCATGTCCGACTGGCTGAAGGGCTGGTGGCTGAAAGACCGCACCGCGGCTCGGATCGTGCTCAACCGTGCTATCCCCTGGCAAATCGAAACCAAGGGCGGAGTGTCCCATCTACGCGGCGATTTCGCGGAGATGAATATTCAGGCGATCTCGATTGTCGGCGGCGCCAGCGACGTGGAAATGCTGCTGCCGCGCGTCACCGGCGCTCTGCCGGTCAGCATCACCGGCGGCGCAAGTCACGTGAAGCTGATTCATCCGCTGGACGTCGGCGTCAAATTGCACATCGTCGGCGGCGCGGCCAAGGTGACTCTCGGAGAGCAATATCTCGGCGCGCTGGCCGGAGAGATCATTCTGCAAACCCCCGGCTACAAAGAGTCCGCCGGCCACATCGACGTCACGATCAAGGGCGGCGTCAGCGATGTGAACATCGCGACCACATGAATTCTTGAGACTAGAGACTGAAGACTGAAGACAAGAGTCGCTCCTACATTTCTGGTTTCGAGTCTCAAGTTTCAAGTCTCGAGTCTCACGTCTCGAGCTTTTACATGGAACTACTTTGACCTCCGAACCTTTCTGGCTGTTCGCCCTTGGTCTGGGCACCGGGGTGATCAGCGGCTACCTTGGCATTGGCGGCGCGCTGATTATAATTCCCGTGCTGCTGGAACTGTTCGCGGCGCGCGGCATTCCCGAAGAGTTGCGCATGCACCTTGTGGTCGGCACCAGCATGCTGGCTATTGTCGGTGCGGTGACCTCTTCGACTATTGCCCACGCGAAGGCAAAACGCGTCTACTGGCCCGCCGTGCCGTTTACCGCCGCGACCGCCGTCGTCATGTCCCTCATCGGCTCCAGGCTCTCCGCGCTCTCCTCGGCATCGTTCCTTAAAGGCTTCTTTGTCATCTTTGCGCTGTGCAGTGCGGCCATGCTGCTCATCAAGCCGCCCGCGCCGCCGCAGGAGATTTCCCTGCACCGCAACCGCTTGCTGGCGATTGGCCTGCTCGCGGGAATCGTCTCGGCCTACATCGGTGTGGCGGGCGGAATCGTGATGGTGCCGCTGTTTATCCTCTGGGCGGGAGTGCCCACCGAAATGGCCGCCGGAACCAGCACCGCCGTGGGAATCATTACGGCCATTGTCGGCACCACCGGCCACATTCTGAACGGCCTGAACGTGCCGAACCGCCCGGAAGGCGCATGGGGCTTTGTGCTCCCTGCCGTGGCCCTGCCGATTCTTGCCGGGACCATCTTCGGCGGGCCCCTCGGCAGCAGGCTCAACCGCAAACTGGGCCGCAACGTCTTCCGCTATGCCTTCGCCGTCTTCCTGCTGCTGATAGCGGGAAAGGTGTGGTTCTGGTAAACGCTACCCCCCTTAATCCCCCCTTATGCTAAGGGGGGAGACCCGATGGCCCTTCCCCCTTTGAAAAAGGGGGAATCAGAAGGGGGTTCTTCATTCGCATTTCCTATTTTCAAATTTCTAATTTCACATCTTCATCTTGCCCATGCCTACCATTTCTGAAAGCCATCTCAATTTGAAATTGCTGCGCCGCGGCAAAGTGCGCGACGTGTACGAACTCGATGACAAGCATCTGGTCGTCGTCACCTCGGACCGTCTCTCCGCCTTTGATGTGGTGCTGCCTACGCCGATTCCCGGCAAGGGCGCGGTGCTGAACCATCTCACGCGCTTCTGGATGAATCGCTTTACGGGGATCATCAAGAATCATCTGCCGCAGAACCGCGACGAGTTTTCCTCGCTGATGCAAAGCCTGGCCGCCTCCGAGGAGGACCTGACCACCGACCACATCGAAGTGGTGCGCAAGGCCGAAGTGTTCCCCATCGAGTGCGTCGTGCGCGGCTATCTGGCCGGATCCGGCTGGAAGGATTACCAGAAATCGGGTGAAGTGTGCGGCTACAAGCTCGGCGAAGGGCTGCTGCAGTGCGCCGAACTTCCCGAGCCGCTGTTCACGCCGTCCACCAAGGCGATGGAAGGTCACGACGAAAATATCACCGTGGCACAGGCCGCCAACATCATCGGCAAGGATGCCGCGGACAAGCTGGCGGAAGCCTCGCTGGCCCTGTACAAAGCTGGCCGTGATTACGCACGCGAGCGCGGCATCATTATCGCCGATACCAAGTTTGAGTTCGGACTCGTGGATGGCGAGATCGCCGTGGTGGATGAAGTGCTGACGCCCGACAGCTCGCGCTTCTGGCCGGCGGACCGCTATGAAGCCGGACGCGATCAGGCCAGCTACGACAAGCAGATCGTGCGCAACTATCTGATTGACATCGGCTGGGACAAGACCCCTCCCGGACCGCGCCTGCCGTTCATGATCATCGAAAAGACCGCTCAAGCCTACCGCGAAATTCTGGAACGATTGACGAAGTGACTCTAAGAGAAAAGTGTGTCGGGGCGCATCGCGGGATGCGCCCGTTCTTTTTCCCGTCCACAGGAGTGTAAGGCGGATGCTGGTGGTGATAGACAACTACGATTCCTTCACCTACAATCTGGTGCATTACCTCGAGATGCTCGGCCAGACGCCGCGCGTTTTTCGGAATGACGGAATCTCCGTGGCCCAATTGCTCGCGCTGAACCCGGATCGCATCGTAATCTCCCCCGGTCCCGGTGCGCCCGACGGCGCGGGAATTTCCTGCGACGTAATCCGCGCTTTTGCCGGAAAGATCCCGGTGCTCGGGGTGTGCCTCGGGCACCAGTGCATTGCCGAAGTGTTCGGTGCGGCGGTCACGAGGTCGGTCTCGCCCACACACGGCAAGCCCTCGCTGATCCGCCACGATGGCCACGGCCTCTTCTCCGGTCTGCCCAATCCCTTTGAAGCCATGCGCTATCATTCGTTGATTGTCCCCTCCGAAAGTCTTCCCGAGTGCCTGATCGCCACCGCCTGGTCCGCCGACGGAATTGTCATGGGACTGAGCCATGACAGCTTTGCCGTTACCGGAGTGCAATTTCATCCGGAATCCATTCTGACACCCGATGGCCTGAGCCTCCTCAAAAATTTCCTCGCCATCGAAGGTGGCCGGTGGGAATAGTCGCCGACACTCCCGGCACGGTGCTTGTTCAGCGGGATGGCGCAGATTGGCTGCTCTTCACCAGGCCGCAAAACATCTTGTGTGCGCACACACTCGATGATGTCCGCCCCCTGATCGAAGAGGTCGAGCGATGCACCGCGCGCGGACTGTGGGCTGCCGGATTCTTAAGCTATGAAGCCGCGCCCGCGTTTGATCCGGCGCTGGTCACGCACGAGCGCGCCGTTACTCCGCTGGCGTGGTTCGGCATCTATGAGGCACCGCAAAGCCTTTCCGCTCTTCCGGAGGGAGCGGAGGCTTTCGAAGCGGGAGCATGGATCTCCACCGTTACGGAAGAAAGCTACGCCGAATCCCTTTCGCGGATCAAAGAATATATCGCGGGCGGCGACACCTATCAGGTCAACTTTACGCTGCGGCTGCGAACGGGGTTTGAGGGCAGTCCGTGGTCCCTGTTCCGGCATCTTGTGCGCAATCAATCTCCGCGCTGCGCCGCCTATGTTCACGCCGGAGAGCACGTCCTCTGCTCCGCATCCCCGGAACTGTTTTTTCGCTTGGACGGCTCGCACATCACCTGCCGCCCCATGAAGGGCACCGCGCCGCGCGGCCTGACCTCCGCTGAAGATGCTCTGAACACGCGGCGTCTGCAGGCCTCCGAAAAGGAACGCGCCGAAAATGTGATGATCGTGGACATGGTGCGCAATGACCTCTCGCGTATCGCCGCGCGGGGCAGCGTGCATGTGCCCGAACTGTTTGCCGTAGAACGCTACTACACTCTGCTGCAACTGACCTCCACCGTCGCCGCCGAGACCCACGCGCCGCTTGGCGAACTGTTGGCCGCGCTGTTCCCCTGCGCGTCCATCACCGGCGCGCCCAAGGTGCGCACCATGCAGATCATCCGCGAGCTGGAAACCACGCCGCGCGGAGTCTACACCGGCAGCATCGGTTATGTCTCTCCGCAGCGCCGGATGCAGTTCAATGTCGCCATCCGCACCGTGGACATTGATACCGCACAGCGCACCGCCGAATACGGCACGGGCGGCGGCATTGTCTGGGATTCGCGCACAGGCCGAGAGTACGAGGAGTGCCTGCTCAAGGCCGCCGTGCTGACGGCGTCGCGCCCCGACTTCTCGCTGCTCGAAACTCTGCTCTGGAAGCCGCCTTCCGGATTCTTCCTGCTGGAGCGGCATCTCGAACGTCTTCTGTCCTCGGCGGACTACTTCGCTTTCCGCGCCGACAAACAACAGATTCTTGCTGCCCTTACTGCGGCGGTGGAGCCTCTGGAACAGGCCCCGCACAAGATCCGTCTGCAACTTTCCGAAGGTGGCGCGATCCGCGTGGAGGCGGAGCTACTCTCCAGAAATTTCAAGTCCCGCCGCTGGCGCGTGGCTCTGGCAGGCAACCCCATCGATTCGCACAACCGTTTCCTCTACCACAAGACCACAGCACGATCTGTGTACAATGCCGCGCAGGCCGGGCATCCCGGTTGCGACGACGTTTTGCTGTGGAATGAGCGCGGCGACATCACCGAATCTACCGTCGCCAATGTGGTGGCACAGTTTGGACGCGAGTTGGTTACGCCGCCCGTTTCCTGCGGGCTACTCGCCGGAGCTTACCGCGCGCACCTGCTGGCCAAGGGCCGGATTGCAGAGCGTTGCATTTCGAAAGATGAACTGAGGCACGCCGAGCGGGTGTACCTGATCAACTCCGTGCGGGGCTGGATTCCCGTCGATCTTGCCCTCTGAATACAGGTCAGAAAGAAAGCGCGAGGCCAAAAGCCTCGCGCTTGATATTTCAGGGTGCAGCCAACTCAGCCCCGGGCAATCTGCCGGTAGGGCGGGGGACCGGGAATCACATGCTCTGCCTCGCCGTAATGGTCGCGAATGAAATTCAGCGCCACGCGGCCAAACACTCGAGTCCCCGCCGCCGCCACGGCGCCGGAAATCAGCCAACCGAGGCCGGGTAGCAGCTTGATGAATTGCCTCGCCAGTCCTCGCGCCAGAAAGCCTCCCGCTCCCAGACTGGTTACCATGGTGCCGGATTCTGCCGGGGTCATTTCATGGCCGAACTGCCGGCTGATATCCCGGATCATCTTTCCCTGCAGGCCCCACAGCAGCGGCATGTCCGCTCCGGGAATCGGAGCCATGCCTACCAGGCCAGCCAGACGGGAATAGTGTTTGATCGTCTTTTCAGATCGTCTGCATTGATCGCACATCATCATCTCCTTTCGCACGTCACAGGACTTGAAACGATGTTCAGGGCTCAAAGTTCCAGCCATCCCGGAACGCAAAAGCGCGAACCTTAGCAGAGAGTTCGCGCTTGCGGTGTGTGCGGTCAGGTCAGGGGACCGGCCAGGGCCAGGGAGAACCCTGTCCGGTCAGGATAAGGAACGTTACTTCCGCGTTTCAATCTGGATCTGCCGGGCCTTCGCGGTTTCGGCCTTGGGCAGGGTAATCTTCAGCACGCCGTCTTCAAACTGCGCGCGCACATCTTCGGGTTTGACCGTGGTTGGCAGGCTGAAGCTGCGCTCGAACCGGCCATAATTGCGCTCCACGCGGAGCAGATTGTCCTTGTTCTCCTTGATCTCCTGCCGCTTCTCGCCGGACAGCGTGAGCACATTGTCATGCAGGGTGATCTTGACTTCCTCCTGCTTGACCCCCGGCAGTTCGGCATGGATTTCGAACCCATCCGCATTTTCAACGATGTCCACATTCGGTCCCCACAAGGACATTTCGGACGGCTGGGCATTATTCAGGAACTCCTCCATCATCCGCGTCAGCGGACGCCATGTGCCGGTGAAGAAGGGGCGCAGTTCGGAATCAACGGGTTGCCATCTGGTAATAGACATGGTAAAACCTTTCCTCTCTTGAAATTTTTGCCTGACAAGATGATCGTGTCGTACATCCAGAGCTTTTGCAACGGCTGTGCCACATGAAGTATATATATGTAATTGATAATTTTACGTAACGGGATCGGCGTTCCATTGTCCGGCACCACAAAAGTGACTGCCAAAATGCGGGTGAAGTCTGCCAAATGATTCTTCGCATACCGTCACCTTGGCAGATGCCGTGGCAGAGGATGATTTCGGTGGCGCGCCACGCCCCACCTATCCTACTATCCGGCATGCTCCGTCGTGCCGGATTTCCCGTGCCTGCAGCCCTCCGGGCTGACGGTCCGCTGAAGGCGAGATCTCGCTCCGCCGGACCGGAGGCTGCCGCTAGGGATACGTCTTGGGACCGCGCGGTATTCCCGCGCTGTCCCCCCGCCGAAGGCGGCCCCGGGTGCAGGCGTCACGCCTGCTGGGGTATTATTTTTGCACTATCGCAGATGATATGCGGGTCGGGGCAAGCGGGGTGAGGGCAAGGAACGGCGGTCTTCCATCGAATTTCCGAATTAATCCTTCATCATTCACCCTTCATCCTTTCTTCCTTTGTGCCTTGACAATCCCCCAGAGAAGTAGTACATTTTTCTTTTCACTGCGAAATTTCTGAAGAATCCATGCGACTTGCCATCCTCACCAGCGGCGGCGACTGCCCCGGCTTAAATGCCGTCATTCGCGCCGTGGTACGCACTGCGACGGACCACTACCGGTATGAATGCGTCGGCATCAAGAACGGCTGGAAAGGTGCCGCCACCGGTGAAATCATTCCGCTGCCCACCTCCTCCGTATCCGGCATTCTCTACCGTGGCGGAACGATCCTTGGAACCTCTCGGTTCAATCCCTTGAAGGACGGGGAAACCACCGCGCGCATTCTGGAAAACCTGACACTGCACCACATCGGCGCAGTGATCTGCGTCGGCGGCGACGGCACTCTGCGCGCCTCCCATGAGATGGTGCGTATGGGCGTTAACGTGGTGGGCGTTCCCAAGACCATCGATAATGATATTGCCGCCACGGACGTGACGTTCGGCTTTCACACTGCCGTGCAAATCGTCACGGATGCCATCGACCGCCTGCACACCACCGCCGAGTCCCACAACCGCATTATGATCCTCGAGACGATGGGACGCAACACCGGCTGGATCGCGCTCACTGCGGGACTGGCTGGCGGCGCAGACCTGATCCTGATTCCCGAGCGGCCCTTCTCCTATGATAAGATCTGCACCATGCTCGCCCAGCGGCACAAACGCAAATCGTTCTCGATTGTCGTCGTCGCCGAAGGCGCCTTTCCCGAGGGCGGGCAGGCGGTGAACATCGGCGCGCTGGATGCCTTCGGCAGACCGCGTCTCGGCGGCATCGGCCATGAACTCGGACAGGAGATCGAAAAACGGCTCGGCATCGAATGCCGCGTCACCGATCTGGGCTATGTGCAGCGTGGCGGCACTCCCGCCGCCTTCGACCGTGTGCTCGCCACGCGCTTCGGCGTCGCCGCGGTGGAAGCCGTCGCCAACGGCCAGTTCGACCATTTCGTCGCCCTGCGCGGCGAACAGCTCATCACCATCCCCATTGCCGAGGGCATCGGCGCCTGCAAGCAGGTGGATGACAAGCTCTTTGAAACCGCGGAGCTGTTCTTCGGATGAAACGCACCTTCTTCTGTGTCGCGGTGGTCTTCGCCGCCTTCGTGGTACTCGTCCCGAGGGCAGAAGCCCAATGGACACTCGATTGCAGCACCAGCGTTACCGACAGCGGCGGTACACAGGGTGTCTTGCAGATGCGCAGCGGCAGCGCTCCGCAATATTGCTACTACGCCATGGACTCGCTGCAGCTCAAGATTTTCACCAACGCCTGCCAGTCCGCGGCCTACACCTACTCCATGACCGCTGCCGAGCGTTCGGCCTACATGCGCTATGTGTGGGCTACGCCGATGGATTTCACGGGCGACGGCATCAACGAAATCATCCTGATGACCTATACGCTGTCCGGCTCGGTGCTGCGGTCGGCGATCAAGGTGCTGGATATTACCAGCGGCGCCACGCTGCTGGAACGGCGCAACACGCAGATCTCCTTCACCTGTTACCCTTACAACATCGGCGATCTCAACGGTGACGGCATCATCGAGTGTCTGGTTAATGCGCAGTATGTCGCGGGAAGGGATCTCTACAGCGAGGTCTACGATACCGGCGTTGCCGCATCGGGAGTCCCCACGGCTTCCGTCGCGCCGCAGACGTTTCAGCTCGCGCAGAACTACCCGAATCCTTTCAATCCCACCACGCGGATTGAGTACAGCATTGCCGCGCCGGGACATGTGAGTCTGGAGATTTTCAATATCTCCGGCCAAAAAGTCACCTCGCTGGTGAACAGCTATCAGACCCCCGGCATGCACACGGTCGAATGGACCGGTGCCGATGAGCGCGGCATCCCGCAGGCTTCGGGCTCGTACCTGTATCAGGTTTCCATCGACGGCAAATCCTCGGACGCTCGTAAAATGATTCTGCTTCGCTAAGAATTTCACCTGAACCTAATCGATACTCCCATGTCTGCAAAAGAAAAATTGTTGGATTTCATCCGCTACGCCGGGGCCACCCTCGGCTTTGACGACCTCGAAGAGCCCGAACTGGAACTGGATGTGGAACGGTTGGAAGATGTGGCCTACCCCGCCTACTGCACCGACATCCTGCGCGAAGAGACCAATGAGGTCTACCGCTTCTGCTTTGTCGAGTCGCTACCGTCCCTCGCCGAGCAGATTCCCTTCTTCTTCGAACAATACCGCGAACTGGAATCCGTCAGCCTCGAAGAATATGATGGCGCCGTGCTCTTTGTCAAAACCGATACGGAAGATCAGGATTTCTGGTACGTCTATCGCACAGAGACCGGCGAGATCGGCCTGTTCCACTCCGACTACAGCCTCGACGAAGACGGCGAGGATGGCGAGGATGACGATGAAGATCTGGACGATCACCTGAAAAACGGCAAGGAATAGCGCGCCCTCCCGCGGCGCGGCGCATAGCATACGGGAGCGGAAAAAGGCAGACCGCTTCCACGAACCATAAGGGAGAAAGAGTTTCCAATGGCTATCCGGATTGCAATTAACGGGTTTGGCCGCATCGGGCGGCTGGTGTATCGCGGCCTGTTCAAGGACCCGCGCTTCGAAGTCGTCGTGCTGAATGATATCACTGACGCGAAGACACTCGCTCACCTGCTGAAGTACGACACCACTCATGGCCGCTTCCCCGGCAAAGTCGAGTCGGTGGAAGACGGGTTCCTCGTGGACGGCAAGAAACTCAAAGTGCTGGCGGAAAAAGACCCCGCCAAACTGCCGTGGAAAGAGTTCAAGATCGACATCGTCGTCGAATCCACCGGGGCCAAGGCCTTCCGCGACCGCAAAGGCATCCAGCAGCACATCGACGCCGGCGCCAAAAAGGTGCTGCTCACCGTGCCGTCCAAGGATGACATCGACGCCACCATCGTCTGCGGCGTCAATGATCAGGCGCTGAAACCGGAGCACATACTGGTCTCCAACGCGTCCTGCACCACCAACTGCATCGCGCCTATGGCCAAGATTCTCGATGAGAGTTTCGGACTCGAGTTCGGTTTCATGACCACGGTGCACTCCTACACCAATGACCAGCGCGTACTCGATGCGCCGCACAGCGATCTCCGCCGCGCCCGCACCGCCGCCGACAACATCATCCCCACCACCACCGGCGCCGCCCGCACCGTCGGCAAGATCCTGTCCAACCTCAAGGGCAAGCTCGACGGCGTGTCGCTGCGCGTCCCCACGGTGGACGGTTCGATCACCGACCTTGTGGCCACCCTGAAAAAGGACGCCACCGTAGAATCGGTGAACGCTGCCTTCAAGGCCGCCGCCCAGGGACCGATGAAGGGCATTCTCGAGTATACTGAAGACGAGATCGTCTCCAGTGACATCATCGGCAACTCGCATTCCTGCATCTTTGATTCCAAATGTACCATGATGCTTGGGCCGCGGCTGGTCAAGGTGTTCGGCTGGTATGACAATGAGTGGGGCTATTCGATGCGCTGTGTCGATCTATTGGCCCGCATGGGAGCCTGACCGGAGATTCTGAAATGGGAAACAGGAACAAAGACGTACTCTTTCCCTTCCTGTTTCCCATTTCATGAAGGATATGCGTTGACGTATTGACCTGCTTTATCCGACCGGATCGTAAATTAAACTATAGTGAGGAGAAGTGATTATGCCCAGGAAGAGAGCATCGACCGCTGCGGAACAGCCCGAAGGAACCGCGCGCAAGTCAGCCGCTAAGACGCCGCGTGCGCGCAAAACCGCGGCCCGCAGCGCCGAATCTGCGGACACTCCGGCTCGCACCCCCCGGCGCACCGCCGCCGCGCGCAAAACCGCGCCCGCTGCCGCCACAAAGCGGCCCGCGCGCCCGGCAACTGCGCCGCGTGCCGAAGCCGCCCGGGAACCCGGTTCCAACAATGCCGGGCCAAACCGCGCCCGCCGCCCCGAGCCCGGTCGCCGCATGGAAAATGGCCACGGTAACGGCAATGGCGGACTGCCCTCCGGCAAAACCGCGCGGGATTATGCCGACGCCAAGCGCGCGCTGGGTGAACTGTGGGATGATATTACCAAGCAGACCTATTCCACGTTCGATTCCATTACGCGCCGCGTAGAGAAGAGCTACGAGGACGCCCGCAAGAATGTCACACAGGGCGACGTGCGCTATGCGCTGGATAAGACCCAGAGCAAGCTGAAGTCTTTAAAAAATTCCGGATCACAGGCGGTAGTGCGACTGGGCAAACAGGCCAAACTGCTTTACGAAATGCTGCGCGATGCCATGGCCGGCAAATTCAAAATGCCGTGGGTGACCGTCTCCGCCATCACGGCGGCGTTGCTCTATTTTGTCAGCCCGCTGGATGTTATTCCCGATTTTATTCCCGGCATCGGCTGGATGGATGATGCGCTGGTGATTTCGCTCGCCATCTCCGTGGCGCGGATGGACCTGCGCCGTTACATCAAGGAAAATCAACTCGACCCCGCTGACTACGGCCTGTAAGCCGCCGGTGTGCAAGATGCGTTTGCACGGTACCTCAGAGAGGAGAACATCATGCGCTTTGCTCTTCTGCTCATACTCAGCATAGCCTTGACCGGCGGAGGGATGTCTGCGCTGGCGCAGACCTCGACCAGCCGTGTTCTGGCGCGCCCGCCGGAAAACTGCGCCGTCCGGAAAATCGGCGGCCATACCTTTGCCGAGGGCGAGGTCTATCTGTCCTCCCATGCCGATACCGCGCTGCTCAAGGAGTACGGCTTCCGCACGTTCGAGTTTCAGGGCTGGTCGCTGGGCCGCGCCCGCTATGAAGCCGTCTGGCCCACCTCCGTGCCCCTCGATGCGCTGCCGTCGCAACTCGATGAATTGACTTACCACACCACCGAGCAGGAGGAGACTCCGGACCTCGATCTGCCGGTCGGGGGGAATTACTCCTACGCGCAGGCCATGAGCGCGCCGCAGGACTGGAAGGATGTCGATCTCTCTCCGGCCACACGTCAACGGACCCAAAAGTCGCCCAAGCCCGCCAAAGAAGCCACGCACTTCTACGATCCCCGCGACCCCGCCGGCAGCCGGCCGACCATGCGGCTGCGGGAAAGATACGATGACCGGGAGTTCACGGGCTACTACCGTCTGCAGCCGGCGAACAACTACCGCTTCCATGCGGTCGATGATGTCGTGTCCTGCAATCCACAGACGACGGGTACGTTTTTCAGCACCTCGCAGAGCCACACGACGCTGACGCCCACGCCCATTCAACAGATGTACGGCGGCCGCTCGCCGATCAATCTGTACGGTGGCTACGGGGGGTGCGGCTCCCGCCAGTATCGGTCAGAGCCGCGGGATAACCGGCGCGAGAGCTATCCGTACTTTCACCCGCAGGGCGTCAGCCTCAGCGAGTATTCGCGTCAGCACGGCAGCCGGCGGCGATAAGGCACGTTCGCGCCCCGGGGCGCGCTTACGAAGGGATTGATCAAGGGAACAGGATTATCGCGGCGGGACTCCGTTCAGTCAGTGCACAAACGGTTCGCCGGGAGAAAAGAGTTTAGACGTGAAATACAGCACGTGGATCTGGGCGGGATTGCTGATCGCGGGCAGTGTGCTGGCGGATGACAGCCGGTATGCCATGCCGCAGCCCCCGCACGGCGCCAAACAGGTCGCCATCGGCAGCCACAGCTATTTTACAGGGGTGGTGTACATCGAAACCGGCAGTGACACCTCGGCGCTGGTGCCGCTCGGATTCCGCCGCTTCGAATTCGAAAGCCGCTCCGTTCATTCCGTGCGCTACCATGCGCTCTGGCCGAAGTCGGCGTTGCAGGATTCCCTGCCGTCCATCGTCAGCGGATTGGAGTATGACGTGAACCCGGTGATGACGCCGGATACCACGTTCGATCTGGACCTCTCCAGCCCGTCCGATGTTGTCCCCGAAGCCGATCCCGAAACCCCGAATCCCAACGGAAGCGGCAACCAGTAGCGCCGCACGGTTTACGCCTAGCCATTTCACCTTTGATGGACACCATGCAGCGGCTGCTGATTTCAGTCTTGGTACGGATCCTTCTCGACACGATCTTCAGTTCGCCGTGCTGCGCCATGCCTCAGCCGCCGGTCAGAGCGGTCACATTTCACGAAGGCAAAGGCGTCTACTACTCGGGCACTCTCTCCCTGAGTGCGCATGAGGATACGGTCAAACTGAAGGCCTTGGGCTTTCGGCATTTTGATTTTGACAGCCGCACCTTCGGCTCGCTCAAGTACCACGCGCAGTGGCCGCAAGCAGCGGTAGCGTTGCCCTTGCCGGACTATCTGAACGGCATGGACTACGATGTGGGCGATCCGCCTTCAGAAGATAATGAGGCAGCGGAGCGCTATTTCGATCCGGACGGCGAGATGATCAGTCGCGGACCGACGCCTTACGATAATCGCCCGCGCATGGGCCGGGAAATGGACGCTGCCAGTCGCACACTCCTCGAACGCATGTCGATGCAGATTCACAATCTGCCGCGCCCAGCCAACGGCAAGCCGGATACGGTCATCGACGGCAGGGATTACGTGTACGGACGAGTGTATATGCGCTACCTGTCCGACAGTCTGGATCTGATCCCCTTCGGATTCAAGGGCTTCGATCCCCATCCGGACGATGAGATGCAATTCGATAATACCCACGTCAACGGCTTGATCGTTTCTATCTTTGGCTATCATGCCTACTGGCCGATAAACGTTGATGTCAAATCTCTTCCCGAGAGTATGTACAGGATGGAAGCGGCGCGTAGCCGACGGGGAACGGGCGAGGTCATTACGAAACGGAAGTACTTCGACAAATGAACGCGGAACGCTAATCGTGCAGCAAAGATTAATCACCATCAGCCTTTTCGTCCTCGCACTGTTCTGCGCTGCGCCGCTCTTTGCCATGCCCACTCCTCCGCAGGATGCGGTGCGGAGAGTGTACGATGCCGAGGTTTATTACTCGGGAACGGTCTACGTCAGTTCTCCCGAGGACACCCTCAAGTTGCTCGATTTAGGTTTCGGAAATTTACAATTCGATAGCCGCTGCTTCGGCTCGTACAAATACAAAGCCTGGTGGCCCAAATCCATCGTGGAACTCCCCGTGCCGGATTACGTCACCGGCATGAACTACGATCTGACGCGGCCCGACCGAGGCACTTCCGATGAAGAATGGTACACCGGCGGATATGCGGCAGACTATTACGATCCGGCGGGTGCCTATCCGTATCTGGGACAATCCCGCTACGACGTCGACTTCATGCCAGCCCCGCCTTCCGGCAGCGGCACCTATGGCTTCACCATCGGTCGCGGCACCAGCCTCGACCGGAGCAGAAATGGCTGCGGCAGCCACTATGGTTGAAGGTGAGCATCCGGTCACAGGGTGTGACCGCAATCACAGAATCATACGTCCCATGATCCCGCGCCCGATCTTCGTCGTAATAACAGTTGTCTGGGCCACCGCCTGCCTGGCCCTGCCTCAGCCGCCACCAAGAGCGCTGACGCATGTCTCCGGCAGCATCACCTATTACTCCGGCACCGTCTACCTGAGCGCGCACGAGGACACGCTCAAACTGAAGGCTCTCGGCTTTCGCCATTTCCGGTTTGACAGCCGCGCCGTCAACTCGCTCAAGTACACAGCCGAGTGGCCGCAAACCGCGGTGTCTGCGCCGTCGCCGGATTATCTGAATGGCCTCGACTACGATGTGGCAGCAGATGTGCAGCCCGATGACAATACGGCCACGGCGGACACCATGGACATTGACTCCATTTCGCTGGCCCGGCCTCCGCGCCACCACGCCAACATGGGGATGGACAGTGCCACCGCGCATCGCTTCCTTGCGCAGCTCGATGTCCGCGTCCGCGCCCTGAACCGCCTCGATCACCCCAGGCCGGATACGCTGATCGGCGACAGAAAGTTTACGCACGGCGTCGTGCTGATGTCGTCTCTGACGGACACAGTGGGTTTGATTCCGCTTCGCTTCTTCGGCTTCGAACCGGGCGGCATGGTGGTCGATAGCAGCGACGGTGAGCCTGTCCAATATCCAAGTTGCCATTGCTATTGGCCCTCGGACATCTCGGTGGTCGATCTGCCGGACGGCATCCACAGCATCCAGTCCGACCGCGTCCGCCTCGGCTCCGGCGTCGTTTCCATCAAACCGAAGACACCGGCAAAATAGCGCGCTTAAGGAGGGGCGGATCTAAGATCCGCCCGCTTGTGTCAACCGCGCCGGGTGTAGGGGCCGGTCTAAGACCGGCCCGCCTGACAATTACCGCCAACACAACCCGATCCGCCTGTGGCGAGATCTCGCTCCGCGGACCGACAACCCGCGCGCGTGAATACGAACATTCGTACTTAACATTTCTTTTCGGGAGGAGCATGAACAAACTCACCATCGACGATGTAGACCTGCACGACAAGCGCGTGCTTGTGCGCGTCGATTTCAATGTGCCGCTGGATGGCGACAAGGTCACCGATGACATCCGCATCCGCGAGAGCCTGCCCACAATCCGCCGGATCGTCGAAGACGGCGGCAAGGTCATCCTGATGAGCCATCTCGGGCGGCCCAAAGGCAAGCGCGCTATGGAGTACAGCCTGCGTCCCGCAGCCCAGCGGCTCTCTGAATTGCTCGACCGTCCGGTGATGATGGCCCCCGACTGCGTCGGCCCCGAAGTCGAACGCGTCGTCGATCAGATGCAATCCGGTCAGGTGATGGTGCTCGAGAACCTGCGCTTCCATCCCGAAGAAGAGAAAAATGATCCCGCCTTCGCCGCGTCACTGGCGAAGCTCGGTGACGTGTATGTCAATGATGCCTTCGGCAGCGCCCACCGCGCCCATGCCTCCACCGAAGGAGTCACCAGGCATTTGCACCCCGCCGTTGCCGGTTACCTGATGAAAAAGGAACTGGACTATCTCGGTAAGGCGCTCGCCGATCCCGCGCGGCCCTTCGTCGCCGTCCTCGGCGGCTCCAAGATCTCCGGCAAGATCGACGTCATCGAAAACCTGCTGGACAAAGTCGACGCCATTCTCATCGGCGGCGGCATGGCCTACACCTTTTTCAAGACGATGGGCCGGGAAATCGGCAATTCCATCGTCGAAATGGACCGCGTCGACATGGCCCATGACCTGCTGAAGCACGCCGCCACCAGCCGCACCAAACTGGTGTTGCCGTCCGATTCCCGCGTCGCCAATGAACTGGCTGCCGGTGTCACCATCGTCGTGCGCAGCAATGATGCCTTGCGCGAAGACGATATCGCCGGCGACATCGGGCCGGAAACGGAAAAGCAGTACAGCGACATTATCCGTAAGGCCAAAACCGTCGTCTGGAACGGACCGATGGGTGTTTTCGAAATCCCTGAGTTTGCCCACGGGACCAAAGCGGTCGCCGAGGCCCTCGCAGAGGCTACCAAGGCGGGAGCCGTCACGGTTGTGGGCGGAGGCGACTCTGCGGCGGCCATCAAGAAGTTCGGTCTGGAAAGCAAGGTGTCCCATGTCTCCACTGGCGGCGGTGCCAGCCT
Organism: bacterium; assembly: GCA_036504735.1. NCBI lineage: Bacteria > bacterium. Next base: position 272,363 of record DASXUQ010000008.1, read on the forward strand.
CGAATTCTTGGAAGGCAAGGAACTGCCCGGAGTCGTGGCTCTGGATGATGCGGATGAGCAAGTTAAATTAAAAGAAACATTTAACCAATGATCCTCGCAGCAAATTGGAAGATGAACAAGACGGCAAAGGAGGCCTCCGAGTTCGTGGCCGCCTACGCTGCCGGGCAGGCCGAGTGGGTGGTCCCCACCATTATCCTGCCTCCTTTTACCGCCCTCCCTGCGGTCGCTTCCGCCTGTTTGCAGACCGGATTTCCCCGCCAAAGGCTTGCATATGGCGCTCAAAATTTCTATTTTGAGGTTTCTGGAGCCTTTACGGGGGAAGTCTCGGCGGACATGCTCCTCGAACACGGCTGCCGCTATGTTCTGTGCGGACATAGTGAACGGCGGCACGTTTTCGGTGAGAGTGATGCCTTAATCGGCAAGAAGGTCGCCCGTGCCATCGAAAAGGACCTGCTGCCGATTTTCTGTATCGGCGAAACCCTCGCCGAGAGGCAGGGAGGCATCCTCAAGACGGTCCTGACCCGCCAGATCACAGAAGGTCTGGCCAACGTCTCCGCCGATAAGTTCTCCAAGGTGATTGTGGCTTACGAACCCGTTTGGGCCATTGGCACCGGGGTGGTGGCCACGGTCGAGCAGGCGGAAGAAGCGCACGGCTATGTCCGCGAATGCCTCGTCAGCGCCTTCGGTCAGGCTGCCGGGCGTGTGCCGGTCCTCTACGGCGGCAGCGTCACTCCCGATAATGTGTTTTCTCTGGTGTCCCGTCCGGGAATCGATGGCGCTCTGGTGGGCGGCGCAAGCCTGAAAGTCGAAAATCTGCTGGCCCTGCACACGGCCTGTGTCAAGGCCGCCAAGCAGAAGGACGTCTCGCCCGCGTAATCATGAATTAGGAAATGAGAAATAGAGACAGGAATGAAGACGGCTTCCTTTCTGCTTTCTGTTTTCTGCTTTTTGCTTTTCCAAGGAGTAAGATGTTTTACGGAATTCTGATCGTCCTGCAGATGATCATCTCGATCCTGCTGGTAGTTTCGATTCTGCTGCAAAGCTCGAAGGGCGGCGGCTTGGCGGGTATCGCGGGTGGCGCGATGTCCTCGTCCCTGTTCGGTGGACGCACCGCGGCCAGCTTCCTGTCGAAAGCAACGGCAATTATGGCAGCGGTGTTCATGCTGAACTGCCTCGGTATGGCGGTCCTCTCCACCACCACCACGGCTCCCACGTCCGTTACTCAGCAGGCTGCCCAGCAGGCGAATCCCGCGAACAGCCCCGTGCCGACCGTTCCGCCTGCCGGCGGTGAGCCCGCTGGTGGCGACAACGCCGCCCCGGTCATCCCGACCCCGGAACCCGCACGCTAAGGACAAATAGGAAATCGGAAATTCGAAATAGGAAAGAAGAGATTTGCATTTTCCTATTTCCTATTTCACATTTCCTGTTTTGACTTCGATCTTTCCCCGCCCGAGTGGTGAAATTGGTAGACACACTATCTTGAGGGGGTAGCGCCGCAAGGCATCCCGGTTCGAATCCGGGCTCGGGCACACGTTCATTTTTTCCAGACGACCTTGCCAAACGCAAGGTCGTCTTTTTTATGCTTGCCCATCCAAGCCCTCTCCCGAACATGCATAAGAAGTTATGATTTATTGAATTTTTATATGCATTCGCATGTTTTTCCCATTGGCTTAGTGGTGATAATTATACTGGTGGTGTAATATTTATAATTTGCGAGAGGCACGGTGAATCGCGACTCAAGCGTCCGATATAGTCAAAAGATTCAACCTTGACGATCCATAAAATGTAAGTCGATGAAGCACGATCCGAATGTCATAGCGAGAGGCATATAGAGACTGACTTATCTAAAAGATGTCCCCTTGTCCAAAAGCTCCGGTTTATCTTGCAGGTGCGATTTTTTCCAGTTGCTCTCGCTGTCTTGATTCTTAATACGTCAAGGTATAGATTGGATACAACAATACCATCGCCACTGCGGGGCGGGAGGAGCGCGCTACACACCAGGGGAATTAGAAAGGAATTGGATGAAATTGTGGACTGTACTGGTCCTGGCGATGCTGTGTACTGCACAAGCCTTTAGCGAGCCTGCACCGCGCACGCCCGACACACGCCCACAGGGGAATTTACCCTCCCTCAACGCAACTTCAAATATCGCACCTTCTCATAGTCTGACGCCGGATCTGCCCATTACCTGGTCACAGGGTTTTCTGGCTCTCGTGCGCTCCAGCGCACCTAATGACACTATTCTGAATTGGGATGCCGGCACCGTGGAATGTCCCGGTGTGGCGTACAGCGTTTACCTGCATCCCAAAAACTTCGGACCCGAAGATATCACCCTCTGTGCTCCGGTCGAACCGGAAAGCCCCGTCTTTTCCCGCTTGACAGACTGCGAATGCTACAATTCTCTCGCTCCCTATCAGATGAGCCCGTGTAGCCTGCGCATCGAGTTCCATCCGTCATCGGATGGCACCTTTCGTGATACCATGCGGATTCAAACCGATTCCTGGAACAGCTACGGTGGCTTCGTGCGCATCCCTGTGGTCGGCAGAAGAGTATCGACCCCCGCCTCGCCGAACGTGGTGATCTCGATTCAGGGAGATGATGCCCGCTTGATCTGGAATCCGGTGCGTCTTTCCTCCGGCGGCTGCCCCACATCGGTCCCCGGTTATCTGGTTTACTACTCGCCGGACAACAACGGCGCGTACCGTCTGTTGAGCTTCACTCCCGATACCAGCTATGTGCATACGGGCGTGCTGATCAGCGAAGGCGGACTGTTTTATCAAGTCGTCGCCGGCCCCCAGCCGTAAGGATCTGCGCGCTGTCTCCCGCGCGAGGTGACAATGGAGACGACGCCGAACGAACGTAAGTAACGATGCCGGTTAAGGGACGAAAAGATCCCCGCTGCCACTGACACCGCCCGCTATGATGATCTTGAAGCCCTTGCCCTGGAGGTAAGGGCTTCTTACTCTATTTGAATTTTTGAGGATTGTAATGATAAGAAGATTTTGTATTTTGATAGCCTTGATCGTGAGTTTTGAATCTTTACCGCCCCGCGCCACGGCGGCAGAAGGAGATCATGGCGCAAACTCCGGCGGGTCCGCAGTTGTGGTAACTCCCGCGGATGACGGCCGGCCCGGCGAACGCCACTCGTTGGATTGGTCGCAAGGCATTCTGGCTGTGGTCCGCATGTCCGCGCCCAATGATCCCCTCTACAATTGGAATGCCGGCGTCGTCGAGTGCCCGCAAACCGTCACCAGCGACGCCTTTCACCTGAAAAATTTCGGCACCGAATCCATCACGGTGAGCTGTCCGATTCTGATGCACCATAACGGTTTTTCCCGCAACACCAATTGTCCGTGTTCCGGTACGCTGGCTCCCGGCCAGGTTGGATCGTGTAGTTTTACCGTCACCTTTAATTCGACGACGGACGGCACCCTCCGCGATACCCTGCGCATTCAAACCAATGCATGGAACAGCTACGGCGGGTTTGTGCGCATTCCCCTCGCCGGAACCTGTGTAGCCACGCCGCCCGAAACCCGTGTGGTCATCGAGCCGCAGGATGCCGATGTGCGTCTCGCGTGGAATCCCGTCATTCAGTCCGTGCTCGGATGCTCGCTGCCGGACATTCGCTACCGCATCTATTCCGCTCCAGCCGTGAATGGAGCCTTTACGTATCTTGCGTCCACCGCCGATACTCATTACGTGCATCTCGATGCCGCGTCACACAGCGAACAGATCTACTACCGTGTGACCGTCCAAACGCCCTGAGGATTCGGCAGCCTACGAATATTATTCGGGAGATCGCCGGCACCCGCTCCAACGTACATCGCTCGCGCGCAGTCAATTCCGGAGTTGACCAGTACATGCAAACCGCCTCTGCGGGGCGCGAGGTCGTAAGACAGGATGGCAAATACCCCTATGGAAGGAGCATGATGAAAACGCTTGTTCGCTGGATTGTTGTTTGGATGTGTGCAGTGTTCTGGATCGCTTATCCTGCGGAGTTGCCGGTCACGCCCGACCGGACAGAGTCGCAGTCGCCTATTCAATGGTCTCGGGGCGTTCTGGCGCTGGTGCGGATGAGCGCGCCGGATGTCCCCGTCTATGCGTGGAATGCCGGTTCGGTGGAATGCTCGCAGGCGACGCCGGGCGAGACCCTCTACCTGAAAAACTTCGGCACCGAGCAGATCGATATTACCAGCCCGCCCCTGCTGGCAGAGGCCAGTGTCTTCTCCCGTATCACCACCTGCCCCTGCACCGGTGTGCTCAATCCCGGTCAGATTAACTCGTGCAGCCTGACCCTCTCCTTCAGCCCCTCCGGCAACGGTATCTTCAACGACACCCTGCGCGTTCAAACCAATGCTTGGAACAGCTATGGCGGGTTTGTGCGCTTTCCCTTGTCCGGTATCAGTGTCACCACCCCCGCCGCGCCCCAGGTGGTCGTGCAGGTGTTGAATAATGATGTGCACCTGCAATGGGCTCCGGTCACGCGCTCCGTCCTGGGATGTCTGCTGACGCCGTCCGATTATCAGGTCTTCTCTTCAGACAACGCCAGCGGACCTTTCCAATTGCAGGGCGCTACTTCAGGCCCTGAGTTTGATCTGCATGATGTCTTTCAGAACAACAGCATGCTCTATTTTATGGTCGAGGCACGCGCCAACTGACCCCCGGCACCATAGAAATCAGTAAAGTCAGAATCGAGCAGCGGACCTTCATGGTCCGCTGCTTTTTTTTGGGTTCTGCCCGCATCCTCCGTCAGGCGGCAAATCTTTCCTTTTGCGCAGACATCTCGATCCCACATGTAGCTTAAGTTGCTGTTAATGTGTTATGGCATATGGCTTGCTTCGTGAAAGATGGACAAAAGGTTCAACTTGTTATGCGATTTTCCTTTAAGCTGTTAATCATCTTGCTCTTCGCCGCTGCGGCTCGGGCACAAGTCTGGCCGGACGGCGCGGTGTGCAACCCGGAAGCGGGCTTGCCGTGCTCCCGGGCCGGGCAACTTCGCGTCAAGTTGGCAGGCGCGCTCATGCGTAGTGAACACTGGCGCGACAGCCGCTCACGCTTCGGCATGGAAATCGGCCTTGGCTATGGCATTGGCCTGTCCCTCGAGAGTTCCACCCGGGATCTGCGCGGCTTCGGCGCTTTCGAAAAGGGCCTCCAGGACACGCGTCTTGGTTTGTCTCTCTGGCCCTCTTTCTCGCCGCGCCTGGCCGCGGGAATCAATGGCTTTTTGAGCCTTCCCACAGGTTTCCGCAAATCTCAGCTCTATCACGATACCGAACTGGATACCACCTTCCGGATGCCCGCGCTGAGTCTGAAACAGTCCGCCGGAGAACTTTACACCGGCGCGGTCTGGACGCTCGGTCCCGTCGCTGACCTGCATCTGTTCGGCGGATATTTCTGCACCTCCGACCGCACCGGGCAAGCCTTCCGCTGGGGCCTCGGCACCACGCTCTCGCCGTTCGGAGAAACCTGCCGTGCCGAGCTAAACTACAGCCGCTCCATTACCCGCACAGGTATTTTTCCCAACACGGAAACGCTCGAAGCCGCACTCCCATTTGAAACAGGCTGGGGAGTAACTCTCAGTCCCGGCATGTGGGCCGATCTTGATGACGAGCCGATGTACGGCGTCTCGCTCGGCCTGCACTTCGAAACAACGATTCCCGGAATAGAAACCGTCAAACCTCCCCGCGTGATCATCTCGCCCCCCCGGCTTGCCGGAGTGGTGTTGGTGGCCTCACCGGTGACCGATATTGTCCTGGCCGATGGCCGTGAACTCTGGCAGAGCATTCAGGATGGCGTGCGTCCCACCTTTGATGATGTCAAACCGCTGAGCACGCTGGATATTCCCGGCCTGCCCTTCACGGATCGCACCGAAGAGACCGTGCGCCAGACCGTGCGTGCCTTGGCCCAATCCCATCCCGAGGCGGACTGGCTGCTGATTACCCGCGTGATTCGTGAGGATGTCTCGCGCCAGAATAACTCCTCGCTTCCGCTGGTGGTATCCCGCCCGCTGTGGGCGGCGCAGTGCAAACTGAAAGTGCTGCTCATCGACCTGCGCGGCGAGAAAACCCGCAATTCCGAGATCATTGAAGGCCGTGCATCCAAAAAGGACTTTCCCCAGCTTGCGGTGCTGTCTCCGTCCGATGATGCCGTGCTGAGCATGAAAGCCAGCCGCCAGCTCACCTTCGAAGCCTACCGCAACGCCGGTCACCAGATCGCCCTCCAACTGCTGGGGGAGAAGTAGCATGAAATCAAAAACCAAAACAGCATATCAGAATAACCGCCGCGCCGCATTTCTGCTCTTTGCTTTCTGCTTTCTGCTTTTCTTCTCGGCCTGCACCTCTCCCAAAACCGAGCACAACCCGGTTTTACAGCCGGAAATTACGCTATTGGTTGAGGCCCAGCCGCAAACCGTTCCCGCCGACGGCTCCAGCCGCATGGTGGTCTTTGTGGAACTGCGGCACGGCAGCGATGCCGTCGCCGATTCCACCGAGATTATTCTGCTGAACACCAAGGGCACACTCGGCAAAGGAATCTTGTACACCCATTCCGGCGCGGCGCTCGACACCCTGACCAGTGATACTACCTCCGGCGCGGGCTGGCTGATTGCCTGTGCCGAGGGCCTGCGCGACTCCGCCGCCATCATCTTCACGGCAAGGCCATGACTGCCGCAAAAGCCAAAAACCCAAAAAGCCAGAAGGCCAAAAGCAGAAGTCCCCGTCGCTTCCTTCACTCCGTAGGGAGATGGTGTGGATGGGGTTTCAGCTTTTCAGCATTTCAGCTTTTCAGCTTTTTTCTTATCGGCTGCGGCAGCACCGGATCCGACAATCCCGCCGCGCCGCACAATGGTCCCGAGACCTTTCGCATCACCTATTGCCGCGTGGTAGACAACGGCAGCGATATGCACGTGCAATGGAGCGCGTCACGCCCCACCTCCGGCGATTTCCGCTATGGCGGCACCAATTTCAATCATCTGGTGCGTGATACCGTCCGTGCCGACTCCCACGATGTGGCTCTGACCGGCCTGCGCGATTCCACTCAGTATATTTTCGAACTGACCGTCCGCGACAGCGTCAATGATTCTCTGACCTCCATCGGCACCTTCACCACGCCGGTCTTCGTCATCGCGCCGCTGCAGATCAGCGGCCTCACCATCACCGAGATCACGGAATCTTCCGCCCGGATCCGCTGGCAGACCAACATCGCGGCCAACACCGTGCTCTATTATGGACGGACCCTGCTGGCCGACTCACTGGTCAATGATTCTCTCGTCCTGCATCACGACGTTCTGCTGTCCGGTCTGAATCCATCGTCCACCTATCACGTCCGCCCCGAGTCCGCCGACAGCACCCATCAGCGCGGGATCGGCGCGGACACGCTCTTCGCCACGGTCATTCAAATGCTGGTCGGTTTCCCCGACACTACCGTGGCCTTGGGTGACAGTCTGCGGCTGCCCATCTTTGTGGAAGACGCCGAGGATCTTGCCGCCATGCACATCGGTCTGTCCTTTACTCCCGGCAGCATCGAAGTGCTCTCCATCGAGGAAGGCCCGTTCTATTCGCAGCATGACGGTTTCATCTTCTTCAGCGACATCCATAACAGCGGCGGTCAGGCCTTTGGAGACCTGACGTGGAATATCCTGTATGCCGACAGTCAGCGCGCCGGAACCGATGCCGATGGCGCGGGCGTTGTGGCCTTTGTCAAGCTGCGCGCTCTAAGCGCAGGTGACGCGCACTTCTCCTTTGTCCGCGACAGCTCCTTTGCCCTTGATGCCTTTGCCGTGCAGCGCCGCTTCGGCCTGCAAACCGGATCGGTCCAGGTCACTCCATGAGCAGGATTCACCGCACCTATCTGATGGCAGGACTGATCCTGCTCTGCGCCGCCGCACTGGCCGCCGCGCCCACCTACCGCTCTTTCATCGAATGGAACGGGCCGTATTATCATGTGCGGCACTCCACCGGCGCGGACAGCAGCGACGACATCAGCTATGCGGTGAACAATCCGCTGCCACTCTACAGCCTGCCCTTTTCCTCGCCGGCAGCGGTGGCGCTCTATGGCACGCTGCTCTCCCAGACCGCGTTCATCGTCGATCATGATCACAGCCGCGTGCAGGTCTTTTCCACCGGCGCCGACTGGCGCGTAGAATCCCTGACCTACAATGCTTCGGCAGCGGCGGGATATTTTGGCGGGCGCACCCTGTCCTTCGGTCGCGGCGAACTGCTTGCGGCCAGCGAACGGATTCTTATCAACAACGGCCTCTTCACCCGTGTGAATTCGCTGGCCGGGTATGCCGCAACCGATTCCGTGTACACCATGGTCTATACCGGGTTGCCCGGCGACGGCGGCGTGGCCACCTTGCCTTCCGGCTGGAATCTCGGCGCGTCCGACTCCGTCCGCGTCGAATATGCCTTCGCCAATCCTCCGGGCAACAGCGGCAATGGGGATATCGACTATGTGCTCAGCCAGACCTCGCCCACGGCCATTCCACTTCAACTGAATGAGACCACCTCCAACAGCGATCCCGCACTGAATGACGTCACGTCACTGGTGGTCAATCCTTCCGTGCGTACGGGCAAAGTTCTCGATCTGTATGCCGTTAACGCCCTGCCGGGCGGCGCGGGAACCCTCGCGTCCTACGACCTTTCCATCATCGGCCCCGGTGGCGCGTTCCATCATGTCGATACCTATCCCGGCGCCCTGGGCAGACCCTATGCCGTGAAAATGGTCGACACCGGCGTGAACATCCCCGGCACCATGCTTGCCGGTACGCCGTCGGGTGTGCAAAGCGCGCGGCTCTCCCTTTCTATTCGCAATGCAAGCACGTTTCTTGGACATAACTATCGCGTCGCCTTCAGCTTCGATACCACCAGCAGCATGAATCAATCCGCCGCGCCGGATAACCTCGAATCGGACATCGCGTTCGATCCGGTGCGCGGTCGCCTGCACATGGTGTTTTGCCGCGATAACGCGGTGCAGGGCACGGCCTACAGTTACAGCGACGATTATGGCCAGACATGGTCCGCCGCCGTAAGAATTTCCCCTACCACGCTGGGTGCGATTCATGACCGCCCGCGCATTGCTGTGCGCAGTACCGGCGAGGTTCACGTGGTCTATGAAGCGATAAACCTCAGCGGCCAGCGTCACCTGTACCACATCGTCTACATCGATGGAGCCGGCTGGTCCATCACGACCGAACTGACTGATGGCTTGACGCCCGGCATTGTGACGGAAAACCGCTATGCCAATCTGCTGGTGGATCCGCTCACCGATGATGTGCATCTGATCTGGGCAGGAGACGATGACGTCTATCATCAGGTCTACACCACGTCCTGGAGTGGCCCCACGCTGGTCGCCAGTGGTGCCGGCAGCGGGTTTTCGGCGCCTCACGCCGTAATGGATGGCAGTGGTGATATTCATCTTGCCTTCGTCAGCGATGCCGTGCCGCCCTGTCATATCGGCTACATGACGTACAACGGCGCCGAGTGGGGAAGCAATGAAGGCGGCAGCTTTACACCGGGAAGCGTCGACGAAGTAACATCCGCCAGCGGTGTGGCCGACGACGGCGGCGGACGCGGTGAACTCTTTCCCTTCCCGCAAATCGCCATCACCGGCGACAGTGTGTGGGTCTTCTGGACCGGGCAGGGAACAGAGGTCTACGGCGTCAATTCCAGCCGCATGTTCTACAACCGCATCAGTTCACTGACCGGAAATTTCGTGCCCGGCGCGCGCACGGCGCTCGCGCCTGCCGATGACTGCGCGCCCATGCGCTTTTCCGTTGCCGTGGATGCCGATCACAACATTCGCATCGTCTATCCTTTCGGCACCGCGGTCAACCGCGAAGGCCTGCGCTGCAAAACGTGGACGTGTGCCACCAATCGCTGGACGCCCGACGTCACCGCTCCGGGCCGCTCCATCTACAATGAAGGCGCGGCGGTAACCACGTTCGCCTATGAGCCGCGCCTGATCTGCCCGCAAATCATGGGGCAGACCATGCCGATGCTCTCCTGTGCCAAGGCCTACACCACCCTCGGCGGAGGTTCGCCGCGGATTCTTTTCAAGATTCTCGATGGCATCATCACCGTAACGGACCGCAGCACGCTTTCGGAAATTAACCGCTGCCGCGTCTGGACCGGCGGCACGGCGGACACCGGGGTCATTCCCGGCCTCTCTCTGGCCGTGCGCAACAGTTCGGACGAGGTGTCCAACACCGATGACGTGAACTCTGCGGAGTTCAACGTCGGCGACTATTTCGACCTGACCGGCACAGTGCCGCAGCGGCACGATCTGCTCTTCCTGACCGACGCCGACAGCAACCGCGTGAAGATCCTCCGCGCCAACGATAATCTCGATCACTGCTTCGGCGGCGATCTGCGCTGGGATGTGCCCGGAAAATCCGACGGCACTCCGTCGCAAAGCTACCGCATAGCCACAATGGGCGGGGAAGGCACTTACCGCGTCTGGGCAGGACCCGATACATCCGCCTGGACCATCGTCAACGATCTCCTGACGACTGGACCGGATGATCGCGTCTGTGAAGTGAATCGCTACACCCGCGAAGTGCGCTTCGGCGACAACAGCCACGGAGCGATTCCTCCTGCCGGAAGCTTCATTCGCGTACGCTATGCAGAATCCGTGGACGAAGCGGAATTCGGCGGCGCGGGAAGCGGCAACAACCAGATGGTGAGCCCGCACGGCGTGGCCGCGCGCTACAACGCGGGACTGGGACATTTCGATGTCTACGTTTGCGATTCCGGCAACAGCCGCGTGGACAAGTGGTCCTACAATCCCAATCCGGCAGTGGACCCCGCGTCGTGGTCCAGTCCGGTCGTTTCATGGGGCACGGCATCGGGCGAAACGGATCTGCTCAGCGCACCGGAAGACATTTCCGTAGTGACGCTGCACAATCAAATCTATCTGGTCGTATCGGACAACGCCAACCAGCGTCTCGTGGTCTACCGCGATGATGCCGCATCCGGCAGCGGCGGCACGGCCGCGCCGGTCTATGTCACCACCATCGGCGGCGCGGGTACCAGCCTGAACGGCTTCATGGATCCGCGCGGATTAGCTTGCATGGCCGAAGACAGCGGGCTGGTAATCTATGCCGCCGATGCGCAACGCAACGAAGTCGCCAAGATCGTCCAGCGCGATTGGCTCTCAACGGGTGCGCCGGATACCAGCGGGGGCACGCAAAGTTCCGTGCTGAATCTGTCGCTGCGTGATGTCGTGGACGGCGACAGCTATCTGCTGCTGCAGCCGGGCGCGGTGCGCACCATCGAACTGCGCGTCGCCCGCTGCGATTCGCTGACTGGACTGCACATCTACGGCATGCTTCCCGATACCGCGCTGCATCTGATCGGCATCGGTGAAGGCAACCTGTGGAGCGGCGAGCGCTACACCAACCGGATTTTTCTGTACAGCAGCAACGACACGACCGGCACGTTCGAAATCAACGCCGCTATGGTGGGGGATAACGACGGCCTCAGCACCTCCGCCTCGCGAGTCGTCGCGACGCTGATCGTCCGCGCGGATTCTGCGCTGAGTGTGCCGTATTCAGGCGCCATCACCGTAAGTGACAGCTCGGATCTGAGGCGCGCAGGCAACCGGCGGATCACCGCCTATACGCGCACGGACCTGAATGTGGTCGCCGGATACCTGGCCGACATCGCCTCAGATGACGGCGACTGCGGAATGCCGCCGCGTATGATTCCGCAGCCCGATGGCCGAATCGATTTTGCCGACATCAACGCCTTTACTCAGGGCTGGAACGGCGATGGCCGGGTCTCCGATCCCTTAGCCGACATCGGGCCTTTCCTCGGCGACACGCCGCCCAATCTGGTGGCCAATCCCGATGGCCGGATGGACGCCTATGATCTGCTCGCGCTGAGCACCATGTACAACTATGACCACTCCATCTCGCCCTTCATCCTGCCGCCGCACACCAATGCGCGTGCGCTGGATGAAACACAGGCGGTCACACTGACGGCCCGGCAGGAAAGCGGTCGCTGCATCGTCGACGCGTGCGCCCATGATCTGCCCGCCTTCACCACGGCGCATATCCGCATCGAGGGCGAGGACGACATCACAACCGTGCGCTGCGGAGATCTGTTCACGGGCCAAAGCACTCTTTTCCTGCACAAACAGAACGGCAGAGCGGCGGACATCTGCCTCGGACGTCTGGACAAAGCAAACCCCTGCGTCAATGGCAGTGGCGTGCTGGCCGTCGTTGAACTGAGCGTGCCGCAAGGCGTGGCGCCCAAGGTGCGCGTGCTCTACGAACTTCGCGACAACCACAATACCATCGTCGCCTCCGGCGAAAGCGCGCTCGAAAACGCCCCGCTTCCACTGAGCTTCGGTCTCGATGCGCCGTACCCGAACCCCTTCAATGCCACCACAACCTTCACGCTGAGTCTGAATGCCGCCGGCCACTCCACGCTGAAAGTGTATAACATGCTCGGACAGGAAGCGGCCACCATTCTTAATGCCGATCTTCCGGCAGGTCTGCATCGTATAACATGGGATGCCCGCAACCAGCACGGTGTGCCCCTTTCCAGCGGCCTCTATCTGGTTCGCCTCGAATCCCCCGGCCACAGTGCCGTCAGAAAAATCGTTCTCCTGAAATAAGTTGACCTTCTCTCATCCTCCGTAGACAAAAAGCGAGGCGGCTCCTGCAGGAACCGCCTCGCTTACATCCGCCCCACGAAAACTAACCAGCACGCTCCCGCGTGCTGGATCTCCAATGCGCACCACGCGGAGCGTACTGCCCTTCGGGCTGACGGCCGGAGGCCGCCGCTAGGGTTCACTCCGGAAGGGACCGCGCGGTATTCCCGCGCTGTCCCCCCGCCGCAGGCGGCCTTGGGATCCAACGCCCCGCGTTGGGGTCAAGGGGTTACCCCTTGCCACTCGGCAATAAATACGTTCGTCTCATGCGGGGCCTTGGTCACGCCGCGATTGGAGGCAAACAACAGCCACTTGCCGTCGTAAGACCACATCGGAAAACCATCGAACACCGGCGAAGTGGTGATGCGTTCCAGTCCCGACCCGTCGGGATGGATCCGGTACAAATCGAAATTCGGCATGCCGCCTTTGCTCAGGGAGTCGCCGTAAGTCGAGGTGAAAATAATCCAATTCCCGTCCGGGCTCATATAGGGACAGAAGCTCGTCGCATGCAGATTCGTCACCTGCCGCTGATTACCGCCGTCCCGGTCCATGATCCACAATTCCAGATCCATCGGCGCCACCACCTGCTTCTGCCAGAGTTCATTCCAGCGGGAAAGCTGCGCGGTTGTGGCAGGGTGGAAGGCACGATACACAATGTGCTTTCCGTCCGGCGTAAAAAACGGCCCGCCGTCATAGCCCACGGTGTACGTCAGCCGCTTCTGCTGCGAGCCGTCGGAAGCCATCTTGTACAATTCCAGATCGCCATCCCGCGCCGACGTGAACACGATCTCTTTCCCATCGGGGCTCACCGCCGCTTCGGCGTCATATCCCGCTGTGTTCGTCAACCGCCGCAGATTCGAGCCGTCATTCTTCGCGCGGTACACATCGTAATCGAACAGTCCCCACACATAGCCCAGAGAGCGGTCGGGCTTGGGCGGGCAGGCCGGATCATGGTCCTGCGTCGAGCAGTAAATGAACTCGTCCGTCCCCGGCACAAAAAACGAACACGTGCAGGCGCCCTTGCCGGTGCTGACCATCCGCACGTTCTTACCGTCCGGATCCATCATAAAAATCTGGTCGCACTGCAAGGAGTCGCGCTTGGACTGGAACACTACACTCTTGCCATCCGGCGAAAAATAGGCTTCCGCATTCTGTCCGCCAAAGGTGAGCTGCCGCACATTCTTCAGATGGGATTCCCCCGGATATATCAGCGGCTCCCCGGCAAACGCGGGAACAACCGCCAGCAATAAGAGCAGAAATATCATGCGAATTGTCTTCTATACTTTTTTCGTGTAATCGATTTCCGAACCGAGCACGCTGTGAGGAATGGAGTAAACCACAAGCTGCATCACAGCGGCCAGCATATACCACGGGCGGCCCTTGCCCGTCCTGTCCCGCCACAACGCAATCACCCAGAACAGCATCGCAAAGGCGGTCTTGTTGTCGGTCAAATCATGTCCGAATGGCCAGCCTGTCCAGAACGCGCCAAAGGCGTACTTCTGCACAATCGGCCCGAGAATCATGCCGCCCACAAACAGCATCGCCGCCGTTTCAATCGCCATGCGCCGCGCGCGGTCGCCGTGGAACATCGCTTCCAGCCCGCAGCGCGTGCCCACCAGCATGGAAAAGAACATAAAGAAAATATGCGGATGCAGAATATAGAACGGCACCGCGCCCTTGAATCGCAGCACCACCGGAGCGGCGGTCAGCGCGGTCTTTCTCCCTTCCCCATCCATTAAATTGACCGAGTACATCATCTTGCCCGCTGGCGGCTGTTCCGGCAGTGCGCCCACCAAATCATCGCCCACGCGCTGCATTGGGGACGTGGTCCATTCGTCGTTGCTCTTATAGCGCTTATAGGTCAATTCGCCCGTCACCGTGCGGTCCAGCACCGGAATGGTAATCATCGCATCCGCCGTGGCGTCGGCGCTGCGCAGCAATTTGTACTTAATGCTGCTGGAGCCCACCGTCACCCGCCCCCGCACCGGATAGGTAGGTCCGGTCCCCCGCTGATAAATCGCCGCCGCTAAGGTAATGATCGTCGCCACGATCCACAACCAAACCGAAGTCTTCAGAGAAAGTCGCTTCATAAATCCCAAATGCTGAACTGTTGAAAATCCGAAAAGGCTGAAAAATGCGCGACGATCATCCTCCGCTGCGTAGGGGAGGGGTAAGCGGCACGCTTCCACACGCTGAACACCGTCACCCGCGCAACCCTCCCGCTCACCCCGTACCCGCCGCGCGGGGTGTCCTTACCCCGCGCGCTGCACATTCATGAGGCCGACGTGAAAATCGCTAATATCTTGCCGACCCTTGCAGCACCGCCTTGGTCTGCTTCTCGTCCTTGCCGCGAAGGTACGTGATGTCCACCGTGTCGCCCGGCGCGTAAATCCGCAACGCGTTCATCAAATCGTAAATGTTGCCGATGTTGACCTTCCCCATGCGGATCACCAGGTCCCCCTTCGTCAATCCCGCCTTCGCCGCGGAACCTTCCGGCTTGGCATCGCCAATCAGATACCCCTTCAAGGAATCCGGCTGCGAAAAATCGGGCACGCTGCCCAGCGACGACCGCAAACGCCCGCCGCCACTCTCCTTGGGAGCGTCGGAAGTCTTGACAAACGTCAGCGCCGGAGTATACCCGTCAATCGCCCGCACGATATTGTCCGTCAGGTGCACGATTGTGGCCATGCCCGGAAAATTGATCTTGTCCACGTCATCGCTGGACTTATGATAATCCTCATGCGCGCCGGTAAAGAAAAACAGCACCGGCTTGTCCGCCATGAAGAAGCTCATGTGATCCGATGGCCCGTAGCCGTCGCCCTTGCACGTCACCTGAATATCAAGTCCCTTGCTTGCCGCCGTCACCAGGCTGTCGAACTCCTTGGCCGTTCCCCCGCCCAGAATGGTGAACTTCTTGTCGCGCATTCTGCCCACCATGTCGAGGTTCAGCATCGCGCGCACATGCGAAATCCCGCCGGGAAAATCCTTCACCAGATGCCCCGACCCTACCAGTCCAACCTCTTCTCCGGTAAATGAACAAATCATCACGGTTTCGCGCACCGGATGGGCCTTCAGTAGCCGCGCAGTTTCAATGATCGAAGACACGCCGCTGGCATTGTCGTCCGCCCCATTGTGGATCTTGCCCGGCTTCGGATCCAGGCTGCCGCTCTGGCCGTAACCCAGGTGGTCATAATGCGCGCCGATCACGATCACCGACGTATCGCCCTTCAAAATCCCCGCCACGTTCTTGACGTGCACGGTCTTGCGCGTCAAATCGGTGGTCATCGTAACCTGCATGGTGTCCAGGTCAATGCTGCGCGGCTCCGACTTAGCGTCGATCAGCTTCTGAATCGTCTCCAGATCGAACTTGGGAAAGATCTTTGCCAGCCCTTCGCGCGTGAGGCGCACGGCCGGAATGCCGCAGTCCACGTACGGTTCGTCTGTGCGCGGCATGTCCAGAACTTCTTTCTCCTTGTCGGCGTAGATCGGCCCTTCCACGATCAACAGGGCGGTCGCGCCCTTCAGTTTGGCATTGCCGACCTTGGCCCGTAAACCGGAATGTGCCGTGTAGTTGAGCCCTTCGAACTTGGAGGTCGAATCGAATTCGCCGGGCTCACCTGTGAAGCAAAGCACAATCTTGCCGGTTGCATCAATGTGCGCGAAATCATCATAGTTGTATTCCGGTGCAATAATGCCGTACCCGGCAAAGACCACCGTTCCCGTTACACTGGCGGCGGCGGAAAAACCGAGAGGCATAAAGCCCGAGGCCGTGTCCAGTTTGACCGTACCTGCCGTGAGTGTGTTGTTGGGGCCGAGTTTGACGCCCCAACCCATGTCGAATACTTGGAAATAACTGCCGTCAAACGCCGGTGCCAGGCCGATAGTCTTGAACTGCTCGGCAATATAATCGGCGGACTGGTCCAGTCCCTTGGTGCCAATACCGCGGCCCTCCCGGGCATCCGCCGCAAGGAAGTTCTCATGCTGCCGCAGATTGGCTTCAATGTCATCGCTCTTCGCGGCACAAACAGAGGCCAGCAGGACAACGCTCAGCGCGGCCCGCAAAAAATGTGAGATCATGCTTTAATCGCTACGGTTGTTTGGGAAGTGAATTGACCAATTTGGCAAGGTTTTCCGAGACTTGCAAGTCATTTGCCAAAGTGAAGGAAATTTGTATATTGCGGGCGTGAGTTTGCGGATAAACCAGACAAGCCGCCTATGACCGTACCTATCCGGCGAAGAGCCGATTTTCGCGATAATCCGATTCTTTTTGTGGAACTTGCCCATGAATGGGCAGCGGGCGGGCCGAGGCCGGAGCCCCAGTATGAGGCGTGGTTGCGCGAGCTGCCGCGCCCTATTATTTCCAAACCTGCCCTTGCCCGCGAGGCCCTCTGGGGAACCCTGTCCTATCCCCAGCGTGCCCAGTCGCTCGAGTGGCTGGACAGCGTCGGCCTCCTGCAGGAAATTCTTCCGGTGTGGGACGGCGATCCCCTGAGACGGGCATTGCGTTTGCAGGCTGCAGATGAAGTGCGGCGTGAACGCTGGTCCGGCGGACTTTCCGACACAGCCTTTGACTGGCTGAGCGTCTATCAGGATCAAAGAGTGGATGGCCGTCTCGGCGGCTGGGCCATGAGCGGCCTTACAACCCTGCTGCTCATCGGCGATAATCCGCCGGACATCCATGCGGCGCGCGTTGCCGCGGATCTGAAAACCCTCGGCGCCAATGATGGCGAACGTGAGCGCGTGCTTACGGCGATTCGTGAGGCCCCGGAACTCTTCCGGACCATCACCACCTGTTCGACCCCCGCCCGCACCTTCAGCCCCACCGTCATCGTGGCCGTGCTCTCCAGTTTGATGATCGAACCCGACATCAGCGAGGAAACCATGCACCGCTGGATTACCTGCGCCGACCGCCTGCTGACCCGCTATGCCGCCCCCGACCACGCCCCCGGACGGCTGCGCTAAGCGCGCAAGAGTCACTTTCCCGCACCCTCCGGCCACAACGCGTTACTACCCCGCCCCCTCTGGGTGCGGATGAAAAACTGAATTTCTTATCCTTGCGTGCCTCGTCTCTATCCTTCGCGGCGGCAGGGCTCTTCAGTTTTGCCCTGCCCTGCTTGGCATTCCCGTCACCAAGCCATTCGACCTCCGCCGACGGGGATCAAAGGGGTTCGCATCTCCCCCCGTTCACGGGGGGATTCAGGGGGGCGCTCGGGTCTCCCCCCTTAGAATAAGGGGGGACTAAGGGGGGTATTTCACACACACAAGGCTCTCGTTGCAATTCAATTCCATCATCTTCGCGGTCTTCTTCACCGTCATCTTCACCGGCTGCTGGACCATCGGCGGCCAGCGCCGCAGGCTGCAAAACCTGTGGCTGCTAACGGCCAACTGCCTCTTCTATGGCTGGTGGGATGCACGCTTCCTCGCGCTGATCTTCGGTGCGGCCCTGATCGATTTTGCTCTCGGTCTGAAGCTGGACAAAACCGAAGGACTTTCCTCCCGTCGGTTGCTGTTGGGCATCAGCCTGCTGGTGAACCTTGGGCTGTTGGGCTTCTTCAAATACTTCAACTTCTTTGCCCAGAGTGCTACCGACGTTCTGCACACTCTGGGGATGCAGGCCGACCTGCCCACGCTGCGGTTGGTTCTGCCTTTGGGCATCAGCTTCTACACCTTCAGCCGCCTAAGCTACAGCCTCGACCTCTACCGCAAACAGATCCCTGCCAGCAAAGACCTCCTAAGCTTCTTAGCCTTCTCCAGTTTCTTCCCACTGATCGTGGCCGGACCCATCGAACGCGCCAAGCGCCTGCTGCCGCAGTTCGAAAAGCCCCGGACTTTCACTGTCGATCAGGCCAAAGACGGCCTGCGCCAGATCCTCTGGGGACTCTTCCGCAAAATCGTCATCGCCGATAATCTGGTCGCCCCGGTCAATGCCGTCTTCCGCGACTATTCCACTATGACCGGCATAGACCTTTTCCTCGGCATCTTTCTCTATTCGATTCAGATCTACGTGGACTTTTCGGCTTATTCGGATATGGCGATGGGCGTGGGTAAGCTCTTGGGCTTCCGCCTGATGCGCAACTTTGCCTATCCCTACTTTTCCCGTGACATCGCCGAATTCTGGCGCCGCTGGCACATCAGCATGTCGAGCTGGTTTCGGGATTATGTCTACACTCCGCTGTCGATGAAAGTAAGTTTAGCGGCTCGCTGGCGGCGGATGCTGAACATCGTCATCACCTTCACCGTCAGCGGCCTCTGGCACGGGGCCAACTGGACCTTTGTCAGTTGGGGCTTGCTGAATGGTCTCTTTTTCGCCCCACTGATTCTGGGCAAAGCTCCCGAGCGTGACAGCGCCATGGTCGCCGAAGGCAAACTCCTGCCGTCCCTTGCCGATGCACTGCGCATTACCGCGACCTTTCTCGTGGTGATGCTCGCCTGGGTCTTCTTCCGCGCCGACTCGCTCTCGCAGGCCTTCGGCTATCTGCTGGCCATGACCACTCACACGTGGCTGGCCGTGCCGCACTATGGAACACAAATCCTCTGCTGCCTCGCTCTGCTCGCCCTCGAGTGGTTGCGGCGCGACAAAGTCTATGCTCTCGAAAAGATCGGCTTGCCCGTGCCCGCGCGCTGGGCACTCTATGTGACCATGTTGCTCGCCATTCTGGTCCTCGGAAACTTCGGCAGTCAGGAATTCGTCTATGCGCTTTTCTGAGTTCCGGCTGTTACGGTTTCTGCTGCGAGTTGCGGTCTTTGCCCTGCTGGCGCTGGTTGTGGGAGAACTCTTCTTCCGCACCGTCGTCCCCGCCGGCAACACGGCCTTTCGCGTGCATGATCCCGAATTCGGCATCCTGATCTATGACACCACTTCGATGCGCGAGGGCTTCTTCACCGCCGGACGTTTCGCGCAGCAGAAAGCCGTGTGGCATGTCAACAATTACGGCTGGCGCAGCGCGTGGAACTACCTGCCGCCGTCCCCGTCACGCAAGCCGGTGATCGCCCTCATCGGCGATTCCTACATCGCCGGCTTTCACGTCAGCGAGCAGGATCATATCGCCTCCGTGCTGCAGAACGGTCTAAAGGATTCCTATGACGTGTACACCTTCGGGGAAGGCGGCGCGCCGCTCTCCGAATTCGTCTGGATAGCCCGCTATGCCGCCAAACATTTTGATCCCGACGTCTACGTCATCGAAGTCGGTGACGGCGACTGGCGCTCCAGCATCACCAACTATCGTCATGATCCCCGTGTGCATCAGGTCACCTTCCGTGACGGACAGTTTGTGGATGCGCCGTTCTCCTATGATGACCGCCCCCGTGGCCGCCTGCCCAAGTACAGTGCGCTCATCCGCTACCTGACCTTCAATGCCGATCTGCAAATTTTCGATGCTCTGAAACGCACGCGCCCCAAACCGCCGCAAGCCGAGCAGCAGAAGAAAGCGTCGCAGGAAGAACTGATGCAGGTCATCGAACAGGAAGCCGTCTTCTTCGTGCAGCGGATCGCGTCTGAACATCCCGGCAAGCAAATCGTCTTTATGGTGGACGGCCAGCGCGATTCCATCTATGCCGGAAGCTCCGCCATTTCCCAGGCTTCGGTAGCCCGGTTGCAGCGGGTCTGCGCCGATTATTCCACCGTTCACGTGCTCGATCTGGCTCCCGCGCAGGCGGCGCGCTTCGCGGCGGATCACCGCCGTTTCGAATTTCCGTTTGATGATCACTGGAATGAGCATGGCCATCAGGTGATCGGTCAGGCGCTGGCGGATTTCCTGCAGCGCGAACACATTCTCAAACCGTAGAACCCGACTCTTGCAGTTCAACTCCGTCATCTTCGCCCTCTTCTTTACCGCAGTTTTCTTCGGCTATTGGTTGCTGGGCGGCCAGCGCCGCAGGCTGCAAAACCTGTGGCTGCTAACGGCCAACTGTGCCTTCTACGGCTGGTGGGACGGACGCTTCCTCGCGCTGATCTTCGGCGCGGCCCTGATCGATTTTGCGGTCGGTCTGAAGCTTGAGAAAGCCGAAAGACTTTCCTCTCGTCGGTTGCTTTTGGGCATCAGCCTGCTGGTGAACCTCGGGCTGTTGGGCTTCTTCAAATACTTCAACTTCTTTGCCCAGAGTGCCGGTGACGTACTGCATACGCTGGGGATGCAGGCCGACCTGCCCACGTTGCGGTTGGTTCTGCCTTTGGGCATCAGCTTCTACACCTTCAGCCGCCTAAGCTACAGCTTAGACCTCTACCGCAAACAGATCCCTGCCAGCAAAGACCTCCTAAGCTTCTTAGCCTTCTCCAGTTTCTTTCCGCTGATTGTCGCCGGACCCATCGAACGGGCCAAGCGTCTGCTGCCGCAGTTCGAAAAGCCCCGGACTTTCACTGTCGATCAGGCCAAGGACGGCCTGCGCCAGATCCTCTGGGGACTCTTCCGCAAAATCGTCATCGCCGACACCCTCGCCGTGCGCGTCGACAATGTCTTTGCCAACTATGCCACCACCAGCGGCATCGATCTCGCGGTCACCCTGTTTCTCTACTCGATTCAGATCTACGTGGACTTTGCCGCCTATTCGGATATGGCGATGGGCGTGGGCAAGCTCTTGGGCTTCCGCCTGATGCGTAACTTTGCCTACCCCTACTTTTCCCGTGACATCGCCGAATTCTGGCGCCGCTGGCACATCTCCATGTCGAGCTGGTTTCGGGACTATGTTTACACCCCCCTGTCGATGAAGGTCAGCTTAGCGGCTCGTTGGCGGCGGATGCTGAACATCGTCATCACCTTCACCGTCAGCGGCCTCTGGCATGGAGCCAACTGGACCTTTGTCAGTTGGGGCTTGCTGAATGGTCTCTTTTTCGCCCCACTGATTCTGGGCAAAGCTCCCGAGCGTGACAGCGCCATGGTCGCCGAAGGCAAACTCCTGCCGTCGCTTACCGAACTCTGGCAGATGCTCTCCACCTTCGTCGTTGTCACTCTGGCCTGGGCTTTCTTCCGTTCCGATTCCCTCGCCGCCGCCCTGGACTATTTTCGCGCCATGCTCACCGGCAACTGGGCCGTTGCCCCGCAGGGCGGCCTGCTCATTCTGATGTCGCTGGTTCTGCTCGCCATCGAATGGCTGCGCCGCGACAAAATTCACGCGCTGGAAATGGCCGCGCTACCCAAGGCCGGACGCTGGGCCATCTACTTCTGCATCATCCTCGGCATTCTTGTGTTTGGTGAATTCAACTCTCACGGCTTCTACTATGCGCAGTTCTGAGGTCTTGCCATGAGAGGATTTGTCCTCAACCTGCTGCTGTTCCTGCTGCTGCTGATCGCCGGGCTTGAACTGGTTTTCCGCACGGTCATTCCCGCGTCCAACATTGCCTACAAGACGCTGGACAAGCAGTACAGCATCCTCCTGCACGACACCACCGGCGAGCGCCAGGGCCTGTCCACGACGGGCCGCCTGCTCATGCAGCGCGTCCAATGGCGCATCAACAATTGCGGCTGGAGATGCGATAAGGATTACTTCCCGCCCTCCCCGCAGCGCAAGCCGGTGATCGCCCTTATCGGCGATTCCTACGTCGCGGGCTTTCAGGTCAACTACCCCGATCACTTCGGCGCGCGGCTTGAAGCGCGGCTCGATCATCAATACGATGTCTACAACTTCGGCTCCGGCGGCGTGCCCGCTTCGCAATATGTCTACGTCGCCAAGTATGCCCACGAGCGTTTCGATCCTGATGTCTATGTTTTCCTCGTCCGTGATCCCACGTGGAAAAACAGCATCGCCAACTATGACCGCGACGCCAAAGTCCGCCAGCTCCGCTGGAAAGATGACCACTTCGAGGAAGTCCTTCCCAAGTTCACCTCGAGCCGTCTGTCACGGCTGCGCAAACGCAGCGCGCTCATTCGCTACCTCGTGTACAACGCCAACGTCGACATTACCGACGGCGTTCTGGCCGCCAAACACCGCGTCTCTTTGCCGAGCGCCGAGGCCAAACCCAAAACCTATCTCGATGCCTATCCCTTGGTGAAACCCGCCATGGAGAAGCTGCTCGGCCAACTGCGCGCCGATCTTCCCGGCAAAACCATCATCTTCCTGACCAACGTCAACATCGAAAATATCTATGACGGCCTTCCGGGACAGAGCCAGAGCACGCTCCCGTGGCTGCGCGAACTCGGCGGGCAGAAAGGCATCTACGTGCTCGATCTCGCGCCCGCCTTTGCCGCCGACTATCAGGCGCACCGCGAGCCGCTCACCTTCGATATCGACTATCACTGGAATGAACGCGGCCACCAGGTGGTGGCCGATACACTGTTCAAGTTTCTGATGCAGGAGCATCTGCTGAATTCGCCGCGCCCCGATTCAACAGCCGCGGCTTCTCTGGCCAATGCTCAAAATCGAAACCGGGTGATTCCCTGATGAAAATTCGCATTGATATCTGGCTGCACCGCGCGCGCCTCTTCAAATCGCGCACGCAAGCTACCTCCGCCTGCCGCGAAGGCAAAGTGATGATCGGTGAGAAATTCGCCGATGCCGGCGACATGGTAGACGTCGGCGATACGGTCAAGGTTCGTATGCACGGCCTCTATCGCGCCTACCACGTCAACGAATCCGCGGACATTAATCTCTCCAAGATCGAAGCCAAACGCATGTACGACGAAGTTACCGCCCCGGAAACTCTCGAAAAATTCCGCCAGGTGGAAGTCGCCAACAAAGACTGGCGCGGCGGTCCCAAGCGTGAAGGCGGCCCGCGTCCCACCAAAAAATCCCGTCGCGATTTCGACAAACTCCGCGGCAAATAGGGCCGGCTCAAAGCGGGCGCAACACCATTCCGAATGACGAAGCGGCGGGCTCTGCCCCGCCGCTTTTCTTATTTGCCCAAAACATCCTTCGCCGCCTGCACCACCACCTGCGGCGAAATCGTGCGCAGATAACCCCGCCGCACAAACTCCGCCTCGTCGATCCCCTCGGGAATTCCTCCCGGCGCCGTCACCACCACGTTTCGCGGATTGTCCGAATCATTCCAGTTGGCCACCCGCGCCAAACCGAAAATCGTCACCGTCGGCAGCCCGCACGCCACCGCCACATGTTTCGGCGACGAATCCGGCCCCACATACAAATCCACATGCCGGTACAACGCCGCCAGTGTCGGCACCCGCGCCCCCCGCAGCAGCGGCGGCGGATCCTTTACCAGTTTCAACGCGTCTTCCGCCAGCGGTGTCTCGCCCGGCCCCGCCGTCACGATTACCGAAAATCCCGCACGGCGCAGTCCCGCTATCACCTCGGCGGTCAAATCCGGCGGATACAACTTGCCGGGATTGGGCGTCCCCGTCGACAGCGCCACCACCGGCGCGCCCTTGGGCAGCAGCGCCACCGCCGCGTCAACGCGGTCCCGTTCCACCGTGTCAATCGTGTCCGCGTAAATCTCCAGTTCGCGTCCGGCGGGCGGCACTCCCATAATCTCGAGTGCCTTCAGCCGCAAGTCCACCGCGTACAAATCGCGGTCCGCCGCCTCTTCGATGATCCGGTGTGTGTACGCCCAGCGACGCCCCCGGCGGTCCAGCCCCACGCGAACCGTCGCGCCGGAACAAAATGCAAACTGCGCGCTGCGCGGATTGGAGAGAAAATCAATCGTCCAGTCGTAGCGGTGCTCGCGGATCTTCGACACGAATTTCAAAAAATCGCGCACACCGCTCCCGCGCGGTGCCAGCAGCAAGCGGTCAATGCGAGGATTGCCCCACATCCCTTCATCCGAAGGCGACTCGGCGATAAAATCTATTTTCGCCTCGGGGAAACGCGTCGCAATCGCGCGCAGGGCCGGCGTGTCGAGCAGCACGTCGCCGATGCGCCGCACCTGAACAATCAGCACGCGCGAAGGAGTAGGAAAAGAGGCGGGACCACGGAGTTTCATGTGCGGGGAGCAAATCGCAGTTCGAGCAGGGGAGAGGAGCCCGCGCCGCGCGAAGAAAGCGGCAGGGCGCGCACCACAAGTTCCGTGTCGCTGACCGTCACGGATAAATAATGATACTGGTCGCCGGCGGACAGCAGCTTCGAGCCGCCGCCGCCGGAAATCACATAGGTCACACCGTCGCGCATTTCGGACAGCAGCGAGTGAATGTGCCCGGAGAATACCGCCGTCGCCCCGCGCTTGCGCAAAATGCTGTGCAGCCGCGCGGCATGCTCGCGGTTTTCCATCGCGTAGAAAACATCCTGCCGCAGTTCAAACGGCGGCTTGTGGCAGAAGACCAGCGTGTACGGCGCGGGTTTTTCCGGCAGAACCTTCTCCAGCCACACAAACTGCTGCGGCTGAATCGAACCCCAGCCGTTATTCAAGATAATAAACTGCACGGGTCCGATGCGGAACGCGGCGTTGTCCGCGCCGAAAAGCTGGTGGAAATACCGGTGCTCCCGCTCGCCCTGCGTCAGCAGATCATGATTGCCCGGCGTCACCGCCAGCGGCACCGGAATCTGCCGCAGCAGCGAGTGAATGCGCTGATACGAATACCTTGTAGCCTGCGACGCCAGATCGCCGAGGGAAACGGCAAACGCCGGGCGGTCTTCAGCCAGCTTTCTCATCAGCGCGCGGAATGCCAGAAATCCGCTGCGCCGCGTGCTGAAGGGGGATTCCGCTCCGGTTACGTCGCCAAAAATCGCAAATGAATACGTGCTGTCCAGAGTTGCCTGCAGGGCAACGGTCTCGCCCCCTTGGCCGTCACGCTTTAATGCGGTAAAGCGGCGGAAATTCTCTCCACTGAACAGATAGTCGCCGTCCTGCGTCGGCTTTTCTCCCCGCCGCAGCAGCAAAAAGAAGATCAGCCACACGGCTCCGCCGGCCATCAGCACCATCAGCAGAGGCAGGAGAGCAATGCCTGCCGGTGCCGCCGCGCCCGGATCGAAAACCAGAGACTCGCTCTGATTGGCTAACCGCGCCAGTAGAATTCCCGCGGCAAACATCAGCACAAAACTCCAGCGCGGCAAATTCTGGCTGATCGTCCACGCCAGCGCCGTCGCCAGCACAACAGCCATGATCCCTTGCCACACGGCCACCGTCGGATTTCCCTGTATATGCAGCGCCGACAGTAGCGGCAGCAATACAAGTATCACAACGGTCAGCACACCCGGCAGCGTGGTCAGCCGCTTTCGCGCGGCGGCAAATTCGTCGCGGAAATCCGTCCACACCATATCCGCGCCCAGCAGCGCAATCAACGGAGCCACCGCCGCTGCGGCCTTCACCATGCTCTCGCCGGAAAGCAGCGTGGCCACCACTGCCATCACCGTTACCGCGCAGGCATCCGCCCACCACGGCTTGGCGCTCGTGCTCCGCTTCAGCAGCGCCCACAGTGCGGGAAAAATGAAAAGTCCCCACGGCAGCAGCGGCAGCAGCGCCTGCCACACCATAACCGACTGCGGCGGGATCACCGAATCCGGCACGGGCAGCGTCAGCGGCATCAGTCCGTGAATCGCCGCACCCAAACCATAACAAATCATCAGCACCACAGACCACACCACTGCGTGTTTGCCCTGCCGCGCCGCAAGCAGCGCCGCAAACGCCAGCGCAATGGCGCCCGATCTCCAGCCAAACGCGTAGCCCGCCCCCACCAGCAAAACACCGATAAAGCCGAGGAAGAACGGACGCTCTTCACCGCGTGCCCGCGAGGCCATCCAGATCCCCACCGCCCCCACCATCATCAGCGCGGAATCCTGCAACATTCCCGGATCGGCCCCCACCATCCCTGTCGCGGGCAGTGAACAGAGCAGCGCCGCCGCATACAGCCCGCGCCCGTTGCCCAGCAGCCGCTCCGCCGCATCGTAAATCAGCCCCAGCGCAATCACCGCAAACGCCAGCGACACCGGCATCAAAAACCGTTCGATGAAGGGCAGCTTCAGAGACTCCAGCACGAACGGCCCCCAGCCTGCCAGGGCCATCGCCAAAACCAGAAGGGCGGCGATCACTTTCTCGTAAGTGCTCTGCGAGTGCGTCTCGCTCATGGCCTTGCCTGCAAGATGCGTTGAAAAAGGGATTCGAACCGTGACATGGAATAATCTACGCTGAACTCGGCGGCAATCCGCGCCCGCATCATCTCCGCCACCTGCGCCCGCCGCGCGTCATCACTCAGCAACTCACTTGCCCTTGCCGTCATGGCGGCAAGATCGCCCGCCGGAATCAGGCTCTCCGCCAGCGGACCCGCAAAAATTTCCGGTACCGCGCCGACGTCAAAACTTAAACACGCCGCACCCGCCGCCATCGCTTCCAACAGCACATTCGGCGTGCCTTCATCATCCGAGGTCAACAGAAACAGATCGGCGTCGCCCGCAATCTCCGCAAGATCCGGCACAAACCCCGCAAGCTGCACGTGATTTTCCAGCGTCAGCGTGTGAATCCTCTGCTGCAATTCCTCGCGGCGCGGTCCATCTCCGGCGATCAGAACTCGAAGCTGCGGAAACCGCGGTGCCAGCGCCGCCGCAATGTCCAGCAGCCGGTCAAACCGCTTTTGCGGCTCCAACCGTCCCGCACCCAGCACCAGCAGCGCATCGTCCGCAATGCCGAATCGCCGCCGCAACTCTCCGCGCTTCTGCGGCAGAAGAGCCGTGCCGTTGTGGATCACATCCACCTTATCTACGGGAAATCCGAGCCGCCTATACTGCTCGCGAATCGATGCCGCATTCACCACCAGTTTGCTCAACACACCCGTCGCCAGCCAGCGGTGATGGATCCCCCGCCGCAGCAGCGGAAACCCGTGCCGCGCCACCACCGGAATTCCGGCCAGTCGCGCCGCAATCCCGAACTGCCACGCTTCCTTGTTGAAGTTGACCATCGCCAGGTCCGCGCGAAAATTCTTCAGGAGCGCCCGCGCGCGCCAAATCGCCGGAGGAGAAAAATCTCCGCCAAAGATCGTTTCCGCAATCGTCAGTCCCCGCGCCTCGGCAACCTGCAGCAGGCGGGAATCTGGCCGCCCCACTACCAGCGTCTCGTGGCCGTGCGCTGCAAACCAGTGCGCGGCCTCTACCGTCCACTTTTCGCCGCCGCCCCAGCTCTGTGCCCAGGCGGAATTGACCAGCAGCAGCCGCACTACGCGTCGGCGCCGTGTTCGAACAGCCGCGTCAGCATCGCGTACAACGCGCTCGACCGCAGCAACTCGGTATGACTTCCCATGTCGGAAATTTTGCCCTTGTCCATCACCACAATCCGGTCCGCGTGGCGTACGCTCGTCAAGCGGTGCGCAATGATAATCACCGTCCGCTTCAAAAACAGCTCGTCGAGCGCCTTCTGCACAAACCGCTCCGATTCCGCATCCAGCGCCGACGTCGCCTCGTCGAATATCAGAATCGGTGAATCCCTCAGCAGCGCGCGCGCAATCGCTATCCGCTGCTTCTGTCCGCCCGAGAGCTGCGTCCCGCGCTCTCCCACCATCGTCTCCAACCCGTGCGGAAGCTGGCGGATGAACTCTCCCGAATGGGACCGCTCAATCGCTTCCTGCAAGCGCGCGTCTTCCACGCCGCTCAGCCCGTAGCAAATATTGTTGCGCACCGTGTCATTGAACAGGAACACGTCCTGGCTGACCGTACTCACCTGTGACCGCAGCGCGGTCAGCGGCAACTCCTTCAGCGGCTGGCCGTCCACCGTAATCAGTCCCTGCTGCGGCTCGTAAAAACGCGGAATCAGATTCGCCAGTGTGCTCTTGCCGCTGCCGCTTCGTCCCACCAGCGCGATTTTCTCGTTCTTGTGGATGATCAGATTGATATCCCTGAGCACCCATTCATTGGAGGTCTCATAGCGGAAATGCACCCGGTCGAACACAATCGCCTTCTCGAACCGGATCGGCGCCGTGCTGCCGGTTTGCACCGGCTCGGGCTTTTCATTCAGCACCTCCTCGATCCGCACTCCCGCCGCCGCGCCGATCTGCAGACTGTTCATCACGCTGCCGAGGTTGCGCGCCGGAGCCAAAATCGAAAACAGCACCACGATGAACCGGATAAAATCTTCCGCGTCCACGCCGCTGCCCGTCAACACCTGCTGCCCGCCGAAGAACAGCACCAGCGCGATAATAAACACGCCGATACTCTCCGAGAGCGGCGGCGCCAGCCGTTCCAGCCGCGCCAGCCGCAGATTCTGCCGGAACAGTTCCTGCGTGCCCGCTTCGAACTTCTCCGCTTCCCGCCGCTCCGTTCCGAAAGCCTTGATCACCCGCGCGCCGGAAATGGCCTCCTGCAAGTGCGACGTGATATTCCCCAGCCGCTCCTGAATCCGCCAGCTCTTGCGCTTGAGACTCTGCCCCGTCCACTTGTAGATCACCCCGAAGAGCGGCACGATGAGCAGCGCCATCAGCGTCATCTTCCACGAGATCGAAATCAGCACAATCAAGAGCGTGATCACCGTCAGCGGATCGCGCAGGAGCTGGGTAAACACTCGCTGAAAGGTGATGCTGATCGCCGCCACGTCGTTCATCACGTTGGACATCACTTCGCCCGTGGGCCGGCGGTCGAAATAAGAGTAGGGGAGACGAGCCACATGCGCGAATACCGTATCCCGCAGATCCTTGATCATCTTCTGCTCGACGTACGAGACAAAATGCAACTGCCCGTACCCGAACAGATTCTTGATCAGAAACACGATAATCAGCGCCACGCACAGCCGCGGCAGCATATGCACCGGATCGCTTCCGCCCAGCACATCCCATGACCATGTCTTCAGCGACTCGTACCAGCCCGACAGCCCGCCCATCGGCACCGGCGACGCGTTCGCATTCGGATTGTTCGGCAGAAAAATCACCTTCAGCACCGGAGCCACCAGCCACAGCGAGAGCGCGTTGAACACCACGTAAAACAGCGTACACGCCGCCGTCCCGATCAAATGCCCGGGATACCGCTTAAAAGGATTTATGAATTTGAGGTAAGTTGTCATGAAAGAGACTGGAGGCTAAAGACTGGAGACCTGAACACGTTGCCTAAGGGGTGCTATCAGACCGGGTGTGCTTGACCATCGTCACAAAAATCGCCATGAGTTCCGACATTTCGCCCTTCAACTGGGAAAGTCTCTCCGCCTTAACGATGCCGCTGTTTTCGATAACATATATCCAATAAATGGTTTCTTCGAGCTCCTGCATGGCACCGGTAATCTTGTTGGCAAAATCCGCTTTAGATTTTGAACGGCATGACTCGGCGTAATGGGCCCCGACCGATGTGCCTGAGCGGAGAAGCTGTTCGGCGAGGTTGCGCGTCGGTCCGGCCTTGGGTAGCGCGCCCGTCAACCGCACAATACGCACCGCAAATTCCCGCGTCCTTTGCCGCAGGCGGTCCTTGCGAACATCCATGACGAGGTCTCCTGATTTTCGAGTCTCAGGTCTCTGGTCTCAAGTCTTTCCGCGCCAGCCCTAAATATCCGAAATCTCCCCGACATATCAAATACCCGCAGCCATTTCCTCCCTGAAACAAACGCCAACTATCGCGAAATATGTCACGATCCGGCTTGACTCCGCACCAAGGTTTTCGCATATTCGGATATGAAAGAAGGGTATGCGCTAATGTTAGAAGCATCTAACATTAGCCGCCTGTAACATTTTAGTTTTTTGGAGTTTTGGATTTTTGGCTTTGAAAATATGACCACCGTCGACACCGCTCACACCGCCAATTTCACGCTGAAAGGCCCCGCCGTGCCTCTCACCCAACTCCCGCTTGGATCCCGCTGTCGGGTCGAGGCGGTCGATGAAAACTCCGAAAGCCTGCTCCGGCTGATGGAAATGGGCCTGACACCGGGAGCGGTCGTGGTGATGGAACGCGAAGCCCCCCTTAAGAGCCCCTACAGCCTGCGCCTGCCGGGCTGCACCTTGGCCGTCCGGCGTGAAGATGCCGAACGTGTGCTGGTTACCCTGTTGCCCGAGTCCTCTGCCGAAGGTAAGTAGACCTTGGCCCAATGCCATACAGATACCGTTGTTCGTGAGAAGGTCGCCGCCGGTCGGCGGGTAATTGCCATTGCCGGCAATCCCAACGCCGGAAAGACGACCGTTTTTAATGCCCTCACCGGAACCCGCCAGCGCGTCGGCAACTACCCCGGCGTCACCGTCGAACGCAAAGTCGGCACCCTCCACCTGCCTTCGGGTGAAGTGGCCGACATCGTCGACCTTCCCGGCTGCTACAGCCTCGTCGCGCGTTCCCCGGAAGAACAGATTTCCCATGACGTCCTTCTCGGTGAACTGGAAGGTGAGCCCCGCCCGGACCTCGTGGTCATCGTGGTTGATGCCTCCAATCTGCAGCGCAATCTCTTCTTAGCCACTCAGATCCGCGATCTGGGACTTCCCATGATCGTCGCCCTCAATATGATGGACATCGCCCGCGAGCGCGGCTCCGAAGTCATGCCCCACAAGCTCTCCGAGGCTTTGGGCTGCCCGGTTGTGCCTCTCGTCGCGCGCAAGGGTGAAGGGCTGGATGATCTGCTCGCGCTGCTCGAGCGTACCGCCTGCGGATGCAGTGAATGCACCTGTGGCCTCGCGCCGCGTTTCATTGATGCACTCCCCGCCGCGCTGGAAAAACCCGTTGAAGCCCTCTCGCAGGGCCTGATCCAAAGCGGTCTGGCCTCTGAAGAATCCTCCCGCGCCGAAGCCCTCTGGCTGCTCGTGTCTTCGTTCGAAGGCGAGGATGCCGTCAAGGTCTCGCCGACCCATGCCGCCCTCACACGCCGCGTGCGCACCGAGTTCAAGCTTTCGCCACGGCAGATGCGCGCTATTGAAACCAGTGCGCGCTATCACTATCTGAAGGACCTGATGTTCCTCGCGGCCTGCGTCGAAATGGACCGGCCGCACCGCCTCACCGACCGCCTCGACCGCGTGCTCCTGCACCGCGTCTTCGGTCCGCTGATCTTTCTCGCCGTCATGGCCCTGGTCTTCCAATCCATCTTCTCCTGGGTGACTCCCGCCATGGACCTCATCCAGTCCGGAGTCGGCCTCGTGGAAAGCGGCGTCAGTCATCTCCTTCCCGATGGCCTCTTCAAGGAACTGGTGCTGCAAGGGGCCATCGCCGGCGTCGGCAATGTGCTGGTCTTCCTACCGCAGATTCTTGTCTTATTCCTCTTTGTCGGTCTGCTCGAAGACATCGGTTACATGGCGCGCGCCGCCTTCCTCATGGACCGCATCATGGCCCGTGTGGGTCTGGATGGCCGCGCGTTTCTGCCGCTGCTCTCCAGCTTTGCCTGTGCCATTCCCGGCATTATGGCCACTCGCACCATCGCCGGACGCAAGGACCGCCTCGTCACCATTCTCGTCGCGCCGCTTATGTCGTGCAGCGCGCGTCTCCCGGTCTACACGCTGATCATCGGTACTGTCTTCGCCGCCAGCCGTCCCGTGTGGGGTTTCTTCACCGTCGGTGGTCTCGTGCTGATGAGCATGTATCTCTTTTCCATCACCGTCGGCATCACCATGGCGGCCATCTTCAAGCGCACACTCTTAAAGAGTCCGCCGCCGCCGTTGCTGCTCGAACTTCCGACCTACAAACTCCCGTCGCTGAAATCCGTCGCGCTCAATGTCTTTGATCGCGGCAAACTGTTCGTCATCCGCGCCGGTACCGTCATTCTGGCCGCCACCGTCATCGTCTGGGCCGTCATCCATGTGCCGCTGCGTCATGTCGACCTTGCGCCGCTGACTGCCGAACGCGCCGCCGTCATATCTGACGCCTCGCTCGATTCCCCCGCCCAAACCGCCGCGCTGAATCTCATTCAGGCAAAAGAAGACGCGCTGAGAATCGAACACAGCATCGGCGGATCTTTGGGCAAACTGATTGAGCCGGTCATTGCCCCCCTCGGTTTCGATTGGAAGATGGGTGTCGGCATCATCGCCAGCTTCGCCGCGCGCGAGGTCTTTGTCAGCGGTCTGGCCGTCGTCAACGGCGTCGGCAGTGCCGATGAGAACTCCTCCGATCTGCGCCAGACTCTGCGTGCCGAAAAACGCCCCGGCAGCGGTGCGCCCGTCTATACTCCGTTGCTCGGCCTCGCGCTGATGGTCTTCTTCGTACTGGCCTGTCAGTGCATGTCCACCGTGGCGATTGTCCGCCGGGAAACCAACAGTTGGCGCTGGCCCGCTTTCATGATCGCCTACATGAGCATCCTCGCCTGGCTCGGAGCCTTCGCCGTCTACCAGGGCGGCCACCTCCTCGGCCTCTCCTGACGCAAAACGAAAAACTAAAATGAAGAACCAAAAGATGAATCCGAGCCTTCTTCATTTTTGGTTTCTAATTTCTAATTTCTAATTTCGTCTCCATGTCCCCTCTCCTCGACACCTTCTTAGTCCTCACCGCCGTCGCCCTCGCCCTCGGCTATTTGGTGTGGCGCAAACTGCGCTCGAAGCGCCATGCCCAGCGGGACTGGACCAGCGGCCACGCCGACGTCTGCACCTCCTGCCCCGTCATCCAGATCCACAAGGCCCGCTTACAAAAAGCCTCCCGGAATCATGAATAAAAAAACGCGGGACGAGTCAACCTCGTCCCGCGTTTCATTATCCGTTTTCCCCTGCGCCGCATCCCCCATCCTGTCATCCTGCACGCGGTCTTCCTTCGTTCTGCCATCCTGCACCCCCTAACCTTGTCATCCTGCATTTGTCTTCAAATGCAGGATCTCTCTTTCCCGCTCAACAGAGGATTCCTATTTCCTATTTCCTATTTCCCCTCGCCCCACTCCTCGTTGCGCCAGCAGCCCCTCAAGCTGATCCACCACAAAACCCAGATCAAATTCCCGCACGGCATACTCCCGGGCTCGTGCACCGATCTCCCGCCGCTTGTCGCTATTCGCCAGCAACTCCCGCACCGCCTTTTCGAGGTCATTGAGGTTGGTCGCAAATCGTCCCAGCCCCTTGTCCGTCAGCAGCCGGTCGGGATTGACATCTAAGGAAACAATCGGCACTCCGCGCATCATCGCATGGATGAAGGTATTGGGATAGCCTTCTGCCTGACTGGTACTCACCAGCAGATGGGCCTTCTGAAAATACTCCCCCACCCGGTTGCGCGGCACCGCGCCATCATACCGCAAATGCGGCAGCTTCCGTGTGGCCGCATCCAAAATTGCCCGGTACTTCGGCTCCTGAATATTGCCGATCATCACAAAATCCGCATCCAAGTCCCGGCAACGGCGTGCCAACTCAATAAACAGGCGCGGCCTTTTCCAGTCTTTGATTCCCCCCGCCCACAACACCAGCGGCTTGCCCAGATGAGATTGAACTTCATTCTCCGGGACGCTTGTCTGTGGATTGTGCAGCACCACACTGTCAATTCCTCCGGCGGCCAGTGCCTCTTGCTGGCCGGTATGCTGGGCCAGCACCAGATCCGCTGCCCGTACTCCCCGCCGCGCCATCCAGGTGGGATAAACAAATCGCAACAGATGGGCATAGAACCGTGCTGCGCCGAAATTCTGCTTCACCAGCTTGAGTCTGGGCAAGAAGGACCCATCCGCCTCAGAGGCCGATGCCCAGACCTTTAGTGTTCCCGCAGGAGCCTCCAGCATGGTGTGATGGGTGTAGAGATCATACACAATACTCACCACCACCGCAGGCCTCAGCTTCGTGAGCAACCTGCGCAAGGCCAGCCGGTTCGCCACAAAGGGTGATCGCTGCGGTGGCAGTGCATGCAACGTCACGCCATCCACTACCGCCGGATCCGGCGTTTTCTTCATCTCACTTATGCAGTGGACATCCCAGCCCCGCCGCGCAAGTTCAGTTGAAAGCAACCACACCCGCTCCTCTGAGCCGCCCTGAATACTGGTCAGCAAATGGTACTTGGAGACAAACAGAATGCGGGGCTTTTCCATGCCGGGTAAATAACTTCCGTTGAAAAGGTGAGAAATACCAAGATAAAGACCAACATCAACAAAAGCAAGCAATTTCCAAGCCAGCAAGCGCCACCCTGTTCCGCCCCCCCACCTCAAAAAAACTAACCGGCACGCGCTCCATCGTGCCGGATCCCTTGTTCATGCTGCCCTCCGGGCTGACGGTCCGCTGAAGGCGAGATCTCGCTCCGCCGGACCGGAGGCCGCCGCTATGGATGGGGTTTGTCACCGCGCGGTCTCCATGCACAACCCCCACGCCGCCGAGCAGGCGACCCGGGTCAAGGGGTCACCCCTTGTTGCGGAAGGGAGAGAGATTTTGTAGATTCTTGGCATGCGGCTTGCCGTGAGTTCTCTTTTTGAGCGGCATGTGACCACAAACTTGGCAGGATATGGCAGAACCTCTGGAAACTGTAGCTACTCCCGTTCGTCCCCGCCGCCGTGTTGTGCAAAACACGGTTTTCTCGGCTCTGACCAAGGCACAGGGTGCAATTCTCAGCTATATCACCACGCTGATTCTGCTCCATGCGCTGTCGGTGGAAGGCTACGGTCTGTACTCGGTGCTGTTTGTGGGGGTGGTCGCCAACCTCAGTTTGCTGTTGCGGTTTGGCATCGCCAATGTGCTCACCCGGTTCATCCCGGAGTACTATTCGCAGGGCAACTTCCGGGTCATTGCCCGCCTGTTCTCTATGGCCAATCTGATCCAGACGGCATCGGCGGCACTGCTGGCCGTCATCGCCTGGATCTTTGCCCCGCAGCTTGCCACACTGATCCGTTTCCCCGGTTCGGAAAATGTGCTCCGCATTTTCGCCGTGGGTGCTGCCGCTTATCTGCTGACCGAGAACTTCCGCATTCTGTTCGGCGGGGTCTTCCAGCAGCGGGTGATTCTGATTGTCAATTTCATCTATGCGGTCATCCGGCTGGCCGCGCTGTATATCGCAACGCGCACTGCCGATCCGCTGTTCAGTGTCATGATTGCCGAGAGTGCGCTCTATGTCTTCCTGCTCGCGGCATACTATATCGCTTACCGTCTTCTCGTCCGGCCCCGCATCGAGGAACATCCCGATCATGAAATCCCGCCCCCGTGGCGGCGTTTCACCCGCTACGCCGGATTGTATTATCTGAATGAACTCGGCCTGACGCTCATCAATCAAGCCACAGACCTGTTCATCGTCTCCGGACTGCTCGGAGACCTTGCCGTGGGCCTCTATGGTCTGGCTAACCGCATCCTGCAACTGGCCACACAGGTGCTGCCCAACAAGGTTTTCGGGGATGTCATCGAGCCGCTGTTCTTCAGTGAGTACGGGGAAGCGCGCAAGCAGGAAGCTCAGTTCGGCTTCAATATGTTTTTGAAGGTTACCCTGCTCACGGCGCTGCCCATCGGCATCTGGATTTCCCTGATGGGCCGTCCGCTGATCGTGGAACTGTTCGATGCCCGCTATGCCGATGCCGCCATGATCCTCACCGTCAGTGGCTTGATTCTGCCGATGATCGCCATGCGCATGCCGCTCGGTCTCATCCTGCAGAATGCCGAACGTCCCGATCTGCTGCTCATCGCCAAGCTCACCGGAGTGCTGAAAATTGTCCTCGGCCTGATGCTCGTGCGGCAGTGGGGAGTCATGGCGATGGTCTGGGTCACCTTCTCCACGACGCTGGCCGAACTCATCGTCAATTTCTCCTTCGTCGCCACCAAACTGCATGTGCGTACCGACTTTGTAGGCCTGTTGCGCCTCGGGATCAACAGCCTGATTGCCGCCGCCCTCTTCTATCCGCTGCGGCCCTTCTTTGCCGGACGGATCGGAGTCATCATCAGCATCCCGCTGTTTGCCGCGCTCTACCTCGGCATCAATCTGCTGCACAAGACGTTCCGCGCCGAGGAACGCGAGTTCATCAATTCGAAAATGCCGTATCCTCTCTGGAAATTCTGACGCAGGCTTAAGGAAGCGAATCCTCTCTATGTGCGGAATCTGTGGTATCATCGACCCGGCGGGCATCGACCCGCTGCTGCTCGAACGCATGACCGACGGCCTGGCCCATCGCGGCCCCGATGCTCGCGGAACATGGATCAGTCCGGATCGCCGCGTCGGCTTCGGCCATCGCCGCCTTACCATTATCGATCTCGATCCCCGCAGCAACCAGCCGTTCATCAGTGATGATGGGGAAATGGCGCTCACCTTCAACGGTGAGATCTACAACTTCCATGATATCCGCCGCGAACTCGCCGCCAAAGGACACCGCTTCCGCACCGAGTCCGACACCGAGGTCATTCTCCATGCCTATGATGAGTGGGGCTTCGATTCCGTGCATCGCCTGCGCGGCATGTTCGCCTTCGCCATCTATGATCGCCGCCGCAACCGCGTCTGGATTGCCCGTGACCGCATCGGCATCAAACCCGTCATCTACTATCAGAAAGACGGCCTGCTCGCCTTCTCCTCGGATATTCAGACCCTGTCTTCCGCGCCGTTCGATGCCGCGCTCGATATCACCGCGCTCTATGACTGTCTGATCTATCAGTATATCCCCGCTCCCAAAACCGCCTTCCGCTATGTCCACAAGCTCGAAGCCGGACACTGGATGCTCTGGGAGAATGGCCATCTCACCGATCAGAAATACTGGGATGTACCCGCCTTCGGAGAGAATATCGTCGATGAAGCCACCGCGATCAAACGTGTGCGGGAACTGATCGATGAGTCCGTGCGGCTGCGCCTGCTGGCCGATGTGCCCGTCGGCACACTGCTCTCCGGCGGCATTGACTCCAGTGCCGTCACCTACTATGCGCAGAAAAATGCCAGCGGCCCTCTCCACGCCTTTTCCGTCGGCTTCGATGTCGCATCCAAAAATGAACTCGAATATGCCGAACTGCTGGCGCGGGAATTGGGCAGTGACCATGTCACTCGCATGTACACCTCCGATGCCGCTCGCGAACGCGCCGCGGAAAGCATGTTCCTCTACGGCGAGCCGCACGGCGACATGTCCATCTTCCCTACAGCCGTGGTCAGCCAAATGGCGCGCGATCAGGTCACCGTGGCCCTCTCGGGTGATGGCGGCGATGAGGTTTTCTGGGGCTACAAGCGCTATCTCGAATATCCCGCCTACAACCGCCGCAATTTCCCCTTCCGGAAGATGCTGCGCGCGGCCGCACACAAGTCTCTGCATCCGACCGCTCATGGCCGCATCCGCCTGCTGCGCCGCTGCCTCGATGATTTCGATCTTTATACTCTGCTGATCGGCGGTATTACCCGTACCGAAATCGGACAACTGATGGCGCCTGATCTCTTCGAACACTTCCGGGATTACGACGACTACTGGGCCTATCGCAAATTCTGGCGCGAGGATGTGCCCCTCGCCACGCGGCTGCAATACCTTGATCTGAAGGTCTATCTGGCCGACGATATTCTGGTCAAGGTCGACCGTGCCAGTATGTCGGTCGCCCTCGAAGCCCGTGTGCCGCTCCTCGATCACAAACTCATCGAAGAAGTTTTCTCCTGGCCCGATGCGATTCGCTCGGATGGCCATACGCTGAAATATATTTTTAAGAAAGCGATGCGTGGTGTCCTGCCCGAAGCCATTCTGACGAAGCCTAAGCATGGCTTCAGCCCACCGTGGAATGAGTGGATCAAAGAGTGGGATGAGGTCCGCGAAGCCCACGGAGACGGCAGCTTCTTTGCCAAAAACCGTGCGCTGCCCCCCGACTACACCGTGCTCATGATGCAGCACTGGCTGACCTCCCGCCGCTCCCAGCAGCCGGCCCTCCGGCCTCCCGCCGTTCCTACGGCCGCCGCCTGATCAACGCTACACCTCACACAATGTAACAGCGCCTTCGAGATTTTCGAAGGCGCTGTATTATTTTCGCTTTTCGCTTTTTCGCTTTTTCGATTTACTTCCTGCACGTCGCCATCAACCGGTGCTTCAGCCCGCAGAACAGCGGCGTTTCGCCCATCAATTCCATAAGCAACTGCAAACCCAAAAACCACCGCGGGTGGTACATGTTCGGCACTCCCCAGCGGTAAATCTTGATATCCTTGAACCCTGCGCCCTTCAAATACTTGATCAGTGCGTGGCGCGTGTTGATCCGGTACGGCGCGGGATAAGTCCCCTCGCTCTGAATCTTCATCTTCTTCTTCAGCCACTCGCGCTGATCGATGGAGAGAAACTTGTTCGGAAACATGAACGGATTGAACACGCTGTTGGTGTTGATGATTACCCGCCCGCCCGGCTTCAGCACCCGGTAGAATTCCCCGCACACCTGCTTCGGATCCGTGATATGTTCGAACACCGAATCGCAGTACACCCCTTCTACACTGCCATCGGCCAGCGGCAGCCGTTCCAAAATCCCCTGCATCTTATAGCGCACTGTGGGATTCATTAAAATATCTTCATGAATCGGCTCCAGCCCGATCAGCTTCCGTAGCGGCACCTTCCGCTCCGCAAGGGTGGTCGTCTGCCCGCACCCCGCCTCCAGCACCAGAGCATCTTCCAGCCCATTGGCCCAGTCGGCCATGAACACATGGTTATAATAATGGTTCTTCTTGGCCAGTGATTCCCAGTATTTGCGGAACATGGGAGGCACCGCTGCCAACTGCTGGGCATGGGTCAAACTGAAAGCGCCCTTGGGCAGAAGTTGCGGCTCGGAGGTCGTATTGGACATGGTAGTTCCCTGATGGATCGCGATTCCGGCCCCGTCTTCCGGCCCGGACCTATAGCGTCTGTCCGTGTAAGCCTATTATTCACAAATGCTTATCCACAAACACCGCTATCGCTAATATAATGCATCTCATCGATACCCTGCAAGCCCCATTCCAAGCCCCGTCAGAAAAAAACTGAAATTCTGAAATGCCAAACCAGCGCCCGCACCCCATGTTTTGCCGCGGCATGCGTCTTGAGTATTCTCCTTCCCCTACTATAGTGGGGGAAGGCCGGGATGGGGGGCGCTCCCCCGGCCAAGGCAGGATTGTGCTGGACCTTCTGCTCCCCTTTCCCAATTCTATGGGGAAAGGGGCGGGGGATAGAGGTCTGCCCTCGCATGACTAGGCACCACGCTCCCGCGTGGTGCGGGTGCGGCGAATCCTTTGGATTTCGGCCCTTTCCCCCTTTGAAAAAGGGGGAATCAGAAGGGGGTTCCGCTCTAGTCCCCTTCCCCTACTTTAGTGGGGGAAGGGTTAGGGTTAGGGGGAAGTTAGATGGGGGTAATGCACAAGCCGGGGGATAGAGGTCTGCTCTCACATCCACTAAGCGTCACGCTCCCGCGTGGCGCACTCTGTTAAGGACTCCGCCGCAGGGGATAGGAGGTCTGTGTTCCGCTTACTCCAAGGGGGAAATACGAAGGGGTGGGGAAAGGGGGCCGAGGAACGGGGGCCTGCCTGCATCCGCCACCACCTCCCCGCTGTGATCCCGGCGTGTACATCCCGTGTAGGGGCGGGTTAAGCAGAAGGAAGCAACTCATCAGAGGATGCACCACGCGCAACCCGCCCGTGCCACATCCTGCAATCGCTAACACGGGAGGGTTGCGGCAGACCTTAACCCTCCCCTAC
Source organism: bacterium (assembly GCA_036504735.1). Lineage (NCBI taxonomy): Bacteria > bacterium. Next base: position 312,302 of record DASXUQ010000008.1, read on the forward strand.
ACCGATCACATCAAGGGTATGGCATCCGCCGTAGGGGCACGGCATGCCGTGCCCGTCTTCGATCAGGGGGGTGGCCGAAGGGCCATCTCGTGCCCGTGCCCCCCTCATTGCCTTTAACGCTTTTCTCCCCTACATTATAGCATTATCACTTCCGTTGATCTCGAGGAGAATATCATGCGCGGTCTATTTCTATCTCTTCTGCTGGCGGTTTTGTTTCAGATGGCCGGCGCCACCGTTACTCCACGGCCCGAATCTCTGGTCCCCTTAGCCCGGGCTCGCCTGTATGAGGCCGCTGCCTCACCCGTTTTGCCTTTGGATTATGTCAACCGTCGCGTCAACAGTGACAACACCACACAGGTACAGAATGAGGAGATGGCCTGCATCTCACCTCTTGATTCGCAGAACTTCGTCGCCGCCTGGCGCGATTTCCGCCTCGGGTATCGCCGCATCGGTGTGGGCTACACCACCGATGGCGGTCAGGTGTGGCACGATACGCTGCTGCCGCAGATGTTTTATCCGTGGCAGAGTGATCCGGTAATGGTGGTCAACCATGAGGGTGTCTTCACCACCATGATCGTCACCTTTGATCCTGCACCCGGCGGGGAAGATGGCCTGTTGCAGGTCTCCTCGAACGATGGTGGAGTCACGTGGCATGACAGTGTCTTTGCTGCCGATTCCGTGCAGCCGCTGGGTTTCGAAGATAAGGAAATGCTGGCCGTTGATGCCGATCCCACCTCGCCGTATCTGGGCACCTATTACACGGCCTGGGCGCATTTCTACGGCCCCAACCCCTATGACTCCACTCACATCTGGCTGGTCTACAAACGTCCCGGAGAACCCTACAGCACGCCGCGCGTTCTCAGCCAGACCTCCGGCAACCAGTGGGCAAATGTCTGTACTGGACCGGATGGGGAAGTCTATGTTTCGTGGCTGAGCTATGCGTTGTCCGGCCTCATGTTCTCGCGCAGTACGGACGGCGGCCAGACCTTTGCCGATCAGCAGTTTGTCACGTCTACCAATTTTGTCGCAGCGGAAATTGCCCCGCGCAACATGACTCCCGAGTTCGACATCTTTGCCTATGGGGCCATGGCCGTCGATCTGTCTAACGGTCCGCACCGCGGGCGGCTCTACATGGTGTTCACCGATGCCGATGCGGCCTTTACCCGCACGGACATCTACAGCATGTACAGCGATGACCACGGCGCAAATTGGTCACCCCGCCGGCGGCTGAATGATGACAACACGGCATTTCCCGTGGACCATTTGCATCCGTGGATTTCCGTCGATGAAGAGGGCCGCGCGTGGGTCGTTTTCTATGACCGCCGCAATGATCCCAACAACATTTTGATGGATGTGTACTTCACTCTTTCCACCGATGGCGGCGCCACGTGGCGCGCCAATGAGCGGCTGAGCACCATCTCCTCCAATCCCGCCGCCGGCAGCTCCCTCGACGCCGGACTCATCGGAGAGTACATCGGCTGGCAGGCCCGTCACGGCAAAGCTCTCTGCACCTGGACCGACACCCGCCTCGGCAATCAGGATGTCTTCGCCACCTACATCGACACCATCCAATTCCCCACCGCCGTTTCCGGCCACTCATCCTTCATCCTTCCGCCTTCTTCCTTCAATTCATTTCCCAATCCCACCAACGGCAGCGCCATGCTGCGCTACGTGCTCGATTCGCCGCAAGACGTGCGCATCCGTCTCTACAATGTGCTCGGCCAGATTGCCGCCGAGGTCAACCTCGGTCGCCTTGCCGCCGGTGAACACACCTATGCCCTCGATCTGAACCGCTATGCTTCCGGCCTCTACTTCGCCGAACTCACCTCCCAGACCCATCACACCTTCACCAAAGTCATGCTCCTGAAATAGCAGCTATCACGACTCAATTCCTCATCCCGACCTTGAACTGCAGCCCCCTCTCGCCGGCTTCAATCCGGTTGAACCCTGACCACAAACTCCCGCCGCCATTCAGCACCTTCGGTCCCAGTGCGCCGTCCAGTTGATACGCGTCATCGATGTGCCAGTGCCCGTGCAGAATCAGATCCACGCCGTGCGAGATGAACAGCGCCGAAATCTCCTCGCGGTTCCGTAGCTGCATCTCCCGCGCAAACACTCCCGATGTCAAATCCTCCACATGCGGCAGCGGATACAGGTAGTGGTGCATCACCACAATCTTGCGCCGCCCTTCGATCTGCGGCATCTCCAGCGCCGCCTTCGTCGTCGCAAAATCGAGAAACCCCGTCGAGCCGCTCAGGTTGTCGCCGATCGGAGTCAGATCCCACGTCTTCATCGCGCTGCGGCTGCCCCGCAATATCCGCAGCAGATTATACGAGCGCGGCATCAGATGATTGGTGTCCAGTCCGATCAGCGCAATGTTATCCGGCAGAAGTTTGACAAACGGAAACCCACCCGGGCTCTGCCGCATCGTCAGGCAGTTCTCATAGGCTTCGACAAAGTGCGCCCGAAATGCCGCGACGTCCTGCTGATACGCCGCATCATTATACGCCAGCAACCTCCTGCGGAAATGCCACAGTGTGCGGATCGTATTCAGCAGATCCCGGCGCGTGCGCACCTTCACCACCGCATTGGGTTTGGAATAGGTCTGATAGATAAATCCGAAGATATCATGATTGCCGGGGATCACCGTCAGTTGCGCGCTCGTGCGAAAGCCGCTGGCAAAGAGCAGGTCGCGCACCTGAATCAGATGCTCCTCGCGCGCGTCGGCGGTCAGATCGCCGGTCACAATCAGATGATCGATCCCTGCGCGCCGGACTACATCGAACAGCGCCGCCACTCGGGCGCGATTGGCTTCGGTATAATGCAAATCGGAGATATGGGCAAGTTGTAACATGTGGGATCGGGTGATAACATTTTCATAGGGAGATGCGGTCTTTTTGGTTTAACGCCCAAGCCCTTGCGCGCGAACCCGCCGCAAAAAAACGGCGGCCAGTTGGCCGCCGCTGCTATCATCGGTGTACTATGTCGAACCCTTACCCCAGGTAGGTCCGCAAGGATTTGCTGCGCGAGGTGTGGCGCAGGCGGCGCAGGGCCTTCTCTTTGATCTGCCGCACGCGTTCCCGTGTCAGCTTAAACAGCTCGCCGATCTCTTCCAGGGTCAGCGGGTGTTCGCGCCCCAACCCGAAGTACAGCCGCACCACTTCGGCCTCACGCGGCGAGAGGGTGGCCAGCGCGCGGTCGATCTCCTGCCGCAGCGATTCCTGCATCAGCTTGGCGTCGGGCGGCGGCTGGTTCTCATTATGGACGATGTCCAGCAGCCGGTTGTCTTCCCCCTGGCTGAAGGGCGCGTCCATCGACAGATGCCGGCCCGACATGCGCAGCGTGTCGGTGACTTCGGCGGGCGTAATTTCGAGCTGCTCGGCGATCTCCTCGGGAGTGGGCTCGCGCTCATACTCCTGCTCGAGGTTCGAATACATCTTGCCGATCTTGTTCAGCGCGCCCACGCGGTTGAGGGGCAGCCGCACCACGCGCGACTGCTCGGCCAGCGCCTGCAAAATCGACTGCCGGATCCACCACACGGCGTAGGAAATAAATTTATAGCCACGGGTCTCATCGAACCGTTTGGCGGCCTTAATCAGACCGAGGTTGCCCTCGTTAATCAGGTCCCCCAGTGAGAGCCCCTGGTTCTGATACTGTTTGGCTACACTAACCACAAACCGCAGATTGGCCTTGGTAAGCTGCTCGAGGGCAATCTGGTCGCCGCGGCGAATGCGGCGGGCGAGCTTGATCTCCTCTTCGGGCGTGAGGAGCGGAACCTCCCCAATCTCCTGAAGATACTTCTCCAAGCTCTGGTTGGCGCGAATATTCACTTTTTTCGTGATTTTGGTCAAAGGTGGGCCTCCAAATTGCGATCAAGCAAGATCAAGCGGAAAACTCCCATTACGACGCTAACTCCCACTGTCAAAGAAAAGTTCCCGTCGGTTTTACAAGAACTTACGATCACGAGGAGGGTTCCCCAAATTTTGAGCCTCTCGGGGAAAGGAGGACCAAACAGTGAATAACCTTTTTTGACCAAACGAACTGGTTTACTCCTTGGGATTAAAGGTACTTAGGGAGGTATTGTCGCGCTTCCAATAGAGGGATTTCAGGCGATTATGCAAGGCGCGAAGCTGCTGGCTGATGCGGGTATCATAGCGGGACAGGCGGTCGAGGTGGCGGAAGATGGACTCGGTTGCCAGAGGATCATGGCGGCTCTTGCTGGTGGCCAGGTATTCGAGGTCATAAAGCCGATACTGGCGGAAGTGCTGAATGGCGATCTGGTCCACCAGCAGTTTCTCATGGGCGGTTTTGGGTTTGTATTCCCGGTGGAGGGCGGTGCGGAAGTCCGCAAAAACCTCGCGTTCATGCCGCTTAAGGTGGGTGAGGAACAGTTCATCCGTAGCGCGCAGCCCATGCTTGAGAGCATTGCTGCGGCTACGGGCTTTTCCTTCGGGTGATTTTGGTCCGCTCATAGTCGAAAATCCTGAAATGCTGAAACACTGAAACGCTGAAATCAGAAGCCCGGAAGCCAAAAACGATAATTGGGCCGATGTAGTTGCGCAGCTTGCTGCGCGTCTAAATACCCTACCCGCCACCCCTAAACCTTGTCATTCTGACGCCGTCTTCGGCGGAAGAACCTCGGGCGAATTCGGTATGCCTTCCTCTTGGTAGCCGCGCGATTCATCGCGCTTCTGGAGGGGAAAGGCAAACAGCCGATTCGACAAAGGGTTAGATGATGGGCTGGAAGAAGAAAGGGCAAACTCCCAGCACTGTTCAAATGTACAACATTTTTGGCCTGAAAGCAAGAGAAATTTGGGCAAATGTGCAAATGCTGAGTACATCGATAGTTGGGGTGGTGCGAATGAACATAAGAGAATGAAAAACAGGCTGTTCAAGCAGTGAAAGAGAAGGGGAGACGAGTGGCTAGAGGATAACGCATGGAGGGCTCTGACATGGGTTGAGTGCTCGGTGCGTTAACACATGACATATAGCGGTCGGAGGAGAATGACTATATGTAGTGCTTGAAAGGCAACGGTGGGATGTCCTCAGTTAGTGTAGAGACCAGTATTTTTCCGACTGCGTCGGCGAAGCGTAAAGTAACGGGAGACCCTGTGGCGTATGTGCATGCATTATAATTCAGTTTTGTCAGCCCCAAGATATCGCGCGCGACCACTCCAAACTCACATTCACCGTGTGAAACGTCCAAGTAAAGAGGCCTAGGGACTTCGAGGCAGAGTTGCGTGCGCAGTCTGGGAACGAAACCCATGGTCATGAGGTACCCTGATGATTCTGTCATACGCAAAAGAGTGCCTCTGAGAACCGAACTGTTTCGGAGTGTGAAGAGGTTGAAATTCGAGGCGATGCGCACACGAACACCGACGATGGATGTGTTGCAACCCGCTGCACTTCGGAAGCCCTCCCATTCACGGTCGTTGAACCTGCATTTCCCGTGTATGACAACTTCCTTGGGTGGAGTGCCATTCAGTTTCGTGTAATTGTCTATGACCATTCCAAGAATCTTCTCGGATGACCTTGGGTCCAAATGGAATTCGCCGCGCCGCTTCGTGTACCATGGCCCCACGGCACCGCGAAATACCATTCCATCACCGGAACCAAGAAACATTTGCGCGGCGCAACATGCTTCGCCTTCACGGCCAGAGAGAGTGTTATTGAAAACCATTCCTACATAGCAGACTCCGTCGCGCACACCGGAGAGTCTCCATGGCAGCGCGCCATGTTTGTAATACACGGCAGACGCGAGATTCCATGCAATCTGTGATTGCTGCTTTCTGTAAGAGTCAATTACGAACTGGAGCTTGCTTCGACGATCGGGCGGGAGGAGTGTCTCCTCGACTATAAGCTGAGTGACTATTTCCTTTGGCAGAAGCCGGGCCTTCAATTGGTTGTGAAAGTGGTCGGAAAACTCCTCGGTCTCCTTCATTTCACTTAGTTGCAGGTCGAGCTGGTTGATGGTAGCGAATGGTCTCATGCGTGAGTGCTGACCACGGACGTGTCGACTCTGCGGCTCGTCGGACGATCGCGGCAGCGCCATCTTCTTGAGCTTTCCGGACACGAGCACAAACCACACCGATACATCCCGCTCCTGTGTGCGCCTCGCTTCCAGAATCCGGTCCCGGTACAAATTTACCAGCGTTGTGATCCGGTCAGATCGTCTCGTTTGCTTTAAGATGTGCTCTATGTGTGCGGAATCGAGTTCGACCGCTATTAGTGGTTCGGCGGGCCACTTGACATTGAATGCAGCTTCAAATCCGGGAAAGGAAGGTCGTGAAACACTGTCCTCTCCGTTCAGTATCGGACCTTGAATTCTGCATACCCAGTCTCTGAATGCTTCTATCGCCGAGCGGGTGCCGATCACGCCTGCCCTGATGGTGTACTCCGGTGAATTCACTAATGGGCCAAAGAGTGACAGCCCGTCGCGGGGGTCGTCAACGGCCTGAGACTTGCCGACCTCAACTAGAGGTTCGTCGATATACTCAATCGCCTGGCTCGATGTCTTCATCATCTTGGTCTTCCACCTGTTCGGAAATAAGATCTATCTCTTCTTCGATTCCATAGATGTAGGATTTGGGACACTCATGTAGCGTTGGAATACGGCTTACTGCTAGCGCACTTTCGTCTCCGAATTCAATTAGCACATCGTCAGTTCCGCGACTAACACATGCCATGGCGGCTAAAAGTCTCTCGCGCCAAAGCTCGTTGAACCAGCGCCTGCACGCTGACCGTCTTGCCTTGTGGAGTTTTGGCTTGCTCTCCCATATAGTACGCGCATCGTCTGAGAACAAGACGTGTCTGCGAATGGCGAAATGTGGAAACGGGCGCATTTCAGCCTTGGCAGAAATGGCGAAATGCCAATATGATGACTCATATTTGCCAACAAGCACTCGATCTGTGGGTGCTCCTTCGAGTGTGTCGTACTGAATGGAGTCAAGGTCCGACCCTTTGTAAAAGAAGAAGCAGTGCTTCTTTGATGCCTGCAAATACGGGCGAAGACCCCTCTTGATTAGAGCGTATTCGAACGTGTTCGTCAACAGCTCAGTCACAAGCCTGCTGTCATCTGTTTGCAACACATCTCGCAAGGCGGCATACGGGGCATCTGATCGCATAGGAAGGCGCGTCGAATTCAGAATCTCGTATGGGTACGTGACATAGGACGAAATCGAGTTTGCCGGAAAGAAAGAAATTATTTTCTTTTCCGAAAATGCAAAAGGTTGTCCGACCTCTGGGTTCAGATTGTAAGGGCCGACACCAGATCGGCCAATGTCGTGAATAAATATATGTGATGGCCATCGGGTGATAGGAAAGACGTTGGTGACATAAGTTTCAGGCTTGTCGAGAAGAGTGCGGGGCGAAGCGTATTTGTATTCCTTTGCCCACCATTCGGATACTGCACTGGGGCCGTTGACAGCACAACCAACAATTCCGGCTTCTTTCAATTTGTCAAGAAGTTCGCGAAGCCCTGCACCCCAGCGTCCGAAGAAGTCAACTGTGTACCGATCTATCACGTAAGCGTTGGCGGTTTTGAAATCAATATCGTCACATCGAACTGGTAGGATGAACTCTTGATCACCATCGTCTGACGACCTGCGTACTGCATCGGCCACCGCGAGCTCCTTAAGGCAGCCGTCTGATTGATGATTCGAGACTTTGCTGAGGACAAATATGAATCGGTCTGTATTCGCCCGGATTTGACGCTCAATTGTTGGCCACATCGATGCGCCGCCCGGCATATCTGTGAGATCACACCAAGCTTGGAATCCCATGGCCCTTAGGCGAAGGGTCAGCCATAGACTGAATTCATTGTCGATGGGATTTGCATGGGAAATAAAAAGACGGTCTTTCATAACTGCATTCCCTAAGATACCGAGGCCTTTGCGTTTTATCCCTACGTGGATTGGCCAAACATTTCGGTCATAGCGGCACGAACGAACTGTTCGGCGTCTCATTACGTTGGTGACCCATGATTCTGTCCAATGCTGCAATATACGGATAGAACAGGCTACAGTCAAGGCTTGAATGTTATCATGGTATTATAAATTGACAGGTCGTTTTATAAAAGAATTCTGTTGGGCGAGTATGGGGTGGAAGTGAATCAGAACTGTGGGGTTAAGGTGGAGAAATAGGAAATTTGAAATAGGAAAGAAGAGGGCGCTTTTTGAAGGATGAAGGATGAAGGCGGAAGGATGAAGGGAAGAAGCCGATGCGGGGGCGTTTTTGTCTGCGGGGCGCGATGAATCGCGCGGCTACCGAGGCGAGGGCATGCCGGATTCGCCTGAGGTTCTTCCGCCGAAGACGGCGTCAGAATGACAATGTTTTTTTGGGGTGGCGCGGGCTCTGGTCGGAGGCGGCCGGAGGCCGCCTGAAGTATAGGGGGACAGAAGCCGAGAAGCCAAGGCGGGAGAGTGCGGATGCGGGGTGGGGTTTCGGCCGGGTTGTGTTTTCTGTTCGGGTTAGTATTTGACGCGGCTCAACCCGGCTCGGCAAGGGGTGGGCAGGGTGATGCAGGAAGCGAGAGGCGCGATGAATCGCGCGGCCACCGAGACGAGGGCATGCCGGATTCGCCCGAGGTTCTTCCGCCGAAGACGGCGTCAGAATGACAAGGGCGCGGGGAAAAATAGGAAATTTGAAATAGGAAATAGGAAAGAAGAGGGCGCTTTTTGAAGGATGAAGGATGAAGGCGGAAGGATGAAGGGAAAAAGCCGATGAGGGTGGCGTTTTGGTCCGCGGGGCGCGATGAATCGGGCGGCTACCAAGATGAAGGCATGCCGGATTTGCCCGAGGTTCTTCCGCCGAAGACGGCGTCAGAATGACAAGGGTTGGGGGGCGGTGAGGGGAGTTGGAGCAGCAATTGCACCAAGAGACGGTATGCTAAGTTTGATTATTTCAACCGTCGTCTTCTTTGCGGCCAGCTTTCTGCTGCACCGCTATCTCGAAGACTGGGGACTGGACAAAGGCCGGGCACGCACCCTGCTGGTGATCGCGCTGGCGTCGCTCCTCTCCTATGGAGCCTCCTCCGCCGTAGGCCACTTCACCGGCAAACCGGACCTCATCGACAGCGCCCTCAAGCTTCAAACCTCCGGGTTGGAAAAATAGGAAAGGGCACGACGTGTCGTGCCCCACTTGCAGATTCAGATCGCCCTGCTTACACCCCTACGAGTCCTCGATGGGGGTTTCGCGTTTGGGGTGCTTGGGTTTGCGCTTGTAAAGGTCTTCCGGGGGGATGACCTTGGGCGGCTTGGGCGGAAGAGGGATGCGCTTTTTGGGAGGGCGCAGCGGAGTGCGAGGGGGGCTCATGTGCCTTGGACCTTGGCCTTCTGGCCTTTGAGGAGTTCGCTAAAGGCCCTGACGTCCGAAGGCGCATGGCCGGAAAAATGATTGTTGAAGAAGGCATAGATGGGCAGCTTCTGCTTGAGCCAGAGCTTGGCACAGGCGGCCCAGAAGACGAGATTCTTCTGCATGTCCTTCTGCGTGTGATCGAACACGGTCAGTGCCTTCTGGTCACCGAGAAACCGCAGATAGACGAACGTGCCCGTGACGCGAGTCTCGCGCGGCATCCAGGGGTGATCGACCAGGCACATGGTGAGTTTGCGCGCGGCCAGCTCGTCGGGCAGCCGGGTTTTCAGCCAGGCACGGTTGCGGATCTCCACGGCAAAGCGGAAACTGGTGTCGCGCGGCAGAGTATCGAGAAACTTCAAGAGGTCGTTGATGCGTTCGGGCTTGAAGCCATAGGGGAACTGAAAGAGAACCGGGCCGAGATGTTCGCCGAGCAGTTCCACCACAGAGAGAAATTCGCTCATCTCCGCCTCGCAGTTGATGAGCGATTTTTCATGGGTAATCACCTGTGGGACTTTGAGCGCGAACTCGAATCCGGGAGGCGCGACCTCGGCCCAGCGTTCGACGCGGGAGCGGGGCGGAATGGCGTAGAAGGTACTGTCCACTTCCACCGCGCCGAACTGAGAAATATAGTATTCCAGCCACTGGCCGGAGGAGGTTTTGGGCGGGTAGAAGTTTCCCTGCCAGTCGTCGTAGCTCCAGCCACTCGTGCCGGCATGCAGCAGCGAGTTGGCGTGCTTGTTAGACGGGAAAATCGAGTCCATACGTCGGCACCAAGGTTCCAATCTCCGGAGGCGTTTTTTCGAGCCACTCCTCGCGGGCCAGCCGCGCCAATCGCAGGGTGTGCGGCCGGTGCATGTCATTGTCCGCGGGAAGATACCCGTTCAATTGCCTGCGCTGAGAGTCGCTGAGCAGGGCGACTCCCGGCCCGACCAGCACCATATCGGCGGTCAAATGGGAGAGCAGATCATCATAGGCGACGATCTGCGACTGGTCTTGCGTGGTCTCGAGAGCCTGACCTGTGAAGCGCGCGAAATGAGCATGCCCGCGGCGCGCAGGAGAGATGACGGCGACGGCATCCCAGCGGCCTAAGAGATTCAGGGCCACGACTTCCAGCGACGAGACCGGCCAGATGGGAATTTCGAGCCCGCGCGCCAGTCCTTTGGCAAAGGCGAGACTGACCCGCAAGCCGGTGAAGGATCCGGGGCCAATGCCGATGGCAATGGCCTTCAGGCGGCTGGGCGTGATGCTCATGTCGCGGAGCATGGTGGTGACTTCATCGGCGAATTTGGCGCGGTCGGAGAAGGTGTTCTCCATCACCAACTGGTCATGATGCACGAGGCCGATGACGGACGGATTGGCGGAGCTTTCGAGACAGAGAATCATGGTGCGCCCCGCTTGACGGCAATCCGCCGCTCGCTGCTGTTGGCGATGGTTTCGATTTCAATCCAGAGTGCGTCGGGCGGCAGCAGGTCGCGCACGCGTTCGGCCCATTCGATCACAAAGACTCCATTGCGGTCAAAGTACTCATCGAAGCCCATAGCTTCAAAGGTGGCCGCGCCCTCGATGCGGTAGAGGTCGGCATGAAAGAAGGGCAGTTTGCCCTTGTATTCGAGCACATAGTTGAAGCTGGGACTGATGACGGCATCACTGACGCCGAGCCCCTTGCCGATGCCCTTGGCAATCACCGTTTTGCCCGCGCCCAAATCGCCGAAGAGCGCGATGACCGTGCCGGGTGTGAGCGAGGCGGCGAAGGCCTCGGCCCAATGCTCGGTTTCGGCGGGGGAGTGGGTGGTGATGATGTCTGACATTGGTTGCAGGATATTTCTTTGTGTTACACGGGCGGGTCTTAGACCCGCCCCTCCGAATGACACGGCATGCCTTTCGAAAGCCCTTCAGTCGCGGGCACGACATGTCGTGCCCCTACGGCGGAGTCTGATCCTCATTTAGATTGTGGCGGCAGACCCGTATCCCCCGGCCCCCGCCTTCGTCGAGGTCCGGGACCTTTCCCCACCCCCCTTTTTATTCCCCCCACTAAAGTAGGGGGAAAAGAGGGAAAGGGGAGCAGAGCAGAACCCCCTTCTGCTTCCCCCTTTTTGCAAAGGGGGAAGGGCAGAGACAAGGGGCTAAAGCCCCTTGCCCTCCCGGCATGTGGGGAACGGCAGAGCCGAATCTTCAGAACGATAGCGCGCCGAAGGCGACGCGGGTGAAGGGGTCACCCCTTCCCTTCCATGATGACGACGGGAAGGATCATTTCCTCTAAGGAGCAGCCGCCGTGGAGGAAGCTGTCTTTGTAGAGGGCGAGGTACTTGTGGTAGTTGGTCGGGTAGACGAAGTAGTAGTTCTCTTTGGCAATGATGTAGCCGATATTGAGGCCGCGCTTGGGGAGGCGGAAACGCTCGGGGCGCGGGACTTCGATGGCTTGACGGGAATCGACTTTCAAGTTACGACCGTGCTTGAAGCGCAGGTTGGTGGAGGCTTCGCGGTCGGAGACGACTTTGGCGCCCTTGGTGGAGCGGATGGAGCCGTGATCGGAGGTGACAATGACCGTCCATTTCTGGCGGGCGAAGGCCTGCAGAATCTGGCGGAGGCTGGAATGCTCGAACCAGGCACGGACGACGCTGCGGTAGCCGGCTTCATGGGGCAGCATTTCACGGATGACGTCACTCTGAGAGCGGCTGTGGCCGAGCATATCCACGAAGTTGAAGACCATCGAGACGAGGCGGTTGTTGAAGTATTGCGGCACCTTTTTGGCGGTGGCGTTGGCTTCTTCGGGGTCGAGGATCTTCACATATTTGGGCTCAGGCTCGACGGTGAGGCCGAGGCGCTGCAACTGTTTGTCCAGAAGCTGGCGTTCGAAGCGGTTGCAGGAGAGTTCGTCATCATCGCTCTTCTTCCAGAGGTCGGGATAGATCTCCTCGATCTCGCCGGGGTAAAGGCCCGAGAACAGCGCATTGCGGCTGTAGGGAGTGGCGGACGGAAGAATGGAGAAATGGAAATCGCGCGTGATGCGGAAGTTGTCATAGAGCAGCGGCTCCATAGCCATCCACTGGTCGGCGCGCAGGCAATCGATGACAAGGAAGAGCACATTTTCCCCGGCGGCGAGGCGGGGCATGACCCACTTCTGGACGACGTCAACGGACATGGGTGGGCCTTCATTGCGGCCCCAGGCCCAGTCCTCATAGTGTTCTTCGACGAATTTGCCGAATTCGATATTGCATTCTTCGCGCTGGCCTTCGAGGGAGTGCTTGAGGCCTTCATCGGGCAGGCGGTCCAGTTCGATTTCCCAGCCGCAGAGACTGGCGTGGATGTCGGCCCACTCGCGCCACGTCGGACCTTCCATCAGCTTGAGGGAGATTTGACGGAACTCGGTGAGGTAATCGCGGGTGGCGATCTTCTGTTCGATGGCGTTGCGCTCGAGAACCTTTTTCAGCGCGACGAGGATCTGCGTGGGGTTGACAGGCTTTGTCAGGTAATCGGTGATCTTGCCGCCGAGGGCCGAATCCATCAGGGCCTCTTCTTCCGACTTGGTGATCATGATCACGGGCAGATCGGGACGCTTATCCTTGATGGCGGCGGCGGTCTCGATGCCGTCCATTCCGGGCATGTGTTCATCCATGAGCACCGCATCGAACGGTTCGGTGATGACGCGGTTGATGGCGTCCTCGCCGTTGGTCACGCCGGTGACGTCATAGCCGTATTGTCCGAGGAACAATACGTGAGCTTCGAGGAGATCGATCTCGTCGTCTGCCCAAAGAATTCGCTTGTTATCTGGCATGATGTCCTTTAGAAGCTATTTCGAAAAAATTAGAAATCAAAAATCAAAAATGAAAAAGTGGAAAATGAAGACGGGCGGGTTGCGGGGTGGCCTATGATTATCGCGTAGCCCTTATCTCCGGACCTTTTCTCATTATTGCCTCGCAGACCTCTATCCCCTACGGCCTTAGTTCGTTACCCCCATCTAACTTCCCCCACCCCCTTCCCGGCCTTCCCCCACTGAAGTAGGGGAAGGGGACCCGTGCAGAACCCCCTTCTGATTCCCCCTTTTCCAAAGGGGGAAGGGCAGATGGAAGACGCACGGCCGTGCGTGGCTATGGTGCGGGGTGCTTTCTTTTTGGGCAAGGTGCAGATCTGTATCCCCTGGCCCGCGCCTTCGTCGAGGTCCAAGGACTTCTCCCACGCCCTTAGCTCATGGTTCTTGTTAGGCGGACCTCTATCCCCCTGCCTTGTTCGTTACCCCCATCTAACTTCCCCCACACTGTGGGGGAAGGACTTGAGCCTGCTGTGGGTGTAGGAACAGAACCCCCTTCTGATTCCCCCTTTTGCAAAGGGGGAAGGGCAGATGGAAGACGCACGGCCGTGCGTGGCTATGGTGCGGGGTGCTTTCTTTTTGGGGAAGGTGCTGATCTCTATCCCCAGCCTTCCCCCAGCGGGGCAGGCCCAAGTCAAAAATAGGCCTGCAGCCGCGACGGTTAGCGCGTGCGGTGCGTCTGCGACGCGATGATGTAATCTATTACGGCCTTGTAAACCTTCATCAGCTCGGGATCGGTGTCTCGCAATGCCCGCAGATGCTTCTGAATGGTGGCCTTGTCGCCGCGGACGGCGGGGCCGGTTTGGGCGGCGGCGGGGCCTAAGGCGGCGACCTGAGAAAGGGTTTCCCGCGCAATGGGCAGCACGGCTTGCAGGGCGCGGGCCTCGGGGACGCCGGTTCTTTTCAGAACATCTACCGCCATGTGCAGGTCGGCGGCGACAAAACCGCAGGCCAGGACGGCGGACAGGTGGTAGAGCACCCGGTCCTCTCCGGAAACCTTGAGCGGTTTCCCGCCCAGCAGGCGGGTCAGCTTGTTGGCGGCGAGGATGCCTTTGCGGTTGCCGTCGGTGCCGAAGGTCACGCCGGCGAGGGTGACGGTTTGGGCGCGGCGGGGAAAGGTCTGGTACGGATGCCAGGCGGCAATTCCCGCGCCGAGCGACGCCAGCGGCTGCAAGACCTCGGCTCCGATGGAGCCTGCGGTGTGCAAAACGGCAAGCTTGGGCCACGGCAAGGGCAGGCGGGCCAACTCTTCAGCCAAAAGGGCGAGTTGGCCCTCCTTGACGGCAAGGATAATAACTCCGTGTTCTTGCTGAAGTTGTTTGGTCTTCCTCAGATGCCTAACTTTTAACGCTTTAGAGAGCCTTTGCTCTCCCGCACGCCCTCTGCTTACAAGGGTTAGCTGACGGCAGCCTGCCGCGCAGAGGGCCCGGGACAGGCCGGAGCCTACCGCGCCGAGTCCGATGATGGTGATTGGCCCGGTGGCCATGGAAGTTGCATACAGCGGCATATTGCAAAGTTACAATGAACGGTTCGCAAATGCAAGCAATTTGTTATGTTTGAAGGGCATTTGAGAGGCGGTTTCCTTGACAATCCCCGGAGGAATCGTTACTTTTAAGGATTAATTTGGCAGGGCTAAGCCCTGCACCTGTATCCGCCTGCGGCGGGGGGACAACGCGGGAATACCGCGTGGTCCCACTCCCTGTATCACCCTTAAATCCTTCCCCCACAGCCTGTCCTGAACACCGTGAAGGATGGGGGAAGTTAGATGGGGGTGGGAAAGGCAGCCCGAATTAGTCGCTTCATCAGATCTGCCTCTTGATTTTCGATGCATCAAAGGAGTTTGCAATGGCATTAGGACGAGTGTTAGAGCTTTCGTGCCGGCTGAATGTATATATCCGCCAGCCGGGCGGGCATGTGAAGGCGATGAGCGCGGACGGCTGGGGCTTCAGCCAGATCACGGGCCGCAAGTGCCTCGTCGCGCGGGACGGCCATTCGATGGTGGTGCATGTGATCGGCCACGTAGTGCGCCGCGGCATGGTGACCCCCGAGGAACTCGCACTGTTGAACCGCGTCAAGGTCGTTGAAGAGAGCATCACCTCCTCCGGCCGCAGCGAATGGGATTTCTTCATCGAGGAAGTGGATGATGAAACGGCGTCGCGGGTGCTGCGGGGGCCGATCATTGAACCGAGTTCGGTTGTGGGCGGGGGGGTTAGGCTCTAAATCGTAAACCAAAAATAAAAAACGAAAAATGGCAGAGCCGGACGATCAACTCCATAGCATGGTGGACGATCCCCCCAAAGCCAAACGGGACTTGTCTGCACGTACGCGTGCGTTTGCCCTGAGGATCATTCGTCTGTACCAAGCGGTCCCCCAGAGCGGGTTAGGGCGAGTAATCGGCATGCAGTTATTGAGATCTGGAACATCTGTCGGCGCTCATGTAGCGGAATCCAGCCATGCCAAATCTCGCGCAGACTTCACCAACAAAATAGACGGTGCCATGCAGGAACTTGCAGAGACCGTGTACTGGATGCATTTGTTGGCGGATTCGGATACGGTCAAGCCCGAAAAATTAACCGCATTGCAGGCCGAGTCCCGCGAGCTAATGGCAATCTTTGTTTCGATGGTCAAAAAGACCCGTGCGGTTTAGCGGGTTCTTCTTTTTGATTTCTAATTTCTGGTTTTTTGACTTTTTTGCTTCACCAACAACTATGCGGGACTCATGAAAGGTGTTATCCTCGCGGGTGGTCTTGGCACCCGACTGTTGCCCTTGACCAAGATTACCAACAAGCACTTGCTGGCGATTTACAATCAGCCGATGATTTATTACCCGATCCAGACACTGGTGCGGGCGGGGATCGATGAGATCGTGCTGGTGACCGGCGGCCATTATGCCGGAGATTTTCTGAATCTGCTGGGCAACGGCAAGGACTTCGGTCTGCGCTATATCAACTATGCCTATCAGGAAGGCGAAGGCGGCATTGCCGACGCGCTGCGCCTGGCGCGCGTGTTTACGGGGAAGGATAAGGTGGCGGTGATTCTCGGCGACAATATTCTCGAGAAGGATATCACGGCCCACGTGCAGAAGTTCAATCAGCAGGAAGGGGCGAAGATTCTGCTGAAGGAAGTGCCGGATCCCGAGCGGTTCGGTGTGGCGGAAGTGGATTCCACGGGCCGCGTGGTGAGCATTGTGGAGAAGCCCAAGAAGCCGAAGTCGAACCTGGCGGTGATCGGAGTCTACCTGTATGACGCACAGGTGTGGGACATTATCACCACCCTGCGGCCTTCCGAGCGCGGCGAACTGGAAATCACCGACGTGAATAATGCGTACCTGCGGATGGGCAAGCTGACCGCCGATGTGATCGACGGCTGGTGGACGGACGCGGGAACGTTCCCGTCGCTCTACCGCGCGTCGCGACTGGTGGCGGAAAAGGTGGATCCGAAGCTGAAGGACCACTGGTTTTAGAATGAGGGATGAAGGCGGACGGTGAGACTTGAGACCAGAGACTTGAGACTTGAATTTGGGTCTTTCGCTTTGTTGGTTTGCAGGCCGTAACCCCTTCCGATTGTGTCCGCAGACTTCTATCCCCCGGCCTCGCCTTCGGCGGGGTCGAAGAACTTTTCTTGCCCCCTTGTATTTTTCCGACTAATGTAGGGGAAAAGAGGGAAAAAGGGGAATTAAGATTAAATCGGAATTTGTGGGATGCACATGAAAGTGCGCGATGTCATCAAGCTCATCGAATCCGACGGCTGGTATCTGGTGGCGACACGTGGAGATCACCGCCAGTACAAGCATTCGAGAAAGCCCGGCCGTGTGACGGTGGCTGGCCGGTTGAGTTTTGACCTTGCGCCGGGAACATTCAACAGCATCTTGAAACAGGCTAAGCTAAAGGGCTCCCGATGAGTTCGCGCCAGTATTTGATTGTGATTGAAAAGGCGGATGGAAACTACTCCGCTTATTCGCCGGATCTGCCGGGGTGCGTGGCTGTCGGCAAGACCCGGGAGCAGACCGAAGCGAAGATGCAGACGGCGATTCAGATGCACATCGAAGGGCTCCTTGAAGATCACCTGCGGATTCCCGCCCCGCATTCCAGCGCGGAGTATGTGCAACTGACTATTCCGGCGCGCGCAAAGGAAACTCCCAGCAAATCGGGTCCTCGCAGTGCGGGCATTAAGAAAATGTGATTCCCGGGGTGGATGCTTTGTTTTCGCATATTCGGCCTTTCAGTATTTGCTTTTAACGGAGAGACCGCATGAATGGCAACGACCGTTTTCTGCAATTGTTCTGGGGACTGGTGGCGGTGGCGGTGGGATTTGTGCTGACCGGGCTGCTGGTGTCGGGAGCGCTGCGGGCGATCAAGCGGGCGAACGACAATATCACCGTGACCGGCTCGGCACGGCGGACCGTGCGTTCCGACTATGTGGAGTGGAACGGCAACTACGCGGTCAACGACATGAGCATGCAGCACGGCTATGAGACGATCACGCGCAACCAGCAGCGGATCCGGCAGTGGCTGAACTCCCGCCGTATCTCCGACAGCCTGATTGTCTTTTCCGGTGTGCACACGCGGGATATGACGCGAAGCAAGCGGAATGCGCAGGGGGAGTATGTCGAAGAGTTTATCGGCTACCAGCTCACGCAGTCCTTTCAGGTGCACAGCACACAGGTGGATTCGATTGAAGCGATTGCGCGGGACATCAGCCAGCTTACGGCGGAGAGCCTGCCGGTGAATTCCGATCCACCGCAGTTCTACTTTACGGCACTGGCTCCGATGCGGATGGAGATGCTGTCCGAAGCGACAAAGGATGCGCGAACCCGGGCCGAGCAGATTGCCGGCAGCGCGGGCGGCAGGGTGCGCAGCCTGCGCAATGCGCGGCAGGGAGTGTTTCAGGTAACCGCGCCGAACTCCCGCGAAGTACGCGATTATGGCATCTACGATACCTCGACGATCGAGAAGGACATCACTGCGGTGGTGTCGGTGACGTTTTCGGTGAACTGAGACAGGTTTCAAGCGGGCGGGCCGGTCTTAGACGGCCCCTACGACGGACACGGCAGGCCGTGTCCCTACCACACAAGATGACTTCGATTATCTGACCTGAGGATAGGCTCATGAAGTTCCGTTCCGTGCTCATCATGGTTGCGCTGTTGGCCTTTGCGTTTATGGCGGCGGCGGAAAGCACTTACACCAAGGCGAACTGGGACAAGGCTATGAAAGAGTTGGCTCCCGACGCCGATCTGCTGAAGTTGTATCAGGACTGGTGTTCCCAAGCTCCGGATCCGGAACTGGTGCGGCGCATTCAGGGAGACTGGTTCGGGGTGGACAGCGCCGGGATGGTGGACTTTTTCAAGGCGCAGTACGAGAAGAATCCGAACAGCGCGAAGTGGCTGTACTTCTATGGCCGTTATGGCACCAACGCACAGAAGCTGGACCTTGGCCGCAAAGCGATCTCCGCAGATCCGAAGTTTCCATACGGATACCGGCTGGTGGCTGCGACCTATAAGCCGCTGTTCGAACGGAGCGCCACGCCGAAGGACCAGAGCAGTTTGAGCGCCGAACTGCCGAAGGATGCGGCGGTTTTTGAAGGGTGGGCAACGCTTGCTCCCAAGGAAGCGATTGCTCAGTCGACGCTGTTCGAATACCTGATTTACAGCAAGAAGACGGATCAGGCCGCGGCGTTGCTGGCGCAGGCGAAGAAGGATAGCGCCAACTGGGCCGACGGTGGCAGCGAGCGGATTCTGAAGGCCGCGCAAGGGGATTTCGACGCGGTGGCGGCGTCGGCCATGAAGGACGCGAACGACATGGTAGGCGAAGGGCAAATCACTTCTGCCGATCAGCACGGCGCGGCGCGCGATCTGTATTTGGAAGCGGTGCGGACGGCGGGCAACTATCAGAAGTTGCAGGAGCGGATTATCGTCAGTTCCAATGGTGAGGATTTTGCTCCCGAAGTGCGGTATACGCTGGCGGGCGACGCGGTGCGATTCGGCCATCCGCAGGATGCTCTGGGCGATCTGAACAGCGCGTTGGAGGCTGGGTTTGCCGATGTGGAGCGGCTGAAGAACGATCCGACGTTCGAGTCTTTGCACACGGATGCGGCCTGGAAGGATCTGATGGCCAAGGCCGAAGCCGCTGCCAAGACCAACGCGGGCAAGGTGCGGGACGACGTGCGGAAGGGAAAGACCACCAAGGACGCGCCGGACTGGACGCTGACGGATGCGTCGGGCAAGACGGTGAAGCTTTCCGATCTGCATGGGCAGGTGGTGTTGCTGGATTTCTGGGCGACGTGGTGCAATCCCTGCCGGATGGCGATGCCGGTGATCAACAGATATGTCAAGACCCAGATGCCGAAGCAGGGTGTGCGGGTGTTTTCGATCAACACTTGGGAACGCGGACCGCAGCAGAAGCCGCGCATTTTCTTCGCCAAGACGGGCTATGCGATGGAGTTGCTGTTCGGCAACGAGGACGTGGCCAAGGCCTATGGGGTGAAGGGGATTCCCTATCTGTGCGCGATTGACAAGAACGGCAAGATTCGTTACGAGGAACTCGGTTATTCCGACGATCTGGGGCAGAAGCTGCCGTTGTGGGTGGAAGATTTGATGCAGGAAGGGCGGTGAAGAAAGGATGAAGGATGAAGACTTCTCCTTGCTGGCTTTGATTTTCTGAATTTTCGGTTTTTGCTTTTTGAAATTTTTTTGGGAGGGCTCCGCCATGCGATTCTGGATTCTTGCACTGCTGCCGGTGGTGCTATTCTTAGGTTGCCAGGACAAGGCGACACCGGTTCACGGTGATCCGCCGGAACCGCCGGCGCACGGCCATGTGCCCAATGCGCCGGACAGTGTAAAGGCGAGTACCTATGTGGGTTTTGGTGTGGTTGTGAGATGGTCGGACAACAGTCTGGACGAGACCAAGTTTGTCCTCGAACACGGGCGCAGAAGCTTCACCATGCAGCACGATACCCTGGTGGCCAACACGGCCATGTACTGGGATTCGCTGCGGCTGGCGGAAGGCGACTATGCCTACCGCGTGCGCGCGGGCAATGACTCCGGCTGGTCTGCCTGGTCGGAAACGTTGTTTGTCAGTTACCGTCTGAAATCGGACGGGCTGATTCCGCTGCGCGAGGGCAACTGGTGGGAGTTCAGCGCGGACAGCGGCCAGACCCATTACACTTACCGCCATGCGGTGAGCGCATTCCGGTTGATCGGCCTCGATGACTATTACCTGCTGACGGCGAGCATCGCGGATACTCTGGCGGCGGATTCGATTTACTATTTGCGGAATTGCGCGACCGGCGTCACGCAACTTGCCTTTCCATCGGACAGCGGCGCGCATGCGGATACGCTGTTCCGCTACCCGAATATCCATTCGGGCGACCATTACCTGTACCGGGAAGACAGCATTGTGGTGCTGAATCCTCCTCCGGGGATTGCGAAGATTGTCGGCGACACCACCTTTACCGGGGTGATCAGCTACCAGCGGTTCTTGAATCACGACCGCAGCCATTCCATCCGTTACTACCTTGTGCCGCAGCGCGTGGGGCTGGTGCGGGAGGAAGAGATTCGCTCGGGTGACATTATTGCCCACCACGATATTGTGACCTACCACGTGGAAAACTAAGCGGCAGGCGTCCCGCTGACCGGCATTTTACAGGGAGACACATCATGCGATACGGACTGCTTTTTCTGCTCCCGCTACTTCTAATTCTGGCATGCAAGGACAAGGTCACCGATCCGGGAGACGGCGGCGGTGGCGGCGGGGAGAATCCCCTGACCTCGTCGCGCGGGCTGATGCCGCTGGCGGTGGGCAACTGGTGGGATTACCGGTACTCCACCAGCGCGGACACGGTGGTTGATTTTCGCCGCATGGTCCGCGCCAAACGCACGCTGAACCAATCGGAGTACTATGTGCTGGTGGACAGCACCATCGGCGGCGCGGTGGACACGGTGGGGTATATGCGCAACGATCATGACGGCGGCGTGATGATGCTGAATTTCCCGGCGGACAGCAGCACCGTGGAAGACACGCTCTTCAAGTACCCCCATGTCAACTCGGGGAACTACTACCATTTCAACCAGGATTGCGTGCTGGTGCTGTACGATTTCCCGGGCGGTCCCTGGTCCCACAATGGCAGCCTGATCCACGCGATGGTGTACCAGCAGTTTGCGATTTCATTACCGGGGCATTCCCGCACCTTTGTGCTGCGGGAGGACAGCCTGGGCATTTTGTCGCAGACGAGCGGCGGTCCGGCGAATCGCTCCTTTGCACTGGTGGCGTACCGCGTGGTGATGTAGTTTTGCAGGCAAGCCCTGATGTCCGCGATACCTTCGGTTTCGTAAAACAGCCTTCGAAATTTGACCTTGCCGGGATTACCCGGGCAACGTCGAAGGATACCACCTTTTATGGCAGCACATTCCCCGGTTGGATCATCGGAGGTCCGCAGGCCGCCCGCGCTTGAGGCGGCGGCTCCGAAAACGCTGTTCGGTTTCGTGCACGGCTACTGGATGCTGTGCGGGATGGAGATGTGGGAACGGATGGCGTACTTCTGCGTGCGCAGTGTCGTCGCCGTATATATATTGCAGGCGGATGATCCGGGCGGGCTGCACTTTACCGCGGCGCAGAAGGGGACGATCTTTGCGTGGTGGTTCGTGTTTCAGTCGGTGCTGCCGATGTTCACCGGAGGCTATGCCGACCGCTACGGCTACAAGAAGACCATTGCCTTTGCAGTAACGATGAACATTCTGGGCTATCTGATGATGGCCTATTTACGCACGTTTGCGGGGTTCTTCGGTGGCGTGCTGGTGCTGGCTTCGGGAACGGCATTTTTCAAACCCGGTTTACAAGGGTCTCTGGCGCAAAATCTCTCCAAGTCCAACTCTTCGGTCGGATGGGGGATTTTTTATTGGATTGTGAACGTGGGCTCGGCGGTGGCGCATCCACTGGCGGGTTTTCTGCTGAAGATCGACTGGAAATGGGTGTTTATCTCCTCGGCGGTGTTCACCGCGCTGAATTACCTGATGCTGTTCACCTTCAAGGATTTTGCCAGCGGGGCGAACAAGACGGAAAATCCCTTGCAGGTATTCGCGCGCACGATGACGAACATTTTCGAGCCGCGGCTGATCAGTTGGCTGCTCATCATGTCGGGTTTCTGGCTGATGATGTACCAGCTCTGGGATCTGCATCCCAATTTCATTACGGACTGGGTGGACAGTTCGGGCGTGGCGTCGGCGCTGTCTCTGCCGGCATTCATGACGAAGATGACCGACCGCGGCCTGCAGGTGATGCAGCAAAATATGCTCTTTTTGAATTCGCTGCTGATCGTGGCGCTGATGATTCCGGTGTCGTGGGCGGTGCGGCGGTTGCGCACGCTGTCGGCGATGGTGATCGGCATGTCGGTGGCGACCTGCGGGATTTTGCTGGCGGGCCTGACGGGCAGCGGCTGGGTGTTCCTGGGCGGCGTGGTGTTTTTCTCTCTGGGAGAGATGCTGACCGGGCCAAAAAAGAGCGAATACCTTGGGCTGATTGCTCCGGCGGGCAAGAAGGGATTGTACCTGGGGTATGTGAATATTCCCGTGGGGCTCGGTGGATTTGTGGGCTCAAAGATGGCGGGGTATCTTTACGGGCACTTCGGCGAGAAGGCGGTGCTGGCGCAGAAGTATCTGCTGGAGCACACGCCGCTGGGGCAAGGCAAGGTGTGGAACGGCGATCCGGAGGCCCTGACGAATCTGCTGGGCGTGCCGCGCACGGAGGCGATGGCGAAACTGCAGGAGACCATCGGCCAGGATGCGACGCGGACTACGGAACTGTTGTGGAACACCTATTCACCGCACCTGTATGTCTGGCTGCCTTTTGCCGCGGTGGGAGTGGTGTCGGTAGTTGCATTGCTTATCTTCAATCGCATGGCGACTCGCTGGTCGGACATGAACGCTTAAACGGCTCTGGTTATGAAATGCTGGCTTTTGATTTTGCTTCCGCTGCTGTTTTTCGGCTGCGATGACCGGGTGACGAGTGCGCCGGGGGACACCGGCGGGGAGCCTATGGTGACGGTATCGAAGGGGCTGATGCCGCTGGCGGTGGGCAACTGGTGGGAGTACCGGACGGACGCGGCGGAGCCGGAGTCGACTTGCACTTTCCGCCGCAGTATTGTCGCGGTGCGGGAAATCAGGAACAACCGCTACTATCTGTTCGTGGACAGTATACGCGGCAGCGCTCCGGACACGGTGTTTTACCTGCGCAATGAACGCGGCACGGGGGTGATGCAGCTTCCCTATCCGGCGGACAGTTGCGCGAGGGAGGAGTTGCTGTTCCGGTACCCATATGCCCGCTCGGGCAACTACTACTGGTTCGATCAGGACTGCGTGCTGGTGCTATACAATTTCCCGGGCGGCCCGTGCGTCATCGGGGACAGCGTGCTGCGGACGATGATGTACCAGCGTTTCGAAGACGGCGACCGTCACCGGTCGGTGAGCTATGCGGTGAGTTCCGACAGTCTGGGGCTGATGTCGCAGACGGGAGACGGCCCCGGCGGGTACGGTTTCGACATTGTGACGTGCCATGTGAACCGTTAGGGAAATGCAGATGATGAGCGATAGCACGAGCGGCGACTCTTCCGTTGTCTTCTGGCGGGATGTGCTGTGGCAGCAGTCCGGCGCGGCGATTGACATGCTGGAAAATGCCATTGTCGCCTGTCCCGAATCCGTATGGAGCGACCGGTCTTTGCAGCCGGAGTTCTGGTATACGGTGTATCACACGTTGTTCTGGTTAGATTACTATCTGTCGTATCCGTCGAAGGATTTTGCGCCGCCTGCGCCGTTCAATCTGGACGAAATGGATCCGGCCGGGCTGCTGCCGGAGCGGGTGTATACCAAGGAAGAGATGCTCGGGTATCTGGAGCATGGCCGCCGCAAATGCCGCGAGACCATCACCGCGCTGACCGAAGAACAGGCGCGTGAGCGCCTTCCTTTTGGCAAGGCCCCGATGAGCCGCGCGGAATTGATGCTGTACCAACTGCGGCACCTTCAGCATCACGCGGGACAGCTTCACATGCATCTGCGGCAGAAGACGGATTCGGCGCCAAGGTGGGTCAGGCAGGCGAAGGGAAGCAAAGGATGAAGGAGGAAGGATGAAGGATGAGCGCGCACAGGAAGTGTGGGAGTTTGTTCAGGCCTTGAACCGGGCGTGGACGGTGGAGCGGGACGCGTCGAAGCTATCGGAGTTTTTCCACGAGCGGATGGTGGCGCTGACGCCGATGGACCATCTGCGCCGCGAGGGACGCGCGGCGTGTATTGAGGGCTGGCAGATGTTTGTGGATGTGGCCAAAATTCACGGATGGAAAGAGACAGATCCCAAGGTGGATTTGTTTGCGGACGGAAATTGTGCGATGGTGACTTACTACTATGAGATGGATGCGGAACTGGGCGGCCAGCGCATGATTTTGCCGGGCCGGGATATGCTGACGCTGATCAAAGAGGATGGCCGCTGGTGGGCGGTGGCGGATCAGTTCTCGCCGTACCCGGGGAAGCGGGGGTAAGGAGAGTAGTTTATTATTGGAACTGAACCTATATGGCAAGAGCAATGAGTGGCCGATCTCCATTAGACGGTGAATCTCCGATTTGCTCTAACTGCGTGACCAACGAGCATCTTCGGAAGTACATGGCAGACAAAGGAGCGCGCAGCAAGTGCGCGGTTTGCGGCAACAAAGGGATGACACTTACCGTTTCGGAAATCGCTAAACGGGCTGATGCGAATTATCGAATTCATTACAGACCGGGCGAGGAGGAGCCCTACTTAGACATTGATGCGGAGCACACCCGGTGGGTGCAGCAGGGTGAGGCCCCCGACGAAATTATGTCAGAAGAGATGGGTTCCGACATCGATATTGCCGAGGCTGTAGTAAAAGCGCTCAGCGATCGAGAGTGGCATGATATCGCGCAAGGTGGTCTTGCATATTACGCTACAGATACCTGCTATGAACTTGATCAAAACAGCCAGCACCCGCATCATAGCCTCTGGAGAAGATTTTGCGACTTGATCAAGTATGACAGAAGGTTCTTCGATGATGCGGCTGAGGATGCCCTCAAGCAAATTTTCGTTGGCTTGGAGCAGCTTGGTTGCGTCGTTCCTAAAGGGCACTATCTTCCGTTCCTCGAGCTTGAGGCAGGCACTCCCATCTATAGAGCACGTGAAGCTCGATCAGATCGTCAGGCGTTTGAATTCCTTGACGCTCCTGCCAAAGAACTTGGACCCCCACCACGTGCAATGCGACGTGCCGGGCGCCTTAACGCGGCCGGAATTCCTGTATTCTATGGTGCATTCAATGCCGAAACTTGTGTTGCCGAAATTCGCCCACATGTTGGGTGTTATGTTGTGGTCGGCAAATTCACAGCTACGAGGATCCTGCGCGTGATAGACTTGACGGCTGCAAGTGTTGAGCCTATCCCTCCCAATATTTTCGATCCGTGTTTTGCTGAACTGAATGACTGCTATCTGCGGCTAAAATTTCTCAACGTCTTCCACAGTCTTGTCACTCAGCCGATTCATCCTGACGAAGAACCCATCGAGTACGTGCCGACTCAGGTTGTAGCGGAGTTCCTCTCGAACAAGATGAATTTAGATGGTGTGATCTATACATCAGCGCAAGTTGAAGGGGAAGATCATTGCAATATTGCTCTATTCGCAGCAGATGGTATTGTGGAAGGCGTGAAATCCGAAAGTGCGGGTGAGACCACCAGCGTACTGGTTAACTGGATGACATCGTGCCCGCCAATACCGTTTCCGACTATCCGTGAACGCAAGCCATCTCTGCGCAATGACGGAGCTTTTACAAAGATGATTCAAATAAAGAGTGTTCGCTACGGCAGAAATGGGCGACTGGAGTAACACAATCACA
Organism: bacterium; assembly: GCA_036504735.1. Classification (NCBI taxonomy): domain Bacteria; species bacterium. The sequence goes on from DASXUQ010000008.1 coordinate 338,343, forward strand.
CAAGCTGTCAAATGAACCGAATTCTCATCACCGGGCATAAGGGGATGCTGGGACGCGAGCTGATGAAGGTCGCGGGGGCGCTGGGCAAGGACGCGCTGGGCGTGGATTTGCCGGAGTGCGACATCACCAGCCGCAAACAGGTGGAAGGCTGCATCCTCGATGCGCAGCCGGATCTGATTCTGCACGGCGCGGCCTTTACGGCGGTGGACCGCTGCGAAAGCGAGCCGGACATCGCGTATCTGGTGAACGCCACGGGGACGCAGAACGTGTGCCTGGCGGCACAGCGGCTGAATGTGCCCGTGATGCATATTTCCACGGACTACATTTTCGACGGCACCAAGGATGCAACGTACGATGAATGGGATGCGGCGAATCCGCAGAGTGTGTACGGCAAATCCAAGTACGCCGGCGAGTGGTTCGTGCGGGCGCTGTGCGCGAAGCACTTTATTGTGCGGGTGTCTTGGCTGTGCGGGCACGGGGGGGCGAACTTTGTAGAGACCATTCTGAAGCTGGCCGCAGAGCGCGACGAGCTGAAGGTGGTGAATGATCAGCACGGCAGCCCGACCTTTGTGAAGGACCTTGCGCCGGAACTGTTCCGGCTGATGGAAAACGGCGCCTACGGCACGTATCATATCACCAATCGGGGTGAAACCACCTGGTATGAGTTCGCCCGGAAGATCGTGGAACTGGGCGGCGGCAAGGCGCGGGTGCTGCCCTGCAGCACGGAAGAGTTTCCCCGGCCTGCGCCGCGACCGAAGAATTCGAGGATGTCGCCACGGCTGTATGAAAATGCGATTGGAAACCGGATGCCCTCGTGGGAAGAGGGGTTGAAGAGGTATTTGAGCGAAAGATAGGGCTCTCTGATGTGGCGGGCGGATCTTAGATCCGCCCCTCCGACGGGGCGGCTGTGCCGTCCCACACTGGCGCGATGCATCGCGCGGCTACCAAATCAAAATCGCACTTTGTGATTGGGGCTATGGAAAGTTTTCGCGACATACTGAAGGATAAGGTTGCCGTGGTCACCGGCGCTTCACGGGGCGTGGGGAAGGGGATTGCGTGTGTGCTGGGGGAGGCGGGGGCGACGGTGTCTGTGACGGGGCGGAGCACGCGGTCCAAGGGGTCGACAGAAAATCTCGCGGGGACGGTGGAGGATACGGCTGAGGAAGTGAGCAAGCGGGGGGGCGAGGGGATTCCGGTGCTGCTGGACCACACCAGGGATGCCGAGGTGGAAGCGTTTTTCGAGCGCGTGTTCAGCGAGCAGGGGAAGCTTGATCTGCTGGTGAACAACGCGTGGGGCGGCTATGAACGCTATGACAGCGGCGGGTTTCAGAGTCCCTTTTGGGAGCAACCTTTTGCCGACCGGTGGAACGGGATGTTTATCTCCGGGGTGCGGGCGCATTTGCTGGCCGCGCGCTGTGCCGCGCCGATGATGCTCTCGCAGCGCGCGGGATTGATGATCAGCACGGTAGCATGGGATGAGGGGAAGTATCTGGGCAATCTTTATTACGACGCGGCGAAGAGCGCGCTGGTGCGGATGATGTGGGGGATGTCGCGGGAGCTGTTTCCCTTTGGCGTGGCCTCCGTGGCGCTGGCTCCGGGTTTTGTGCGCACCGAGCGGGTGATGGCGGCGCATGCCGAGCAGCCGTTCGATTTGCGCCAGACCGAGTCTCCCGAATACGCGGGACGCGCGGTGGCGGCACTGGCGGCAGATCCGGACTATGTGCAGCAGACGGGCAAAGTGCTGTATGCGGGAGACCTGGCTAAGCATTACGAGTTCACAGATATTGATGGACGGTGGGTGCCGAAGTTTCGATTGCCGGAAGAATACGCGTGAAGAAAATGCTGAAAGGCTGAAATACTGAAAAGCTGAAAAGCAGACGGAAGACAACCTGACGGGCGCTATTTACTGATCCTATATATGTTATGCAGGTCGCTGTGCGCGGGGAGTAGTTATGGACGTAAAGAAAGTGTTATCAGCAAAGAATGTCGCCGTGGGCAGCATTGTGACCGTGGCGGCGGTTCTTTCGAGTATTCAATCCATCAGAGACAATGTGGCAAAGCTGTGGCCGCATCAAACGGAAACAGCGGCTTTGCAGTGGAACACCCTGGAGGATGACCGGGCCACAGGACGGTTGACACTGGACTTTTACTGGCCCGGGACCAAGGATGCGGATGCGCCGGTGGTGAGGAGTTCGCGGATTGAAGGGGCGCGGCGGGTTCCCGATAATGATTCGGTGGTGTTTGCGGTGGGCCAGAGATTGGGACGGGATAAGTGGCCCCTTGCCCTGCAACGCATGAGGAACGGAAAAGTCTGGCAGGACGTGAAGATTACGGTTCAGACCGACCGTGCGGGCGTTGCGCAGATTTACGTTCCGCAGGAAGAGGTGAGCAGCCCGCCGGAAGCGGCGGCTACTCCGCCGGAAAAGGCAACCCCGGGGAGGGTTCCGCAGCGGACGACGCCGGAGAAATCCTCACCGCCGCCTGTGCAGCCGGGGCGCAGAGATACGGTGATCGGTTCGGTTCAGAGCACCGTGGAGCAGGCGGCGCTCAAGAAGCTTCAGGAGATTCTGACCTCGGGCACGAAGCCGCAGAAAATTGTGGCGCTGGAGGCTTTTATTGCCAATCCGCACTACTCCGGAACCGCGGCGCAGAAGCAGGCGGAGCAGGAACTTGCCCAAATGCTGAAACGCTGAAATCCTGAAAGGAAGACGAGCGGGGTTTATGATTCTTTTTGCCATCATCTCCCTGTTTCTGGGCCTCAGCGTGGTGGCCTTCGGCTTCATTTTGGAAGCGAAGGCGGGCGTGATGGTGGCCGGGTTGGTGGTGTCGGTGTACACATTGCTGGCCGGGCTGCGGATGGCGGCGGGTGGCCGTTCGAATGCCGCGCTGGTGGTTGGCGGGATCTGCGGCCTGATTCCGATTTGGGTGATTCCCTTCTTTCAGGGCACGGAGCAGTTCATCCACTTTCTGCCGGCGCTGATTGCATCGAGCGTGTTCCTGATTGCGGGGCTGGGAATTGGGTACGGGCAGGAGAGGAAGAAGAGGGGGAGGAAGCCAGTGGAACTCAGGTGAGCGTCAGACGCGATTCCCAATGGCGCGCGGGGTAAGGACACCCCGCGCGGCGAGGTTAGGCCATATGCGATTTCGCACAGAGATTTCTATAATCAAGGATTGTCCTGTTGATAGCATAGCCACCAGATCATAACTTGGGAGGTGAATAATGAGGTTGCTGCATTCGTTTTTTGCTGCCCTGCTGCTGCTTGCAGTCGTATGTTTTGCTGACGTCCAAGCGTCCGCTGCTGATGGTGGAATTTTGTTGGTGCAAAGTCATCTGTTGACTCAAGGCTATTTACACGCTCCTGAGCAGTTGGATGGGCAGTATGGCCAAATTACCGATGACGCATTGCGGCGTTATGCGAATGACAGATACTTCAACCTTGCCTCCAGCGATAGCTTTGCAGTACAGCTCTACTCTGAGGTTGCTCATGACAGCGCTGCTTTTGTGCAGCTCGAATCGAAGGGATATTCCAAGACACAAGTTACCGATTGGCTGGCCTACTACCGATCAAACAGGCTAATCGCTAATCCTAAATGGGTAAGAGTTCCGACCTCAGTTACAACACCTTCAAGCAGTCAATCTTCCCATATTGGCTCTGGGTCGTATTCCGGTGGAGGATCGGTGCACGTAAGAGGATATTATCGGAAAGACGGCACGTACGTGCGGCCTCACACTCGGAGTAGACCGAGGCACCACTAGTTCCGAAATATGTTTATGGAGTTCAATTTCAGCAAGAGTAACCTGGAACTTTAATGATCCACGACGTCATCACGCACAAGTTGCGGCTGATTCCCGATGAACGGGGGCGGCTGCTCGAGATCCTCCGCACGGATGATCCGCATTATCTGCCCATCGCACAGGTGTATATGACCACCAACTATCCGGGTGTGGTCAAGGCCTGGCATTTCCACAAAAACCAGAACGACCAGATGACCTGCGTGAAGGGCATGGTCAAGGTGGTGCTGTACGACGCGCGCGACGACTCGCCCACCAAGGGCGAAGTCAACGAGTTTTTTGTGGGCGAGCACAACCCGATGCTGATCCGCATTCCCAAGGGCGTCTATCACGGCTGGAAGTGCGTGTCCGAAGGCGAATCGGTGGTGGTCAACTGCCCCGACCAGCTCTACGATTACAAGAATCCCGACGAGCACCGCGCCGCCTACGACGATCCGAAGATTCCGTACAATTGGGACATTGTTTACAAATGAAAAACTAAAAATGAAAAACAAAAAAGCGGAGATCCGCGGAGGTTTCTTTTTGGTTTTTCATTTCTGATTTCTGATTTTCAGCCATGTCAGACCCTGACCCTTATCCATCGCCGAATAACGGCGGCCTGTCCAACAATGACATTGAGCGGCGCACCTGGGAATGGTTTTCCAGCGCCGTGGAGGTGATCTTTGGCCCGGCCTATTATCATGTGCTCAATCATGATGTGGGCGATCTCTGGCCGGATGTGATCGCGCTGCGGGCGCATGACCGGGTCGGGTTCGAGATCACGTCTCCACTGCGGCCTGAGGATGTGGTGAAGAAGCACAGCTCCAGCGCGGCGGATGACGAGGCGGAGATGCCGGTGCAGCGGCAGCTTGAAAAGCGGGTGATCGAGGCGCTCAAACGCAAGATCAAGAAGTACGGCAACCGCAAGATGCAGTTGCCGCTGGCGCTGCTGATCACGCTGGCGCATCCCTCGACGATGAAGTTCTTCTCCCACACGGATCTTGAGCACCTGTCGCAGGTGGTGAAGAGCGTCCTCGGCCATCTGCTGCACCAGCCGATCGACGCCGTGTATTTAGTCGGTCCCGGCGAGCGGGCGCATCTTTTGTGGCGGCGGCGCGGCGCGCAATGGAAGAAATTGTTTCCGGAATTGGAGCAGGGGTGACCCCTGCACCCGGGGCCGATCACGCTGAGGCGTGATCGGGGGACAGCGCTGCGCGCAGCCCAAATGCACGAGGAGGACATTTGTATCGAAATTGGAAGTGAGAAGATGAAGATGCATCATCGTATTGTTGTCGGAGATTCGCGGCGTATGTCGGCCGTGGCGGACGCATCCGTGCAGCTTGTCATCACGTCTCCGCCGTACTGGCAGCTCAAGGACTACGGCGCGGACGGGCAGATCGGGTTCGACGACAGCTATGAGGCCTACATCAACAACCTGAATCTTGTCTGGCAGGAGTGTGAACGTGTACTGAGTCCGGGCTGCCGGTTGTGTATTAACATCGGTGACCAGTTCGCGCGGTCGGTGTATTATGGCCGCTACAAGGTGATTCCCATTCGCACGGAGATCATCCGCTTCTGTGAGACTATTGGCTTGGATTACATGGGGGCTGTGATCTGGCAGAAAGTCACAACGACGAACACCACCGGCGGCGCGACCATCATGGGATCCTTTCCGTATCCGCGCAACGGCATTCTGAAATTAGATTACGAATTCATTCTCATTTTCAAGAAGCTCGGCGAGGCTCCGCGTCCGGATCCGCGTGTGCGGGACGAGGCGAAGATGACCACAGAAGAGTGGAACACCTACTTTGCCGGGCACTGGAATTTTCCCGGCGAGCGGCAAGAGGGACATATTGCGCGCTTTCCCGTGGAACTGCCGCATCGTTTGATTCGCATGTTTTCCTTTCCCGGTGAGACCGTGCTGGATCCTTTCACCGGAAGCGGCACGACCAATATTGCGGCAGCGCGATTGAACCGCAGCTCAATGGGGTACGAAATCAATCCGGAATTTGCCGCACTGGCAGCGCAGCGGTTGGAGGGCGAGAAGAGTTTGGTTTCGAATTGCGCGGCGAGCACAACTCATGAACCATCGCTAACCACCGAAGACATCCGCTCGCTGCATTTGCGCCTTCCCTATCTGTTTGAAGACAAAGTCAAAATTGCGAGGAAGACGGATCCGAGGCAACTGCTGTTCGGGAGTAAGATTACGGGGAAGGAGACCAACGGCCGACAGGATTTTCGCGTGGCGCGGATCATTTCTGCGAATCAAATCGAGATTGAAGGCGGGCAAGTGGTGCGGCTGCTCGGTGTGTCACCGTTCGCGGCGCGCAAAGATGACGCGGTCGAGTTCTTGCGGACGTTGTTCCAGGGTCAGCGCGTGTCTCTCAAATTCGATAAGGACAAGTATGATGGCGAGGGGCGACTGTTGGCTTATGTGTATCTGCCCAACAAGACTTTTGTTAACGGGCATCTGTTGAAACAGGGATTGGCGAAATTGGATACCTCTTTAGAGTTTTCGAAGCGCGAGGCTCTGAAACAGTACATTGAGAAAGGACGCGCAATTCGTGCAGATTAAGCTTTCGTCGGATCGGATTCGAGCATTGTTGGATGCCGATCCATTGCAACTTCCCCCGTACACCAGTCAACTGCTAAACCTTGCAAATCAAAATGCTCAAGGTACCCGGCCACGAGTCGTGGGCCAAATGAGCGAACTCATTCAGGAATTCGACGGCAAGACTCTGCAGGAATGGGAGGCATGGTACCTTGGCCGCTACGCGGACCGGTTGACGGTAGCCAAGGATCGTATCAAGGCGATGGTGACTAAGTTGCAGGCAGCCATCTTGGCAATAGATGATCAGATGATTGATGACTGGCTCCGGGATCTGGTTATCGTAAAGACTTTCGTTGGGCTGAGATTTCAGGAGGCGATTCTCGCGGAAGTGTCCCGCTCTGTTGATGGAGGTTATCGCCTGTCTGAGCCTTCCGAGGAAGCGCGCGGTATAGACGGCTTTATTAATGGAGTCCCCGTCTCCATTAAGCCCGTCACGTACAAAGTGAAAAGTCAACTTGCAGAGTCTTTGCAAGGCTGCCTGATATATTACGAGAAAATTGATAACGATCTCCGTGTGGAGTTCAACGAAAAAGACCTTAAACCATGAACCGTTTACTTGTCACCGGAGGGGCTAGGTTTTTCGGATAGGATGACGGGGTTTGCGGCAGGTCTCAAGTGGCGGGAGGTGACGAATGAAGGCCGGGGCGAAGGTTAAAGTTGAGGTGCCGAAGCCAGTGCAGCAGCCTGCTGCGCAATTGCCGACGCTGCCTCAGGGCTACGCGGAGTTCGTGACCGAACTGAAGGCGGAAATCCGGTCAGCGCAGGTGCGCGCGGCGTTGTCTGTTAACCGCGAACTGGTGCTGTTGTACTGGAATGTGGGAAGGCAGATTATCAATCATCAGGAGCGTGAAGGATGGGGCGCAAAGGTGATAGACCGACTGTCCCATGATTTGCAACTTACGTTCCCTGAGATGAAAGGGTTCTCTGTCCGTAATATCAAGTATATGCAGAAAATAGCTTTTGCGTATCGCGATCTCGAATTTGTGCAACAAGTTGTTGCACAAATTCCTTGGGGGCATAACGTTTTCGTACTGGACCTTGTGCATGATTCCGCCGAGCGCGAATGGTACATCCGTGAAACGATTGAGCATGGTTGGAGTCGCAATGTGCTTGTGCATCAGATCGAAAGCGGCCTCTATCATCGCAAAGGCAAAACACTAACGAATTTCGAACACACTCTGCCGTCGCCGCAATCCGAACTGGCACAGCAGATTCTCAAAGATCCCTACAACTTCGACTTTCTGAGCTTGGGCGAAGATGTCAAAGAGCGTGATCTGCATCGCGGTTTGCTGGCACACTTGCGTGAATTCCTGCTGGAACTGGGCGTCGGCTTTTCTTTCGTGGGCAGCGAATACCATCTCGAAGTGGATGGTGAGGATTACCACCTTGATCTGCTGTTCTACCATCTTCGGCTCCGCTGCTTTGTGGTGATCGAACTCAAGGTTGGAAAGTTCAAGCCCGAATACACGGGCAAGATGAATTTCTATCTGTCCGCAGTGGATGATCTTCTGCGGCACGAGACGGATCATCCGACCGTCGGCCTGATTCTGTGCAAGGATCGCAGCCGGGTGATTGTCGAGTACAGCCTGCGCGATTCCAGCAGACCGATGGGCGTGGCGGCCTACCGGTTTACGCAGAGCCTGCCCGCCACGCTGCAGGACAATTTACCCACAGTTGAAGAACTCCAAGCCGAACTCTCCGGCGAGACCAAATCATAAGCAACCTCCATTCACACCTAAAGAACATGAACCGTTTATTAGTCACCGGAGGGGCCGGGTTTATCGGCTCCAATTTCATTCACTTCATGCTCGCCAAGTATCCCAAGCTCCAGATCGTGAATCTGGACGCGCTGACGTATGCGGGCAACCTGGAAAATCTGCGGGACGTAGAGAAGGATCCGCGCTACAGTTTTATCCACGGCAACATCTGCAATGGGGCGGATGTGGCGCGGGCGATGGAAGGCTGCGATGCAGTGGTCAACTTTGCCGCGGAAACCCACGTGGACCGCTCGATTCATGAAGGCGGCGCCTTTGTGGAAACCGACGTGCGCGGCGTGTTTGTGCTCTGCGAAGAGGCCCGCAAGCAGAAGGTAAACCGCTTTCTGCACATCTCCACCGATGAGGTGTACGGCTCGATTGACATCGGCGAGTTCAGAGAGATCGACCCGCTGTGTCCGTCCTCGCCGTACAGCTCTTCCAAGGCGGGCGGCGAACTGTTGGCGCGGTCCTATTTTGTCACTTATGATTTGCCGGTGCTGATCACGCGCTCCTCGAATAACTTCGGGCCGTTCCAGTATCCGGAGAAACTGATTCCGTTGTTCACGACCAACCTGATCGAGAACAAGCCGGTGCCGGTATACGGCGACGGCAAGCAGGTGCGGGACTGGTTGTATGTGGAAGATCAAGCGGAAGCGCTGGACCTGGTGCTGACCAAGGGCGTGCCGGGTGAAATCTACAACGTGGGCGCGGGCAATGAGCAGTACAACATGGATGTGACCAAGGGCATCATGAAACTGCTGGGCAAGGGCGAAGAGCTGATTACCTATGTGAAAGACCGCCCCGGCCACGACCGCCGCTATGCGGTGGACACCGCGAAGATCCACAAGCTCGGCTGGAAGCCCAAGCACGATTTCCAGGCGGGTTTGAAGAAGACGGTCGAGTGGTATGTGGCCAACGAAAAATGGTGGCAGGCCATCAAGCAGAAGCAGGCGGAGTACAAAGCCTGGATAGAAAAGCAGTATGGGCAGCAGGGGTAACCCCTGCACCCCAACGCGGTGCGTTGGATCACGGGGCCGCCTGCGGCGGGGGGACAGCGCGGGGAATACCGCGCGGTCCCTCGGACTCGTTGTGTGATCGAGCTGTTGCATGGAGAAGCAACTTTGGAGGACGCCAGGATGCGGACGTTATTCTGCGGTCTGCTGCTGGATAGAGCGTGCGGTTGCGTCACACGCAGGATTTCTCCTTTGATATCGGGGTGCAGCATCACACCTTCAACGCCGTCTTTCCCACAGTGGATTTCACGTCCACGCAAACCCGCACGCTGAATGTGTTCAGCGTGCGTGCGCGACTGGTAGATACTCTATGATCAAACACTTGTTCCGCTTTCGTTTTGCGACGTTGTTCTGCATATCCCTGCTGCTGACGGGCGCGCTTGTCTCCTGTTCGAATGTCAGCAAGAAATTGCAGCCGGGCTACACGAGCGCGCAGCTTGACAGCTTTCTGGTGATTTCGGTCCACACCAAGTTTTTGCAGCGGGTGGATCTGGATATCGAGGAGGCGCGGGTGAATCCGGAGATCTGGGCGAAGCTGCCGGACAATGCCAAGCACTCCTCGGCACGGATGCTGGCCTGGTACTGCGCGCAGAAAGGCGACCGCGCCAACGCCACGCCCAACGTCACCATTGTCAACGAAGAGAATGGCGAGACCCTGGCCCGGTATAATGAGATGCTGGGGTACAGCTCTGAATGAAGGATGAAGGCGGAAGGATGAAGGATGAAGGGAACATGTGATGCGTGTTTCCTTTTTCTTTCAGGATGGGTAAAGGATGAAGGGAACATGTGATGCGTGTTTCCTTCTTCTTTCAGGATGGGCAAAGGATGAAGGGAACATGTGATGCATGTTTCCTTCTTCTTTCAGGATGGGCAAAGGATGAAGGGAACATGTGATGCGTGTTTCCTTTTTCTTTTAGGATGGGCAAAGGATGAAGGGAATATGTGATGCGTGTTTCCTTTTTCTTTCAGGATGGGCAACAGAAGCGGCGGGATGGAACCCGCCGCCTAATCAGGGAATGCGATTTTCCCGAGGGCGGGCAGGAGCCCGCCCTCAGTTATGATCTGAATTCTTTCAGAGTTTCAGATGCTTCAGCATCAGGCTCCGGGGCTGAGGCGGTGGGCGGTGACGTCGCGGGGATTGCGGAGGCTTTCGCGGGCGACGACTTCCCAGCGGCGGACGCGTTCACCGGAGGACTTGACGATTTCGGCCAGTTCCTCCAGATTGTGGAAGGGCTTAAGCATATAATCGCTCGCGCCGTGCTCCACGCACTCGATGGCCTTCTCGATGGTGGTGTACGCGGTCATCATGATCACCTGCACGGTGGGGCGGGTTTCCTTGATGCGCTTCAGCAGTTCGATGCCGGTCATCTGCGGCATGTTGATGTCGAGCAGGGCTACGTGATAGCGCTCCTGCCGCACATGCTCGAGCGCGGCGGCGGGATCGGTGCAGGTGGTGACCTCAAAGCCGCGCAGGCTGAAGAAGGTCTCCAGCGCCTGCAGGATATGGTCCTCGTCGTCTACAATCAGAATTCGGAAAGCCATGACTTACCTCACAGAGCGGTTTTATCTTCTATGATCGATTTTTTCAAGCTTACCAGAAAGGCCGCGCCTTCTCCCTTGCGGCTGCGCACCGTAAGATCCCCGCCGAAACGGTGCATGATATCCGAGGAGATGGACAGCCCCAGCCCCGTGCCTTCTCCCTGCGCCCGCGTGGTAAAGTAGGGACGGAAGATCTGCTTCTGCAAGGCGGCATCAATTCCGGGGCCATTGTCCGTTACGGCGATGACGACGCAGTCCTCATCGGTGTGTTCGAGCAGAATGCGAATACAGGCCGGGCCGTCGCCGCGCGCCTGTTTACCGTCGCCGTCGAAGGCGTGACAGGCATTCTCGATCAGGTTGACGAAGACTTGCGAGAGTTCGGACTTGGATGCCCGCACGCGCGGCAGGTCCGGCGGCAGATCCACATCAAGCTGAATCTGCCCGCGCAGAGCCGGCGTGGTGAGCAGCACCGCCTCGGACACGGCTTCGGTGAGGTCTTCATCGCCCACGGTATCATCGTCGTTCTTGCTGAAGGTCTTCAGCGTGTCCAGCACGGTGGCGATGCGGTGGCTGGCCATGTCGATACCGGCGATGGCGCTGTCGATCTTCTGCAGGGCGACGGGCAGCGACAGGGTGCCGATTTTTTTTTGCGGTTCGCGCGCGGCCAGATCATCGAGAATCGGTCGCAGCGCGTCGAACAGGGCCTTCAAGTTGGCCGCATTGACACGGCTGAAGGTATTGGGGTTCTGGATCTCATGGGCGACACCCACCGACAGGTTGCCGATGGTGGCGAGCCGCTCCCGGCGCGCTTCGCGGAGCAAGGCCTGCTCCTGATCGGTTACATCGCGCAGGGCAATCAGCTTGTGATCATCCTTGCCCTCAAGGCCGGTGATTTCTCCTGTCAGAAAGCGTTCGCTCTTGCCGATGACTTCATGGCATTCGAAGCGCGGCTTGCCGTCACGCAGGGCCGATGCCAGGGCCGCCGCCAACGAAGCGCCGAAACTGTCCCGTACCCAGCCGTTCATGCACGAGCGCAGCGCACTGAGCAGCGGCTGACCCAGCCGGCGCCGCAGATGCTCGGCGGAATCGAGGCCGAACAGCGTGGCAAAGGCGCGGTTAACCTTCCACAACGTAATGCCGCTGTCCACGACCATCAGCGCGTCGGGAAGACTGTCGAGAATATCCTTCTCGCGGTCCAGTACGCGGCGTTGCGAGGTGGCAACACGGTAATGCTGAATCAGCGAGGTGGCGTAATGGTCGGGCGGAACCGACGCGTCGAAAATCTCATCCACGCCAAGGTCGGCCAGATCTTCCCCCGCCGGGACCGTTACCTGCGTGGTGACCACCAGGGCCAGGGGCCGCAGCAGGCGCGGCACGCGCACGGCGTCGCAGACGTCCACCAGCGACAGGTCATCCCCGCGATACTGAGCCACGAGGAAGATATGGGGATCGAAATCCTGAAAGTGCACGAGGGCATCCACGCCGTTGTCCAGCCGCCGCACACGGAAGCCCATCCGCTTGGCGACGGACTTGAAGTCCGAGCACCACGGAGTTTCGGCTGATAGTAAAAGCACGCGGCAGGGTCCGTCACCACCGTTGTTGGCGGGGACCAAGGGCATACCGGGTGTGGGTAAACTGTTGTGAGCTGCCGACAAGCGTACTCTTGGGAGTAAAGTCCGGGGTGTCCTGCAAACGGGTGCAAGGAGAGTGCCAGAAGAAAGGATGAAGGCGGAAGGATGAGGGATGAAGCGTGCGAGGCGGGTCCGGGAACTTGCGACGGGCATAGGTGGTAAGAACGGCGGTGTGATTGAGCGGGAGAGGCAAAGCGGCAGCAGGGCCGCGCCACTCACCGGCACGTTTGGGAAGAAAGGCGCGTTCTATGTGCAAGAGCCTGTATTCGATTAATCTGCAGGACATCGCGCTGGTCGTGGCGGTGGGGTACAGGGACAATCTTATATAAGATTCTACTTGACTTGGGCCAAACAAAGCGGTTATATTAGGGCCGCTTTGATTATGAAGAAATCGTCTTCGGCAATCAGCGCGGCGCACGACAATCGGAATCTACACAGTTTCTTGCATCCGGAACCGACGGCGCACGGAATGGTCGCCGGGGCCATGCAGGTAAATTGCTAAGAGATAATAGTTTACAATACTCTTATGGCCAAGATCTGCCTGAGCGAGGTCTTCGCCGCAGGTGTATTGTGGTTCAAAAAGTCCTATCTCGAAGCAAAGTGGGTCCTATGCTCCAGTGGTGGAGTGGCGGGACCTAAGGAGTCCTTATGTCGCCGACAGCGACCCGAAACTCGCGCGCCGTGAAACGGACAGCAAAGACTGCCGAGAGCAAATCTTCAGCGAAGAAAGTTGTTCCGCCTTCCAAGAAGGCCACCAAAGCGGTGGCCCCGGCGGCAGGTCGGGCTAAACCGGCGGCGAAAGCCGTGCGTACGGTGCCGATGCCCGCACCGAAGCCTGCCGTCAGGAAGCCGGACGTAAGCGTCAAAAGCAAGCTTGTCAAAAGCGCGCCTCCGTTAAAGAAAAAATTAGTGGTGGATGTGGAGAAACCGAAGAAGAAAATAGAGGACGTGGCTCCGGAAGAAAAGCTGGACCACACGCCCAAGACCAAGGCGGCCAAGGCGGAGGCCGAGCCGTCACCGAAGAAGACCATCAAGCCGGCGCTGAAAGCTCCGGCAGACGAGCCGATGTCCGGTGACGACGAGGATACGCCGAAGAGCCTGCGAGGACGCAAGCCGAAAGCCGAGAGCGGGGACAAGCCCGGGCGCGAGAAGGGTGGACGCGCTTCCAAGATGAAGCCGCTGGATCCCATCGATGAATTCCTGGCCGATGATGTGCCGGTGGCCGACGACATCGACGAGGAAGATGCGGTTATTCCGGAGGATCTGTCCGAACTGGATCCGCTGGATCTCCCGCTGGCGTTGCTTGACCCGGAACTGGTGGAAGTCCCCCGTCCTGCAGGACCGGTGCGTCCCAAGCCGAAACCGCGTGTGGAACGGAATCCCAAGCAGTGTGCCGGATGCGGCAACATGTTCACCTGGTTGTCCGTCGACCAGCTCTGCTTCAACTGTCTGAAGAAGAAGCTGGCTGCCAAGAAGCGCGAGGATGAAGCCTACGGCGGATTTACCCCGGAAGCCGAAGAAGACGACGGCGGAGACTGAGCGAAAAGCTGAAATCAGAGTGGAAGATAAGAGAAGAGGCCGCGATTGCTCGGGGCCTCTTCTCTTATTCGGGGATGGGCAGGCGGTCAGCGTTTGGCCATCTGCACCCGTTCAAGGATAATCTGAGTGGGACCTTCGCGGTCAGGGAGTTGCACGAGGTTGGCGTCATCGAAGACCACCGGCACCGGATCGGTATCGAAATAGCCAGTGCAATGGACCACATAGCGGACGGTGACAATACCTGAAAGATGGCCGTACGTGTGCAGCTCATTACTCCCCGAGCGGCAGGCAACGGTCGATTCCGAGTGCTCCGGTTCGACGGAGAAGGTGGCCTCGGGGCAGCCCGTCACCGGATTCCCGGATGCTGCATCTACGACTTCAAGTTCGAGAATCCACAAGGGATAGGGCAGGCCGTCACTGCTGCGGGTCGGATGCTTACAGCCGATCATCGACGCCAGCAGAAGGATCAGAACTACACAGGATGCTGTTCTCATAGGATATGACTCCCGCTTCGCCTTCGCTACTTGCCCGGATGCGCAAAACTGCCCAAACCGTCCGCGAGCCCTCACGCACAATATACAACAGAAATCAGGAAAACGGAAATTGCCGGGCCGTGAGGGTCAGAGACCTTGGCACAGGCACTTCGTTCCTGCTATGCTATCTTCTCCACTCCAGAAGTTTGCTTAAGAATTTGGCCATAGAGGGGGTGATGAAGGAGCGGCGGTAGAGGTCGCCGGCGCGTTTGATGATCTCGGACTCGGTGGGGTAAGGGTGGATATCCGAAGCAAGAGACGACAGGCGCACATTATGGTTCATGGCGAGAATCAGTTCTCCCATCAGTTCGCAGGCGCGCACCGACACGATGGTGGCGCCGCGAATCGCGCCGCGGATGTCATAGTGGATCTTGAACAGCCCGCCGTCATTGCCGTCGATGATCGAACGGTCGGCCTCATCGAGGGGGATGGTCATGGTATGCAAATGGTCTTTGGCGGCGTCCAGTTCCTGTACTCCAACATGCGCGCATTGGGGATCGGTGAAGGTGCACCACGGCACGAGCAGATTGGCGACCCGGTCCGTGCCGAAGAACAGCGCATTGGCGATAACGATTCGCGCCAGAGCGTCGGCAGCATGGGTAAACTTGTAGTGCGAGCAGCAGTCTCCGGCGGCGTAGACGTGCGGGTTGGTGGTGCGCAGCAATCCATTGACCACGATCCCGCTCTCATCGGCGCGGATGCTGGCCGCATCGAGATTCAGATGCTCCGTATTGGGGACGCGGCCCGTGGCGACCAGCACGTGGCTGCAGGGATCGGCAAACCAGTGGCCATTCATGGCCGAATGGATCGTGCCTTCGACGTGGCTGTTCTCGGACCGCACTTCATCACACCCCAGGCGAAAAATTACGCCGTCGGCTTCGAGCGCCTGCTGAACCAGCGCCGACGCGTCGCGGTCTTCAAGAGGCAGGCATTGTTGCTGCTTTTCATAGACGATCACGCTGCTGCCCAGCCGGGCAAAGCACTGTGCCATCTCACAGCCTAAAGGTCCGGCGCCGATCACGGCGAGACGGCGCGGCAGCTCCCGCAGGCAGAACAGCGTGTCATAGGTCAGCGCGTTGAGGCCTTCGAGGCCCGGCACGCCGGACGGCGCAGGGCGCGCGCCGGTGGCAATGACGGCGCGGGCAAAGTGCAGCACCTGGCCGTTCACCGCAATGTGGGAGCGGTCCGTAAACCGGCCTTCACCGGTGAAAACATCGACGCCTTTGTCGAGGAAGGTCTCGACACTGCGCGCTGCGCTCAATCGCCCCTGAACGGTCTGCACGCGCTGCATGACTGCCGGGAAGTCCACGTCGAAGCCACCCTGAAGCTGAATGCCGAACTGTGCGCCGCGGCGCATTTCCGATGCGCTGCGCGCGGCGCGAATCAGGGCTTTGGAAGGCACCGAGCCCGCATGCAGGCTATTGCCGCCGAGGGCATTCTTCTCGATCAACGCCACATGGGCGCCAAGGGATGCCGCACCGGATGCACAGGCCATGCCTGCCGGTCCGCCGCCGATCACCACGAGATTATAGCGCGGTCGAGGCTCCCTCGGATTCAGACGGCCACGGGAGTCGGATTCGGCCTTTATTGGGGGAGTAACTGAGTCAGTCTGTGTCATCGGCGGAGAGGCGGCAAAAGGGGAGGGATTGCGGTTGTTGCGGAAGTTTCATAGATTGCAAATATAACAGAAAATGCTCGTTCTGCAAGAGAATTCTTGTCCCTATGATCGGATGCTCAAGGAGAAGCGCATGCGTGCCTGGGTGTTGACCGAACCGAAGCCCGTGGCGGAAAAGCCGCTACGACTGGTAGACAAGCCTGTGCCCAAGCCGGGTCACGGAGAAGTGCGGCTCAGAGTTTTGGTGTGTGGGATTTGCCGCACGGATCTGCACATTGTGGCCGGGGAGATACCGCTGCCCAAGCTGCCGATTACGCCGGGGCATCAGGTGGTGGCCGTAGTGGATGAATTAGGCGCAGGAGTTCATGGTTTGAAGGTGGGGCAGCGGGTAGGCGCGCCGTGGCTGGCGTGGACGGACGGCACCTGCTGGTACTGCGCCCATGAGCGGGAAAATCTCTGTGATCACGGCAAATTCAACGGCCAGCACTGCGACGGCGGCTATGCGGAATACATGCTGGCGCATGCGGCTTTTGTGTATCCGTTACCCGAGGATTTCGATGAGTTGCATGCCGCGCCGCTGATGTGTTCGGGGGTGATCGGCTACCGGGCTTTGAAACTCGCGCAGGTGCCGGAGAATGGCAAAGTGGGTCTGTATGGCTTCGGCTCTTCGGCGCACATTACGATTCAGGTAGCCCGGCATCTCGGGGCGGAGTGCTATGTGATTACCCGTGGGGAGAAGGGGCAGGAGTTCGCGCTGGAATTGGGAGCGGCGTGGGCGGGAGGGCCGGAGGACACGCCGCCGGTGCCACTGGACAGTGTGGTCATTTTTGCTCCAGCCGGTGAACTGGTCCCGCTGGCTCTCAAGCATATTCGCCGTGGCGGGATTGTGACCTCGGCGGGGATTCACATGAGCAACATCCCGGAATTTCCCTATGAAATCCTCTGGGGAGAACGCGTGATCCGCAGTGTGGCCAATTCGACGCGGGAGGATGTGCGCGAACTGCTGGAGATTGCGGCGGAGATCCATCTGAAGCCTGAAGTGGAAGAGTTCGATTTCGACCATCTGAACGATCACCTGCTGGCCTTTGACCGTGGAAAAGTTAAGGGCACGGGTGTGATTAGAGTGGGAAAGTAGGAAGAAGAGCGAAACGCGGAAAAGGCGAAAAGCGAAAACGGAGCCACGAAACAGTAGCTCCTTGTTTTCGCTTTTTTCCTTTCACCCCTTGCCTTTTGATGATGAATAGCGTAACTTTGGATAAGATAGGAGTCTTGCCCGCAGAGATGCACGGATTTCGATGGCTTTATTAAACCCTGCCTTTACTTCCTGCCATTATCAGCAAGACGCTTTAGATTTGCCCCACCATTTGACCGTGCTCCAGCTTTCCGCACCTGAAAGGACTCCCGTGCGCTTTGCCCTCCATGTGGCTCTGCTCTGTTTGCTTTTACCCGCCACAGCCCTCCTTGCCGATGACTTCTCCGATTTCCACATTCCTCCGCACCGCTTGTACACTGTGACCGGCTCGGCGTCGGGGACGTTCTTCAATACGCGGTACCAGGACATCTCTTACACCGGGATGAGCTACGGCCCGCATTCCTATCGTCTGAACAACCTTGAAGGCGCGGTGCAGGGCAGAAGTCTCTGGCTGCTCGACTCCGATTCTTTACGCGAGAGTCTGTCGCTTCAACTGAATGCCACGGGTCAGAAAAGAGGCAACTATTATCGCAACGAAGTCCCTTCCGGAGACATCCGGCATCGGACGGATCAATCCTCCGTCGGTCTGAATCTGGCGTTGAGCGAGGACATGCGCGTCTATCCGTCGATGGGGCCATGGGGTCTGTTCGGAGCCTTCGAGGTCAGCGCATCGTCCTCAGGCGAGTGGAATCACTTTTCCGTGGACGAAACCCGTTCGGCTTCAGTCAGCATCGACGGCGGTGAGACGACGTACCGCACGACGGTTTACGATGCCAGCTTAGATTTTGGTTTCGGTTTTGGCCGGGTGCGGGACGTCACCGCTGTCTATGATGTACATGTGCTTGCGGAGCGGCTGGCCGGTGCGGGGGCGCTGCGTGCTGCGCTCTCGAGAGTTACGAGACAGAAGTTGACGGACCTATTTTATACCGGCGGCTATTACCGGACGGTGCATGACCGCGCCGACAAATTTTTCTGGCGCGACGTGCAGTCCATTCTGCAAGCAGACAGCGCCGTAGCGCGGCCGCTGGACGCTTATTCGCTCTACCGGATTGCCGAAGGTTATCTGGAACCCGCCTTTGCCGATACGGAGTCGGGCCGCTTTTTCCCCGGCGAGGAGTTGCAGCGCTTTGATTTAAGCCGTTCCCGCTTCTTTCGCCAGAACGGATTTTTCGTCGGTCCAATCGTGCGGGCCAGCGCGAGTCTCGACGGATACAAGTCCTCGAATCACAGGCATTACGAGGTGCAGGGATCGAGCATGCCGGGGCAGAACTATTCCTATCAGGACGGCTACGATGACTGGAGCGGGGATTACACGCTGCGGGTCGGGGGGCGCGCCGAGTATCATCGGCCGTATGGCACCCGCTGGCAGGTAGACCTTTTCAGCTCGATGCTAAGTGCATCCTTGGAGGGCAATTCGGGCTGGCGCAACATGCAGGTGCAGAACGAAGCCCATGCCGCCTTTATGGTCACCGACCGATGGCGCGCAGATATGCTTTTCCGGCACGAGGGCGAAATGTGGGCGGGTAGCTGGAACGGCTACTGGAAAACCAACACGTCGCTGGGAGTGACGTACTACATTGAAGATCATCTGAGTCTGAGTCTCGCGGCGATGCAATTGCAGGGGCATCACACGTGGCTGGGCGCGGGACAGCCGAGTGATGACACCCTTCCCTATACGAGCAATGCCACCTATTCGCAATATCCGGAGTACCAGCGGGTTTACCGGATTACCGCTGGCGTGTCGTATCACTTCTTTGGCTCGCTGGATATTCCCGGCGTTGCCGCCACCGAGATAAGATGAAGGATGAAGGATGAAGGATGAAGGATGAAGGATGAAGGATGAAGGATGAAGGATGAAGGATGAAGGATGAAGGATGAAGGATGAAGGATGAAGGATGAAGG